>JBHJHJ010000102.1:0-17158 GCA_050330955.1 Elainellaceae cyanobacterium | reverse complement strand
GCGATCGCTCAAGCAACTCAAAAGCCCGCCACTCTAATTAATTCATCGGCTATCGGCTACTACGGCACTAGCGAAACTGCCACCTTTGACGAAGACAGCCCGCCAGGAAACGACTTTTTGGCTGACGTGTGTAGACGATGGGAAGCGGCGGCCCAACCTGCCATGGATCAAGGCTGCAGGCTCGTGATTCTGCGCACGGGGATCGTGCTGGGCAAGGGCGGAGCCCTAGAGCGCATGGTGCCCCCCTTCAAAATCTTTGCCGGTGGCCCCATTGGCAGCGGTCGGCAGTGGTTTTCGTGGATTCACCGGGATGACTTGGTGAATCTGATCCTCAAGGCGCTGAATGACCCAGGAATGAGCGGTGCGTACAACGCGACGGCCCCTGCACCCGTGCGAATGACGGAGTTTTGCGATCGCTTAGGGCAGGTGATGGGTCGTCCGTCATGGCTACCAGTGCCAGAATTTGCCCTAGAGCTGCTGCTGGGAGATGCGGCTAAAGTGGTGCTCGAAGGCCAGCAGGTTGTCCCAAAACGGGTGGAATCCAGTGAATTTGAGTATGCCTATACTGATGTCACGGATGCGCTTCGGGACATTCTGTAGGTGCTCTCTTGTATCAATAACCAAACTCGATGGGAAGGCGATCGCGGCCTTCTAGCTTAACTTTTGAGATACCCAACTCCCAAGGCCACTCAGCAGAGCACCACCCATCAAAATGCCTATGGCTGGGGTAATTACGGGTTCCCAGAGCTTATACCACAGGTCTAGACCTAGCGGAATGTTCAACCCACGGCCAACGACGGCGGTCAAAAGCCAAAAAAAGCAGAAGAGCACAAAGAACAAATTGGCAACTAGCGCTCGGTTGAGCCAGGTCAACAACGCGTCTTTCATAGCTGTGGTCAATGTAAAGTGGGCTGTTTCAACTGCAGACCTTTTCGAGTCATAAATAAGAAAATAAGGCAAAGAAGCACATAGTATTGCTTCTTTGCCTTATTTTACAGCCCTGATTTTCCCACAACGCAAGTAAATCGGTTTATCTGATTAAAAGGATCCCATTTTAGGGATTTAGAATCATTCAAAAGAATGAAAATGGTTTTTATTATTTGGGATGCGTTGTAAAAGGTCCAGCTAAAGAGATTAAATGGTAACCCCACCCAAGGGCCAAAGGCTACCATTTACCACTGCCTAGGCGCTAGTGTCTAGATCTAGACTGTCTAGGTTATCCGGGTCAACATAGTGACAGGTTGCATCATCGACGCAGATGAGCGCCCAACCTGAGCGATCGATACCCATTAGCGTGTAAGACGTATCTTGGACGAAAAAGCCCTTGTGGTTACGGGTCTCAGGCTTCACATTGACGGTGGTATTAGCCTTCGTCATGATCAATCTCCTTTAGTTTTAGTTAAAAATTTTGAGATTAAAAAGCAGGCATAGTTGCCCGCTCATCGCTATCTTGACAAAAGCTTATCATTCAAAGACCGAACTTTTTATTAACTTATCTTGAGTAACTTAATATGTCTTCAGGATTGGCAAGCGTCAATCACAAAATGATGAATTGAAGTTAATTTTGATTTTGTCGAATTAATTTTGATTGACTTGATCGCTCCAGCGCCCGTGGACATTACCAACTCAACCACAACCATTGTTGCAGAGTGAAGTTTTTCCGCAGTACGCGTTTAGCGTCCTGGAAGCCCCCATCCCTAGCCCTTCTCTCAGAATTGGGGGAAGGGAACCGGACTCCCCTCTCCCACATCTTGGGAGAGGGGCCGGGGGTGAGAGCCTTCGATACGCTAAGCAGACACTTTCCACAGGAAAAACTCCACTTCCAAACCTAGACGAGGTTTACTTGATAGATTTATAGCGATCGCAGATCAGCCCAAACGAATCATTCTGAGAGAGATGCTTAATCCTCAAACATCCAGCGCTGAACGCGGATCAATGCAGGCCAGCTTGGGCGGCGGGCAATGCCATCTTCAAAGTTTTTCTGCAGCTCTTGGCGCAGTTCTGGGACAGCGGAGGCGACCTGCTGGGCCACATCAATATGCTGACGAACGCCTTTACGGTCCGTTTCTAGCATGGCGATCGCTAAATTGACCCTCGCTTGGGGATCTTCAGCGTGAAGCTTGACGGCCTTCTGAGCCGCCTTGTAGGCCGAGTTTGGCTTTTCGGCCAGCAAATAAAGCCAGGATAGGCAGGTCCAGGCGGGGCTATTCTTTGGAGCGCGATCGCAGATTTCCTTAAAGACGGGAATCAGCGTCTCGGCAGATTCACCGTCGCCATAGCGCTTGAGAGCCTCATCAAAGGCATTTTCTGGGGTTTGAATCATCTGGCGGTCAGCAAAAGATTTTTAAATTAAAACACCAGGAGCACGATGCACCGTGCCCCCAATAGGTGCAGGAGCTAGGCTATGAAAATGAAGTACCGCAGCCGCAAGTCTGATTTGCGTTGGGGTTAGTGAACTGGAAGCCGCCCCCAATCATGGCGCTGCTAAAATCTAGAACCAGCCCGTAGAGATAGAGCATGCTCTTGGGGTCGCAAACCACCTGAAAGCCGTCGTAATCGAAGACCTCATCGTTATCGCGGATGTTCTCTGGCTGCTCAAAATCCATAGTGTAGGACATTCCAGAGCAGCCGCCCTGCCGGACGCCGACCCGTAAGCACAGGTCACCGCCGCCTTGCTTTTCCTTAAGGTCAAGAACCTGCTTGAGGGCAGCATCAGTGAGCATGATTCCCCGCTGTTGCGGCTGTACTGCAGTCATTAGTTACTGGTCTCCTGCATAGTGCTACTTAACCCTATTATGCCGAGTTGTCCTCGGTTTGTGAGCCCACTCCATTATTTTCAGCAGTACCCTTTGCGATCGCGCTTGTAAGGGGGTGCGTCTATAGAAATACGACAAATGCAACGACAATCGCGACTGTAACAGTTCCTCACAATCAGCTCAGATGGTGCAGGGCCGGTGATACGATTCCAATCAAACTGTTCAAACTGTTTCAGAGAAATCCTTATGGCAGAAACTCTTACTGGACAAACGCCTCTATTCGGCGGCAGCACTGGCGGACTGCTCACGAAAGCCGAGGTTGAGGAGAAATACGCAATTACCTGGACAAGCCCCAAGGCGCAAGTCTTTGAAATGCCCACCGGCGGCGCGGCTACCATGAACGAGGGTGAAAACTTGCTGTATCTAGCTCGCAAAGAGCAGTGCCTAGCCCTAGGCGCTCAGCTGCGCACCAAGTTTAAGCCCAAGATGGAAGACTATAAGATCTACCGGGTTTTCCCCAACGGGGAAATTCAGTATCTCCACCCAGCTGACGGCGTATTTCCTGAAAAGGTGAACGAGGGGCGCCCCTATAACGGCAAGAAGGAGCGGTCCATCGGCGAAAATCCCGAGCCCGCCACCCTAAAGTTTACAGGTCAGGCGCCTTACGAAGTTTAAGGCCTCGCGAGACACCGCTCCCAGCGGTGATTTCCGTGGTTCTATAAGTACAGCTATGAATCTATGTAGAGGGGCGCGACTATCGTGCCCCTCCACGCTATTCAATTGCCATGTTTCCAGAGTTTGAACAGTTTTCTGAGCTTTCGCAGCAGGGCAACTTTATCCCGGTATATCGAGAGTGGGTTGCTGACCTCGATACCCCCGTTTCTGCTTGGTATAAGGTCTGTGCAGGACAGCCCTATAGCTTCCTTTTGGAGTCTGTTGAGGGGGGAGAGCAGCTTGCCCGCTACAGTTTTCTGGGGTGCGATCCGCTTTGGGTCCTCGAGGCCCGCGGCGATCGCATTACCCAAACCCATCGCCACGGCGCTCAAGAGCGCTTCAGCGGCAACCCTTTTGACATTTTGGCCGACTGCCTGACGCCATTCACCCCCGTCAAGCTGCCCCAGCTTCCTCCCGGCATTGGCGGACTGTTTGGGGTGTGGGGTTACGAGCTGATTCGCTGGATTGAGCCCCGCGTCTCGGTCCATCCCCCGAGTGAAAATGACCTGCCTGACGGGGTTTGGATGCAGGTGGATCAGCTTTTGGTATTTGACCAGGTAAAGCGGAAAATTTGGGCGATCGCCTACGCTGACCTGCGGGATCCGTCGGTATTCCTGCGGCAGGCCTACGACAGCGCGTGTCAGCGCGTCAATACCCTGGTGCAAAAGCTGCAGATGCCCCTGTCCCACGCCGATACAGTGCTGCGGTGGTCTGCCGCAGGGACAGGGCAAGATTTGGCCTACCAAAGCAATGTGTCTCGGGCCGAATTCTGCCGCAGCGTTGAGCAAGCTAAAGACCACATTCGGGCCGGAGACATATTCCAGGTTGTTCTCTCCCAGCGGCTGTCTACCCCCTACCACGGTGACCCCTTCGCCCTGTACCGCTCGCTACGCCTGATTAATCCGTCGCCCTACATGGCCTACTTCCACTTCCAGGACTGGCAGCTGATTGGGTCGAGCCCAGAGGTGATGGTAAAAGCTGAGCGATCGCTGACAGAGTCAGCCACCATTGCAACGCTGCGCCCCATTGCTGGAACACGCAGACGCGGTCACACGCGCTCAGAAGATGCCGCCCTTGCCAAGGACCTGCTCCAGGATCCGAAGGAGGTGGCCGAGCACGTCATGCTAGTTGATTTGGGACGCAATGATCTAGGACGGGTATGTCAGCCCGGCACCGTTACCGTCGATGAGCTTATGGTGATCGAATATTATTCTCACGTCATGCACATCGTCAGCAACGTTACTGGAACGCTGCAGCCCGGAAAAACGGCCTGGGAGCTGCTAAAAGCCTGCTTCCCAGCTGGAACCGTCAGCGGAGCGCCTAAGATTCGCGCCATGGAAATTATTCATGACCTAGAATCTTCCCGCAGAGGGCCCTATTCTGGAGTCTATGGGTACTACGACTTTGAAGGTCAGCTTAACACCGCGATCACCATCCGCACTATGGTGGTGCAGCGTCAGCCCGATGGGTCTCAGCGGGTGAGCGTCCAGGCGGGGGCAGGTCTGGTGGCAGACTCTAATCCAGAGCTTGAGTATGAGGAAACCCTCAGTAAGGCGAGGGGGATGCTGGAAGCTATCTGCTGCCTTAATCAAAGCCGCCTTGAGGCATAGGCTCTAAGATACTAAAGCTGAAGCTTAACCTCTCCTAAACCAGTTGTTTAATTTTCCTTCAGCTGGCTGAGTTATTCTCATTTGTGGGTAATTAGAGGTAACCGCATGGTCCACTCCTTCGCTGCCGAGCCCACGCCACAGGACTTGCGTCATCTACTCGAGGAGCAATATTCTGGCCGCACGCTGCATCCATTTGCGGGGGGACAGACCATTGAGATGGGTCCACAGGACGTTTGGGTCGTCTGTCGTGGGATTGTTCAGGTGGGAACACTCTATGCCACCGGGGATGAGGCACTGTTGGGCTTGATTTGCCCGTCTATGCCCTTCGGACTGCCGTTTACCCTCATCCGCCCTTACCACGCGGTTGCCCTCACCAACGCAGACCTGCTGAAGCTAAACTTCAGCGAGGTTGAGCGATCGCCTGAACTTGCCCAAAGCATTTTTCATCACCTCAACCGTAGGCTGCGGCAGACTGAAGCGCTGTTGGCTATGGTGGGCTATCGCAGGGTTGAAGAGCGTCTCCGCCACCTCTTGCTTTTGCTGAGTCAAGAGGTCGGTCAGCCCGAAGAGCGCGGCATTCGCCTCAGTGTTCGCCTCACCCATCAGCAGCTTGCTAACACTGTGGGAACCACGCGCGTCACAGTAACCCGCCTACTCAGCCAGCTGAAAGAGGAAGGATGGCTGTGTCTCGACCGGCAGCGCCACATTATTTTGTCTGAAAAAGCCATTGGCTCGCTGGACTGCCCCTAGGACGGCTGCAGCACAGTTGCGTGGAAGGGAACAACGCCTTTGACCTCACTGTTGAGGCAGCGGGCAGCCCGGCGAGATAGGTCGAGGGTGCGGCGGCCTATGTAGGGGCCCCTATCATTGACGCGAACCATTACCGACCGACCGTTGAGCTGGTTAGTCACCTTGAGCTTTGTGTTGAATGGCAACGTAGGATGGGCAGCCGTCAGCTCGTTCTGGTTGAATATTTCACCATTTGCCGTTTTGCGTCCGTGAAAATAGGGCCCGTACCACGAGGCTACCCCGGCGAGCCTTGGCCCCGTCGGCGAGAGCTGCTTTAGGTCTGCGGCGACATCCACGGCGCTCAGGGGTGCGTGATCGAGGGCGGTCCTCAAGGCATTGACCCAGGTGGTGGCGATCGCCTCTGGCGTTTGACCGATTTGCTGTGACAGAGCGCTATCCACCTCAAACAGCCGCTGCTGCCGCCAATACCCAACAATTGCTTCTCCAGCTCGACTAATTTTTAGTGCGCTTGGGTCAGCAATATCGTCAAGCCCCTTTCTAATCTGTTTACCCGTGTGGTGGGCCTGGTCGCGGTCAGCAAACTCGGCAACGATCTGCTCGCTGACCAATACCTGATACGGCAGGGCAGTGGTGGAAGCTGGCGATTCCCAATACGTACAGCCGCCATCGGGGATGATGTAGGCCAGCGGTTGGAGCGCTGCCTCTGCCGTCTGGGTCACTCGAACTAATGGACTGGAGGTCGGGATTGGGGGTAAGCGCCAGGGCTGTCGCAGCTGACTGGTGTGAGATACCGCTGCAGGCTGGTTTACCACGGCTGCTGACGACAACGTATCGCTTGAGAGCGTCGTCTGCCCGCCAAGTTCCGCCGAGACGGCATCGGATGTCGAGCGGGTCGACGATTCATCCTCAACTTGGAATATGGTCGGTAGATTGGCGGCACCTTGAAAAAGTAGCCAAATTCCAATGTAGGAATTTAGCCACGCTGTCTTGAAAATTTGCATGTTAACTACGGTGAGAGGTTTGTTCCTCTGAGTAATAGTATTGAGGTATACATTTTTTCCGGAAGGCTCATCATCGTTCCTGCGAAGGGTGTTGGTCAGTGACCCAGATCGCTGCGTTGCTCTCCAGCTAGAAATCCCAAAATGATTTGCCTAGGTACGGAGTTATAAAAACTACACACAAATTCTGTGCTTTGCTTCTTTTCTGTATAATTGGGAGACTACTGAGTTAGAAATGAGGCTCAAGTAAATCCCGTTGTCAAGTGCTTCCCATCACTCAGCCTTCAGATAGATTTAGGCTTTTGCGTAGCAATATTTAATTTTTCAAGAGTTTTAATGATTGCACCGTGGGATAATCTAGACGCGCTATTGAAATTGCTACGAGCAGCTTTGAGTAGGCTGGTTACGGCGAATATTTTAAGCGTTAGGATATTTGCACCCCACATCGCATAAGCTACGTCATGCTTTAAGCCTGGCTTCAGCCTGTGTGATGTGGCCAAGCTGTATATCGGGGTACCCATGTCTCAATGGAGTTATCTACTGTTAAATGTTGGCGCTTGGGAGGGAACCTTTACCCGGCTATCGCCCTCCGGTCGGATTGAAACAGATATCCCAAGTGTTGTCAGTCTAGAGGCGTTAAATAACAATCAGACCATGCGCCAGACGATTCGCACTGGGCTGGGCGATGACTTGAGCGAGCGAGTGCTAGAGTACAGCTCGCTCGCTCGCAGCGTCCATTTTTTTGAGACGGGCGCATTCTCCCAGGGGTCGGTGCAGTGGGGACCATTTTCAACCTTTGGTGCTGAGCTGGGGTTCATCCATGGCGATCGCCGCCTGCGCTTGGTGCAGCTGTTTGACCAGCAGGCGCAGCTCTCGCAACTCACGCTGATTCGTGAGCAACGCCAAGGCGTGGGCCTCCCGTCACAACCGGATCTAACCGTGGATGACTTAATCGGCAATTGGAAGGGGGAGGCAACCACCCACTACGCAGACCTGCGATCGCCCGATCGCTATGCCACCCGGCTAAGCCTGACGCGCCAGGGCCGAACTCTGATGCAATCCCTAGAGCTTCCGTCTAGCACCTTGACATCTCAAGCACAAATAACAGACTCGGCGCTGCGTTTTGGTAGCGGCGATGAAGCGGTTCAAGTGCTGCTGCTGCCGGGTGCGGCTTCAAGCGTCACGCCGCTGTCCGTCCCCAAACGCAGAGCTTTTTTTCTAGAAGCAGGCTGGCTCATTTCTCCTACTCTCAGGCAGCGTATGATTCGGCGCTACAGCGACAGCGGCGCCTGGGAGAGCCTAACGCTCGTCGTCGAGGAAAAACAGACCTAAGGCTTAGAGCGGGGATTTAGAGCGGCAGATCCCCCGAATGATCCTGCTGTTTCGAGAAGCAGTAAGGCCCCATGAGGGCACCCCAAATCGGCTTTTCCGTCTGGGGGTCAACGCCGCGGTCATAGCTGAGAAACCGGGACGCCTCGGCCTCGAACCCCAGCACGACTTGCCCAACCTTGCCGTTGGCCTCAAACCGGCAGCAATCGCCCGAACGCATCTGGGCGTGAAAGCGATCGCCTGCTTGGGTAATGTCAACAACACAGCCTGGTAGATGAATTAGATCGTCTTCTGTCAGGGTCGTGAGTTTCTCAGGAGCCTGACCCGCCCCCAAGAATTGCGTCGGCTGCTTAAAGCCAAAATATTGGCCCTGAATTCCAGACTCACTCTCCTCCAGCATAAGCACCCGCTGCCGGTAGGCTTGGGATAGCTTAAGTACGTTGGCCTGCTCAGCAAAAATAGCTAGATTGCCCCGCAGCCGCTGGGGCAAGGGACGGTGCCACAGCCGCAGATGAACAAACCAAGAGGGCTGCTCCAGCGCTTGATCTTTGTTGACAAATTCACCAGAGAGCCACTGCGCTAAGGTTATGGTTTGAGGCGTCATGTTCAAAAATCTAATTCAGTACGGGCTCCATACGGACCTGCCCCACTGCTACTATACGGCCCATGACGACATCCCAGCACAGCGAAAAAGCCATTCAAGCTAGACTGCGATCGCATCTAGACGCGATCGCCCGCGAGCGGGACATCTACGTTGCCACTGGAGGCTACTTCTTCGTCCGCGAATACGTGCGGCGGCAGATGGCCCAGTGGGGCAGCGTGACGTCTCACCCGTTTGACGGTCTGGTTCAAGGCGGAGAAAACCTGATTTTAGATCTGCCCGGCACTTCGCTTGAGTCTACTGCCCCAATTCTAGTCGGTGCGCACTATGACGGCGTCCCGGGCACTCCCGGCGCTGACGACAACGCCACTGGGGTTGCCGTACTGCTGGAGCTGGCTCGCGCCTGGTCACTTCAGCCGCTGCCGCATCCGGTGCGGCTTGTGGCATTTGATTTAGAGGAATACGGTCTATTGGGTAGTCGGGCCTACGCCCGTCACCTCCGCCAAAATGGACAGACGCTGCGGCTAATGCTATCGCTAGAGATGCTGGGCTACCGCGATACTAAAGCACAGTCTCAGCGCTACCCGGCGGGCTTGCAGTGGTTTTACCCTGATGCGGCTAACTTCATTGCCTTAGTTGGAAATCTGCCCACTTGGCTAGATACGCGCTGGCTCAGCCGCCAGATGCGACACACGCTCCCCTGCGAGTGGCTGATTGCAGGCTGGCGGGGCAAGGTTGTGCCCGCTACTCGCCGCAGTGACCACGCCCCGTTTTGGGATGCAGGCTACCGGGCAATGATGGTTACCGACACGTCTTTTCTACGCAATCCCCATTATCATCAGCGTAGCGATCGCATAGAGACCCTAGACCTACCGTTTCTGACCCAGGTCTATATCGGTTTAGCGCGATCGCTACGCTTGCTGGCGTCAAACTAAGCCTTTGGAGGCAAGATCTTGCGCCAAGGCGGCAGCTAAGCGCGGTAGCGCTGCTCGATCCACCAGCGAAGTTCCTCCTCGCTGCTGCAGGTGAAGTGCTGATTGCTTCTAGGGTCGTAGACGGCGTAGAAATCGTTGCCGTGGCGATCACGCTTTCTGTGAATAACGGGCTCACCGCTGTCCGTCAGCGCCTTAAGGGCGGCCTCATAGAGCGCTCTCCAAGCCTTCAACAGGGCTGCTCCTGCCTTTGAAGCGCTGGGCGGTTGCTGCTTCCGTCGCTCTTCAAAGCCTTCTAGCCTGTAGTACTCCAATCGCGTTGAGCGGTTCATAACGGCCTCCAGTGCTCGATTAAGTGGGTATGAGATTAAGTGGATATGAATTGCATTGTGTCAAACTCAAAACAACCAGAACAGAGGCAGCTGATGTAAATTGTTATGGATACAGTTTGAGTTTTAGAAACTGTACTGGTTAAAACTGGCGACAATTGTGCTTATGACGGTCACACCCTTGATCCCAACTAGCTCTATTCCCCTGTACGAGCAGGTCGCCCAGCGGCTCCAGGCCCTAATCGAGGAAGGCACCTTAAACCCTGGCGATCGCCTGCCGTCAGTCCGGCAACTGCATCACCAGCTTTCGGTCAGTGTTTCGACAGTACTGGAAGCCTACCGCCTTCTAGAGGATCGGGGGCTGATTGTGGCTCGCCCTCAGTCGGGATACTACGTTAGGTCAGCCCCACAGCTTGCCCTTGAACCCAGCCAGTCAAAGCCGCCTCAAGAGAGCGCTCTGGTGGATCTCTCCCTGGCACAGCAGGTGATCAGCACTGTGCGCGATCGCAGCCTGCTGCAGCTTGGAGCCGCTATTCCCTGCGTTGACCATCTGCCTGTCGCAGCCCTCAACCGCATTATGGGTAAGGTGCTGCGCAGCGAAGCGGGGAATGCCCATACCTATGACGCCTCGCCGGGCTGCCTCCCACTGCGGCAGGAGATAGCCAAGCGAATGCTCGGCGCCGGGTGTTCCGTGACGCCCGAGGAGGTAAATATCACGAACGGAGCGACGGAAGCTGTCTATCTCTCGCTGCGGGCCGTGACGCATCCGGGGCAGGTGGTTGCCGTCGAGTCACCCCTCTACTACGGCATGCTCGAACTGCTTAAATCTTTGGACCTAAGGGCGCTAGAGCTACCGAGCCATCCGCGGGATGGCATTTCTCTTACCTCTTTAGAGGAGGCTTTCGAGACCCAAGATATTGCAGCCTGTCTACTCATCCCCAACTTCAACAACCCGACGGGGAGCTGTATGGACGACGGCAAGAAAAAAGCGCTGGTAACGCTGCTCAACCGCTACGACGTGCCGCTGGTGGAAGATGATATCTACGGGGAACTGCAGTTTGAGGGGCCTCGCCCCAAAGCTGTCAAGGCCTTTGATACCGAAGGGCGGGTGCTCTACTGTACGTCGGTGAGCAAAACCCTCTCTCCCGCACTTCGGGTAGGCTGGTCCATTGCAGGACGGTACCAGACCCGAGTTCAGCAGCTCAAAATGGTGGTTAGCCACATGAGCGCGATCGCCCCTCAGCTTACTGTGGCAACTTTTTTCGCCAACGGCGGCTGCGATCGCCATCTAAGACGGCTGCGTCGCCTTAATCAGGCTCAAACAACCCAAATGCTGCAGGCCATCCAGTCCTCTTTTCCAAAAGATGTTCGCGTTACCCAGCCCAAAGGCGGACATGTGCTGTGGCTGCAGATGCCCCAGGGCTTCGATTCACTCGCCCTATACCGCGAGGCGCTGCAGCACAAGATTAGCATTGCTCCAGGGGTGATGTTCTCAGCATCGGGGAGCTATAGCGACTGCTTTCGGCTCAATACGGCGCTACCCTGGACGCCTGAGATCCTTCAGGCCTTGGAAATTCTGGGTCAGCTTGCGGCTCGGCAAATGAAATAAAATGCTGAGGCAAAAGATTAAGACAGGTCGCTATCTTTTAGATCTGCTTCTGACGCCAGCACGTCTGATACCATTGCTTCTAAAGACGCAAGACCCATAGCCTGCTCGGTCTGCTCGTGGAGTGGGCTCGTCAGCGGCGTCAGCCGGAGCCGTCGATTTTCCTGAACCAGATCAAAATAGCTCTCCTTTCCTACACGCCCCAGGTCAATATAGTCAAAGCTGCAGACGTTTAGGTAAAGCGTATGATTGACGACGAGGGTCGCTTGATGGGGGTCTGAGAATACTTCAATAACATAGCCGTCATCTTGCCCTAGGCAGGCCTCCTCTTCGAAAAAAGCGTAATGTACAGCGCCCAAATTCGAAAGGACACGGTGCATGTCCTGCTTATTGACAAGCGTGCCCACATCGACAAGACAGGGTGCTGGGAGGTTAGGGGTTTTTGTTGGACGATTGGGGGTCATAGCTTGCAGTGTGAGTGTTGGGAGATCTGCCATTAAGGCATCTTTACGGTTTTGTGATTAGGATCACGAGCTGAGCCGATTCTATCTCAAGAGCTCATCAGTCCTCTTGACGGGGACTACGGAATATCGTTAACAGTCTTCAACCGGTAGAAGGGTTTATCTGTAAAATTACTGAGCACTTGCAAAAAAGATTGATGACTCGCCTTGACGTAGGTCGCCTGAGGAACGGTTTAAAGCAATACTGCGGTGGTTTTGCCGCAGCTATTCTGTTCTACACTCGTCTTCCGGTGCCATCACGATGGTGTTTCAACTTTGATCAGGTAGCGCGCTTTGCGGTCTGTGTCGGCCTGCTCATCGGCGCTGTTTTATCGGCTGCAGATGTAGGGCTGATGCAGATTGGGGTTCCAGCGCTCACCCGCAGCGCTGTCCTTACTCTCGCGTGGGTCAATATCACAGGAGGCCTGCACCTAGACGGCGTTATGGATACCGCAGACGGGCTCGCCGTGTTGGACCCGCAGCGGCGCCTGTCGGTAATGGCGGATAGCCGGGTTGGGGCCTTTGGCGCGATCGCAGGCTGCGCGGTCCTTTTACTTAAGGTGGCAGCGCTGAGCGACATCGGACGCTACCGCAGCGGCTTACTGATTGTGGCAGCAGGCTGGGGCCGCTGGGGTCAGCAGCTTGCCATTGCCCGCTATCCCTACCTCAAGGCGCAGGGCAAGGGTGCGATGCATAAACAGGCTCTACCATCGGTTACTGCAACCCTGCCCAGTCTCGCGCTTTTGCTTTGTGTTCATCTGCTTCTGCTGGGACGAGAGAATTGGCGATTAGGGCTTGGGTCGGCGGTCCTGTTTGGCGCGATCGCTTGGGCAGTCGGGGCTTGGCTAAACAGGCGCTTTGGCGGCCATACTGGAGACACCTACGGGGCCGTTGTGGAATGGACTGAAGCGATTGCCCTAGTCACTTTTACGGCGATCGCCGCCGTGGCGTAGCCTCAGAACTGCTCTGAGCAAAGCGGCCAACGCTAAACCAAAAATAGGTTGGGAAGTCTTTGCTATGGCGCGGCAACATAACAATAGCTCTGACGTATCGGGACGATTGCGGGGCTGTCATCCGCTGGTCTTGAGGCATCCGGCTAATCCCATTGGCTTATGCGATGACACTAATTGCAACAGGTCCCGCGCAGCAGCGGAAAAAATTACGGTACTAACCAAAGTTCTTAGCTATAATTGCGAGATAACTAGAGCCGATCTTGAGTCTCCCACAGCTCCCGCAGCGATCGCTGCATTCAAACGTTGGAGTTTGTGTCGGTGTCAACTAACTTGTTCGACTTTAGCGGTCATGTCCCGATGCTCTCGCTTACTGGCGAAGAGTGTAGGGTGGTTAAAAAAATTTTCATTGAAGGGGAATCCTAAGTTAGGTCAACCCACAGTGAATAAATACGTTGGCTCAGCACAGCGCAACTCAACGATGTTGCTCTATCTGAGTGGACGGATTACCCGGTCATTGCTGCTCAAGCATGATGGTATTGGAGAGCATGAAGGATAATACGACGGGCGAAAATAAGCGGCTTTTACTCATCGACGATGATCCAAACCTGATTCTACTGGTCAAGGATTATCTGGAGTTCCGGGGATACGACGTGATTACGGCTGAGAATGGTCGTGAAGCGCTAGAGGTCCTTGGAGATGATATGCCAGATATGATTATCTGTGATGTAATGATGCCTGAGATGGATGGCTACTCACTGGTTGAGCATGTCCGCCAAGATCCTAAAATGAATTGGATCCCTGTACTCTTTCTATCGGCAAAAGGTCAAAGTCAGGATAAGGTGAAGGGCCTGAGCACCGGGGCAGATGTCTACATGGTCAAACCTTTTGAACCTGAAGAACTTGTAGCGCAGGTCGAATCCTCACTCAAGCAAGCGTCTAGATTGATGGTGCGCCAGCCAAATCATGGCGCTGATGGCGTTCACAGAATTAAGGTTCCTTTTGATGTCGAGCTAACCCCAACTGAGCTCAGGGTTGTGCAGTTTGTAGCGCGGGGCATGGCAAATCGGGAGATTGCTCAAGAGCTTAAAGTGAGCCAACGGACGATCGAAAGCCACGTCAGCAATATGTTAGGTAAGACAGGGCTTCACAATCGAACCGAACTGGCGCGCTGGGCACTTGAGAACCAAATGGCCTAAACGCGATGCCCTAGTAGTTTTCGAAACTTTTTAGCTTCCGAGCTCTTCAACCTAGATCAAGACTGCCTAGCAGCTTAAATCATTTAGCGGCTTGAATCATCAATATGCTGGGCTAGTGCCAGTAGTCCGAGACGGTAGCTCAAGGCGCCAAATCCGCTAATTTGCCCTATTGCAACGGGGGCTATGTAGGAGTGGTGGCGGAATGACTCTCGATTGTAAACGTTGCTGAGGTGGACCTCTACAGTTGGGAGTGCAACAGCAGCGATCGCGTCACGAATCCCCACGCTCGTATGGGTATAAGCACCTGGATTGATTAAAATGCCGCTGTGACGGCCCAAAGCCTGGTGAATCAGATCGATGAGAACACCCTCATGATTTGATTGACTGATATCGAGTTCCAATTCAAGTGAATCGGCTTCCACTTTAAGGAACCGATTAATATCGTCCAAGGTCAGTTTGCCATAGACATCGGGCTCGCGCTGCCCAAGCAAATTCAAATTAGGTCCGTGCAAAACAAGAATTGATTTCAATGCACTAACCCAATTAACACAAACCAAGTAAACTGAAAGCAGTCGGAGTGCTTACCGGTAGCGCCGCTCATCAACGGGGACAGGAATCAGCTCAGGCTCAGATTGAGGCTCGGAACCGGTTAAAGAGTCTAGCAGCTGCTGTACCCAGTCCTTAAGCTTTCCAAGCAAGTCTTCGATGAAATCCATCGTCTCAACACTCCAGTAGAATAACGTAGCCTCTCAATATCACCTGTGGCCGCTTAGCTTGGCCTAAAATACCCACCAGCAAACTACAGGGTCTTGTTTCTTTATCATAGCGAATCCACAGAAATGATCAAGTCAGGTTCCGTCTTAAGGACAAGATAGGTATATATTCTGTAGCCATACAAGGATCTATGCGTTTTGGAGGATGATGTCTCAGGGTAGAGCAGCGGCGGGTGGCGTCAATCACGCGTTGGCTAGATCTTGATGCAGCCGTCTCCGCAAGTGATCGAGCGCACTACAGATGCTCAACCACCGAATCCAGTCGCGACCTCGGTAAGCCGAAAATCGGTGGGGAAACGCTTGAATCGTATCTGGCCCAGCGAGGCCAATGTAGACTAATCCGACGGGTTTATCCGGTGTACCGCCGTCAGGACCAGCAATACCGGTAACGCTGAGGCCCCAAGTCGTTTGAAGCTGTTGTCTCACCCCGAGCGCCATCTGCTGCGCTACTTCAGCGCTGACCGCGCCGTGCTGCTGTAGAGTCTCCGGCTGAACCGACAGCAGCCCCTGCTTCACCGCGTTGTCATAGGCAATTACGCCGCCCTTGAAGTAAGCTGAGCTTCCCGAAACCTGGGTGAGCTGGTGACCGATTCCCCCGCCAGTGCAGGACTCAGCCACCGACAGGGTATGTCCACGGCGGCGCAGTAGCTCGCCGACAACAGACGCGAGGGTATCGTCGTCCGTGCCAAAGCAGTCTTCCCCGGCGATCGCTCGAATCTGCTTTTCTACGGGGTCAATCAGGGCGATCGCTTCCGCTGTGGACGCCGCGCTAGCCGTAATCCGCAGCCGCACTTCCCCCTTACCGGCGTAGGGGGCGACAGTGGGGTTTTCTAGCGAAAAGAAAGACTGCACCTTCTCCGCCAGAGTGGATTCTGGAATACCCCAGTGGCGCAGAACGCGGTTTACCAGCGTTGAGGTAACCCAGCCCTGAGCCTTGAGGTAGGGAACCGCCGTTTCCCCCCACATGGCCTGCATCTCTCGCGGCACACCGGGAAACGTTAGGATTGTCAGCCCCTGGCGCGGGGACCAAATCATGCCGGGGGCGCTGCCAACGGGATTGGGCAAAATCTGAGCGCCCTGGGGCAGCAGGGCCTGCTTGCGGTTGCTGACCGCCATAGCTTGAGTGCGGTGGGCGTATTTCTCGTCCAGACTGGCCAAAATCTCCGGGCGCTCCTGCAGCGGCACGTCGAAGAAGCTGGCCAGAGTTTCTGTCGTCAAATCATCTGGCGTAGGACCTAGCCCCCCGGTGAAAATCAGCAGCCGCGATCGCTCGCAGGCGAGGGAAAGCACCTTCTGCAGCCGCTGCACGTTGTCGCCTACCACCGTCTGGTAATAGTGGGGAATTCCCAGCTGGGCAAGCTGCTGCGCCAGAAACTGAGCGTTGCTGTTGAGAATTTCCCCCAGCAGCAGCTCGGTGCCAACACAGATTACTTCGGCGCTTTGGGTCATGCTCAGGGATCTCTATGGACTGGGTCGCTTCTTAGTTGAAAGGTGTTGCCGGCTCGGGAGTGATTTAAGGCGGGGCTGCATAAGATGGGGCTGCATAAGGCGGGGCTATCTAAACCGGGCTACCCCAGACGAGTCGCCCTCACCTTCCAGCAGGTGTAAATCAGCAGGGCAGTGGCCGCAGTCGCGTAAACCGGGCCGCTGGGAATTTTGGCGATCGCCAGGGCCAGGCTACCGACCCAGAGGGTCAACGAATAGATAAACAGCACCGTCAGCCGGTGGGAGAGCCCCGCGTTGAGTAACCGATGGTGGAGGTGGCGGTTGTCTGCCGCAAAGGGAGACTTCCCCCGCCGCAGCCGGTCAATAATCACCGCCGACATATCCAAAATGGGCACCGCCAAAATCAAAAAAGGCAGCAGCACTGCCACCGTCGTCAGGCTTTTAATCAGGCCGATGACACCCACCCCCGCCAGGGTAAATCCGATGTAGTATGCGCCGCCGTCTCCCATGAAAATTTGGGCTGGGTTGAAATTGTAGCGCAGGAAGCCCAAGGTTCCGCCCGCCAGGGCCGCGACGACGAGCGCCGCTGCAGGCTGGCTCATAAACAAGCTCACAATCAGCATAATGACTGCCGCAATCCCGGAGACTCCAGCAGCGAGGCCGTC
>JBHJHJ010000101.1:0-56437 GCA_050330955.1 Elainellaceae cyanobacterium | reverse complement strand
AACGAGCTGATTCGCACCGTGGCCATCGGTTCCCTGGGGGAGCTAAAGGACCCGCGGGCAGTCCCCCGCTTGACCCCTTACGTGGATAGCTCAGACTGGCAGATTCGCCACCGGGTGGCGCAGGCCCTAGGACAGATTGGGGGCGAGGGGGCCAAAGAAGCGCTCCAAACGCTCTCCCAAGATGAGGTTGAGCAGGTGGCACAAGAAGCCAAGCGCGGCCTCTAGCGGTCCATTCGCTTTGGGGCGTTATAGCCACCGGGAGATTTGAGATAGGATAATAATGAATTGTGAAGTAATTTGTGGCTATTGATATGCCAGAAAACAATGCTTCACACTATCTAGACACAAATTAATCCATGGCTATGCTGAAAACAATCGCATCCCAAATCAAAGCTTGGTTTCCCGCTGAAGCTGTCCACGCCCACTGTGACGGCCCCTGCGGCGTTTATGACCCGGCAGGCGCTCGCATTGCCGCTGAGGCTGTGGTCAACATGACCAAAAAAATCCTTGATCTGACGCCCCCTACTTCTGGCGATGCTAAGGAGATGGCGGCTTACGAGAACACCATGTCTCGCTACATCGCCATCAAAGAAGAGCAGGCTCAAATCACCAAGGATGAGATCCTTATTCTGTGGACGGACTACTTCAAGCCGGTTCACCTCGAAAAGTACCCCGATCTGCACGACACCTTCTGGAAGGCTGCTAAGCTCTGCTCTGCCTGCAAGGTTGAGGTTAGCCCTGAGCACTGCAGCGAGCTGATGGACGCCCTTGAGAAGATCCACAACGTTTTCTGGGCCACCAAGGACCGCAACGTCACCTTCTACAAGGCGAGCTAAGGCTTTGCCTTTAAAGCCTAGTTGGGCTCTGTCTTGAGTTCACAGGCTAAGGGGGCACGCGATCGCGTGCCCTTTTTTGTGCTGCTAGGGTCCAGGTTTGGCGATACACTGACCATAACGCTTGTACTAATTTTGAAACGCATCGACCATCAATGCTAGATTCACGCCCAGCTTCATCAGCCTATGCGCCAGCGTCGCGGTCAGAGACGCCGCTGACGCAGATCCCAGTAGAAGAACGCCCAGGCGATCGCTTTCGTCGGGCCGTAGAGGCCGGCGAGTTTCTTGTCACCGCTGAGGTCATGCCGCCCAAAGGGGGGGACCCCACCCACATGCTCACCATGGCCCAGCAGCTCCAGGGCCGGGTCCACGGGGTAAATATCACCGACGGCAGCCGGGCTGTGCTGCGGATGTCTTCTTTGGTGGCCGCTGCCCTCCTGCTGCAGCAGGGGATTGAGCCGATTTACCAAGTAGCCTGCCGCGATCGCAATCGCATTGCCCTCCAGGCCGATCTCATGGGGGCTCAGGCGTTGGGCATTCGTAACGTGCTCGCCCTGACGGGGGATCCAGTGAAAGCGGGGGACCATCCCCAGGCGAAGAGCGTTTTCGATTTAGAGTCGGTGCGGCTGCTGAAGCTGATTGGCCAGCTCAATCAGGGCGTCGACGACAACGGCAAGCCCCTGAGCGACGGCGCCACCACCCTGTTTGCCGGCGCCGCCATCGACCCCCAGTGCCGCAGCTGGTCTGGCCTGCAGCGCCGCTTTGAGCGCAAGCTGGAGGCCGGGGCGCAGTTCTTTCAAAGCCAGCTCATTTCTGACTTTGACCGTTTAGAGGCTTTCATGTCCCAGGTCGCGGCGGGCTGCGGTAAGCCGGTCCTTGCCGGCATTTTTCTGCTCAAGTCCGCTAAAAACGCCCGCTTTATCAACCGCTGCGTTCCGGGAGTACAGATTCCTGAGGCGACCATCGAGCGCCTAGAGCAAGCCCCAAATCCTTTAGAAGAAGGCATGCGCATTGCGGCGGAGCAGGTGCAGGCGGCACAGCAGATTTGTCAAGGCGTGCACATGATGGCGGTGCGGCGCGAAGATTTGATTCCTCAAATTCTAGACCTGGCGGGGGTCTCACCCGTATTATCAGGTGAGGTTACAGTTGAACGGCCCGCTCAGCTGGCCCTGTCCCTGCCGGTGGGCTAGGCCCTACCGACATTGCTTCACCTTGCCTCATCCGGAGCTGCTCCATGTCCCAATCTTTCTCTTCGGCCCAGTACGCCACGAGCGACCAAGAGCGATTTGGGCAGCTTCAGGCCCAGCTCCGCGATCGCTGGCAACCCATCGATGAATTTGACCGGGCGGCCTACGACATTTTGGTGGTGCCGTCCCTTAGCTTAGACCAGCGCGAGCTGGAAAAGATTCGCGGCTTCCACCACTACGAAGAGCGGCTGCTGTTCTCGTTCATTCGTCTGAGAAATCCCCAGACGCGCCTGGTGTACGTCACCTCTCAGCCCATCCATCCCAACGTCGTCGATTACTACCTGCAGCTGCTGCCCGGCGTTCCCATCTCCCAGGCTCGCCGCCGTCTGCTAATGTTGAGCACCTACGACGCGTCTTTGAAGTGCCTCACGGAAAAGATTTTAGAGCGCCCCCGTCTGGTGGAGCGCATCCGGCAGTTTTTGCGCCCCGGCAAGTCTTATATGACCTGCTATAACGCTACCCAGTTTGAGCAAGCGCTGTCGCTCCAGCTCGATGTGCCCCTGCTGGGGCTGGCCCCCAATCTGCTGCACTGGGGCACCAAGGCGGGCAGCCGCGAGATTTTTGCCGCCTGCGACATTGCCCACCCCGACGGCAGCGGGCTGGTGCATACCGCTGATGCCCTGGCGGCGGTGACCGCTGAGCTGTGGGAGCGGCAGCCCCACCTGAAGCGCATTGTAATTAAGCTGAATGAGGGGTTCTCGGGGGAAGGTAACGCCATTTTGGACCTCGCGCCCCTGTCTCACGCGGCTCCCGGCGCTGCCTCCCACGGCGATCGCGCCGCCGCCATCGCCCAGCAGTTTCCCCACCTCGGCTTCCAGGCCCCGTCTGAAACCTGGGGCAACTTCGGCCGGCGCATCCCTGAGCTGGGGGCGATCGCTGAGGCGTTTGTGGAAGGGGACGAGAAGCGATCGCCCAGCGTCCAGGGCCGCATCACTCCCTCCGGTAAGGTCGAGATTCTCTCCACCCACGACCAGATTTTAGGCGGCCCCGACGGCCAAATCTTTTTGGGCTGCAGCTTTCCCGCCGACGCCGCCTATCGCCAGCCCCTGCAGGAGTGGGGGTATCGGGTGGGGCAGTGCCTCGCCGCTAAAGGCGCCATTGAGCGCTACAGCCTAGACGTCATTGCCGTGCGCCAGCCCGGCCCCGCCAGCGCCACCGCCAGTTGGGACCTGCAGGCTATTGAGATTAACCTGCGCAAGGGGGGCACCACCCACCCCTTCATGACCATGAAGCTGCTCACCAACGGGCACTACGATCCGGGCACCGGCATGTTTTTCGACCAAGAGGGCAACCCGAAGTACTACATTGCCTCCGATAACCTGCAAAAGCCGTCCTACCGGGGCCTATTGCCCAGCGATCTGATGGACATTATTGCCCACCACAGGCTCCACTTCAACAGCGCCACCGAAACCGGCACGGCCTTTCATTTGATGGGCTGCCTGAGCGAGTTTGGCAAGCTGGGGCTCACCAGCATTGGCAACTCCCCTGAGCAGGCAGAGGCGATCCACAATCAGGTAGTGCATGTCCTCGACCAGGAAACCCAAACCGGTCCGGCCAATCTGCCCTTCTCGCCTCCAGTCGTCCAGCCGAGGGTGATTTGGAACGGGGTCATCAAATAGAGACGCGGCGTTGAGGGTAGCTTAAGTTGGGGTGGGTGAGTGCGATAATCAAATTAAATGAGACTACACCCGTCGACCCGCGATCGCCAGGGGGACACAATCGATGTCTGTCAAACTCCAGTCCGTATCTTCTGATCCCAGCACCGTCATTCCCCAGGAGCTGAAAGAGCGGTTCCACAACCATCGCGCTATTTTGAGCGAACTGCTGGCCTGGACCGGGGGGCAGCCACTCCTCACCCGGCGGCTGTGTGAGCTGCTGCTTGCCGCTGAGGATGCGCCGCCCGCCGGATCGGAAGCAATGTGGGTGGAGCAGTTCGTCCACTATCGGGTCATTCGCGTTTGGGACAGCAGCTCCGATCTGGAGTTCATTTGCGATATTCGTGACTACTTGATGCGGCCCCGCCCTAGCCACATCAAGCTGCTGAAGCTCTATCGAACGTTAGTGAAGCAGGGCAGCGTGGCGCTGACGGCGTCCCATGATCAGCAGGAGCTGCTGCGCCTCGGCCTGGCACGACGGCAGGGGGAGGCGCTTGGGGTGCACAACCGCATCTACGCCACTATTTTTAACGCCGACTGGGTGGACGGTGTTTTGAAAAAGCTGCATTCGGGCTTAGAGGCCAACGAGTCTGAGTTCCGCAGGCTGCTGCTTCAGATGGAGCGGAAGCTGCTGATTTCCCAGGTGCGTATCCTGTCGAGTATCGACAGCGAGTCGGATGATCAGGACTCTGCCCGCATCCTCTACGAAACCCTGCGGGACATTGCCGCTAAGATTGGAGCGCTGCTGAGCGCCGACCGGGTGAGCATCTTTTTGGTGAATGAGGAGAGCACTGAGCTGTGCTCGCTGGTGGCAGAGAACGAAAAAGGCGAATTTCTTGATATTCAGCTGCAGATGGGGGAAGGCATCGCGGGCCGAGTAGCTGATACCAAAACTCCTATCCACATTCCCCGTAACCTATACGACGACCCCCGGGCCGACCGGGTCAGGGCTTACGACCAGACCTACGGCTATCGCACCTACAACATCCTGGCGCTGCCCATACTCAACCAAGATAAGCAGGTTGTGGCGGTGATTCAACTGCTCAATAAGCTGCAGACCGTCTACAGCAGTGAAGCCACGATCGCGCCTCGGGGATTCACGCGGCTGGATTTGGAGCGGCTTTCCAAATGCCTGGTTCCCATTCGGCGCATCCTGGAGAGCTGCCGGTCGTGCTACGCGGTGATCAAGAAGCTGCGGGCGACTGCGGCCCTGATGGAGGCCACTAGCTCCATCGACCAGATCAGTCTGGATACCAAAGCCATTCTGCAGCGGGTGATGGACTCGGCGAAGAAGCTGATGAACGCCGACCGCAGCACCCTGTGGCTAATCGATCGCGATCGCGGCGACCTGTGGACCGAAATTCCGGGGAAGGGGGAGGTGCGCTGCGCCATCGGCGTCGGCTTTGCAGGCACCGTCGCCCACACCCGGGAGTCCATCATCATCCCCTTCGACCTCTACAGCCACCCCACTGCCGGCAACGCCAAGCACACCGACGCCCAAACCCACTATCGCACCTGCAGTTTGCTGTGCATGCCGATTTTGAGCCCTGACGGTGAGCTGATCGGTGTGACCCAACTGGTCAACAAGCGCAAGCCTGGCGACCACCCGCCTTACCGCAAAGAAGACTGGCCCAGCGTCCCTGACCACTTCAAAACCAGCTTTGATAAGAATGATCAGCAAGCCATGCAGGTGTTTAACCAGCGGGTGGGGGTGATTCTCCAGTTTGTCAAGAGCCACGAAACCCTAAAATACATCTCCCAGGCCAAGCCCAAAGAAGCCATCTACAATGCCTTAGCGGTGCTGAGCAACGCTGTCTCAGACCAAAATGAAGAGGCGCTATACAACGCCCTCTACAACATGCTGAATTTCATCAATCAAGCCGTCAGCAAGCTGTTGATGGCGACCCACACCACGGTGTTTTTGCTCAATTTGGACGGCACCGACTTTTGGTCCTTGAGCTTGGAAGACGGGAACGTCAACGCCAGTGAGTATCGCGTTTCCTCTTCCCTTGGGGTAGCGCGGAAAATCTCTGAATCGAAAGCGGTGCAGGTGGCCCTGCAGCCCTATCGATTTCGCGATCCCCTAATTTGTAAAGGCATTAGCCTCAAGCGGCTGCATCGTTTCCAAAGCCTAGCGCTGTTTCCTATCCTAGATCTCCAGGGCAACGTCATCGCCGTTGTGCGTAGCTTTGACAAGCTCGAGCCCAGCTTCGATTTGCAGATCAACCGCGCCATCAATGTCGCCGGATTTAGCCACGCCGACGCTTCTCTGCTCCAGCAGGCGGTTGAAAACCTGCTGCCTGTCCTGCAGGCCTTTCGCTCGTTCCACCGAGAGATTCTCACTATCCAGGAGCAGCGCCGCGAGCTTGACCCGCTTTATCGCGCCATCAGCTTCGTTAGCCAGAGCAGCGGCAACGCTGAAGAGCTGATTCAGAACGTGATGAAGGCGCTGAAAAATCTGACGAACGCCGATCGCACCTCGCTGTGGCTGCTGGGTTCGGACAAGCAAGAGCTATGGACCCGCATTCAGCAGGCCGACAGCACTTGGATCGAGACCCGAATTCCGGTGGGAGAAGGCTTTGTGGGTCAGGTGGCCGAAACGAAGCAGGGGGTCAATATTCCCTTCGACCTCTACGATCATCCCCAGTCACACATGGCGCGGGAAACCGATGAAAGAACCCGCTACCGCAGCTGTAGCCTGCTGTGTATGCCGATTATGAGTACGGATGGGGAGCTGCTTGGAATCACGCAGTTGCTCAACAAGCGCCAGCCCGACTGCTCAGACCGCTATGATCCCAGCGATTGGCCCAGCGTTCCGGAGGTATTTCGAGCGAGTTTCAACGACCAGGACCGGGCAAACATGGAAATTTTTAACAACCAAGTGGGCGTCATCTTGCCCGAAATCATTCAGCGATCGCAGCAGGTTTAGGCCCCTAACGGGTGACATCAAGCGATCGCCTGATGCCACCCGTCAGCCATTTCTAGAGGCCCAACCCACCTCGCCTAGTTTTATCGGTTATCCTAGCCGCTTTTTCTCAGAAGTCCCGGCCCCATCAAATAGCGCGATGTGCGCTTTCTCTTGCTCATTGATGATGTGCTTGAGCCGCCTTTGCCAAGCGCTCAAACCCAGCTTACGGGCGATGAAATCTGCTGCAAATAGCCCCAAGCCGTGCCGTCGCATTCTAAAGGTGACGCAGTATATCCAGCTCTGCAGCCGAAGATACCGTTTTAGATAGGGCATCACAGTCAGC
Organism: Elainellaceae cyanobacterium; assembly: GCA_050330955.1. Taxonomy (GTDB): domain Bacteria; phylum Cyanobacteriota; class Cyanobacteriia; order CAKZMO01; family CAKZMO01; genus JBCCAG01. Next base: position 49,451 of record JBHJHJ010000101.1, on the reverse strand, counting down.
GGCGGAAAACCACTCAAGTCATAGCCTCGATAGGCTAGGATTTCTGCTGCGCGCGCTTCCACCAGGCGGATCTGCGGCTCAGAGAGTTTCTTCCGCCACTGTTGAATGCGCTTGGGGTCAGGGTAGCTATAGGGCGTGGTCTCGATATAGCTCATCATGCCAGGGTCGTAGTCTAATCCCATGAACTCGCAGAGCCGGCTGAGCTGTTGCTCAGGGTGGGTAATCAAGTCCTCGTAGCGAAGCTCAATCCACTGCTCTTCAGGCAGCGTCGACCTGATTGACTGCCATTCTTGCTCCACATCGAGCCACCGCTCTACCCCAGCCCAAACGTTGCCCGCCCAGCCCATGCCGATGTTAGAGCGCGCCACGTCTCGACCGTCCCGCAGAATGTAGATTAGTTTGGCATTGGGCCAAAGGGTGAGCAGACGATTGAAGTGACGGTGCACTGTTGCACCCACGGTTGGCTTGCCGTGGCGATCGCGCTTTTGCAGTAAAAAGCTATTCAACAAGTCACGATAGTTCAGCGTTTTATCAACCGTAAACTCGTTCGCCAAAAAGATGCGATGAACCTCAAGCCAGGCGTGATACGCGTCTAAATCAGGCCAGTCTCCTGTATCAGACACCTGGTCTACGGCATATTCAAATTCGTGGCACCAGGTAACCTTAGGGTGACCATCTAGCATGAGTCGAAGGAGCGTCGTTCCTGAGCGTTCTGCGCCAATGAGAAAAAGCGGTGCCTCCAGGACACTGGCAGTTTCAACGGTTCTTGATTGACTGAGCGCATCTGTAAAGTTCATGGCAGTTTTGGTAGATTCGACAACAGATAGTATCCTGACGTGGCTGCACTGCTAGTGGTCTAGCAGGAAAACCCCAAAAAGGTTTCCAACTCTGGACCTTCTTGGCTCGAAGACTTGCGGCTCGAAGGTCACCCAGGATTTTAAAGCTTTTTTTTAATTCCTCTAATGAAGATTATATGAAAATTCAGGCCGCACTTGAGATGGGCATAGCGTGCTAAACCTTAAAGCGAAAGGTTTTAAGAGAACTCAGCCTGTGGAGAGTTGTTTCATCATTTGTCTTTTTTGTTTTGAAATACACACTTAAGAAATAAGACCTATCCTTTCAGGTATCTGTTCCGTAATTCAAAGGTGAAACTTGAGCTCAGAACATTTAAACCAATGCAAAAAGCTCCTACGCCAGCGTTTGCTAGCCCAACGCCAGACCCTCTCTCCGATCCAGTGGCGGCAAAAAAGCGATCGCCTCTGCCACGCACTTAAGGTGTCGGGGGTGCTGACGGCGCAGCCGTGGGGGAGTACCCTACTGGCGTACTTCAGCACGAAGCGAGAGCCTGACCTCAGTCCTCTATTCGATTCAGCGAGCGGTGAGTGGCGCTGGGGGTTTCCCCGCTGCGAGGGCAAAACCCTGCAGTGGCACGCCTGGTCTTCAGGGGCAGCGCTGGAAAACAATCGCTACGGTATCCCTGAACCTCGCCCTAATGTGCCCAAGATTGAGGCCATTGAAGTCGGTTTAATCTTGGTGCCTGCGATCGCTTGCGACCTCCGGGGTTATCGATTAGGTTACGGTGGCGGGTACTATGACCGGCTGCTGGGACAGCCGGCGTGGGCTCAAATTCCGACGGTGGGAATTGTGTTTGCGGAGGGACTGCTGCCTCAGGTGCCGGTGGCCCCGTGGGATAAACCGCTGGATATGGTGTGTACCGATGAAGGCTTACATTGTGCTAAGGGAAGATCCCATTTTCACTAGCTCTTGCAGCGCGCCCTGCAAAACCCTCTGCCTCAGCAGGGCGTCCCCCTGCAGCTCAGTTTTCCTAATTCGTTAACGCCTCGAAGCGCGGGTCCTCGCGAAGAGACGATAGATCCTCGTCGGTTCTGGCCTTCTCGCCGTATTCAGGATGAAGCGCGATCGCCACTTCAAGCTGCTCTAGCGCGCGCTCAGCCTTTCCCCAAAGCGCATAGCCGCAGGCCTTGTTGTATATCGCGGAGCGATAGTCCGGCTGCATTGACAAAACGGCGTCGTATGTGGCGATCGCCGCCTCATAGCGGCCTTGCCGCAGCAGGGCATTCCCCTGGTTGTACAACGCCTCGTAATCACCCGCGGTAGATTCGGTCGGGGGAGCATCTAGTTCTCCGACTTCGCCCACGGCTGTTTCTAGCTCAATGGGCTCAACCAAAAGCGGAAGCTCAGGCGTTTCGCTACTCCTAAGCGTGGACCTATCAAACGGGTTCCCATCTGAGTCTTCTGAAGCACCGCTTTCGGCCGCGAGCGGGATCTCTGGTGGGGTCTCCAGCGATGGCTCTGGCGGGGTCTCTGGCGATAGCAGTGCTTTAAGCTGGCTGAGCTGCCGACAGACAAATTTTCCATAGCTAATGTCACCGCTCCCGGCGCTACGATACGCCTGCTGAAATTCCAGGGCAACGGCGTAGGCTTCCACAGCATCCCGGTAGCGCCTCAGCTTATAAAAGGCGTGTCCCTGGGACTGCAGCATGTCCTGATGGACTGGCGCTAGGTTGAGCACCGCTCCAATGGCGGCGATCGCCTCGCGAGACTGGCCTAGATAGGTGAGCGACAGTCCCCGAGCGTACAGCGCGTCGAGCCGCGCAGGCTGAGCGGAGAGCACAGCGTCCCAGTCGGCGGCGGCTTTGCCGTGGCGGTTGAGGTCGCACAGCAGCATCGCTCTGCCGTAGTGCAGCCTCACGGCGTCGGGGTCGACGTCGAGGGCGGCGTCAAAGGCAGCGATCGCTTCAGCCGTTCTCCCCAGCTTGCGCAGCGCCACGGCCTTGTTGTACCAGGCGCTAGGTAAACTGTGGCTAGCCCTGATAGCGCGGTCAAAGGCGGCGATCGCCTCGATGGGTTGATTGAGCAGCCCCAGGGCAACCCCCAAGGTTAAATCATCCTGCTCGAGGGTCTGGGTGTAAAACTCAATCGCGGTTTCGTAAGCACTTAGGGTTTTGTAGAGCCCGCGATCGCTCAAGCCACTGGCGTCCGGCTCGTCAAACTGCATCGGACCCAATATGTCCCATACGGCGATCGCCTCACGGTAGTTGACCTCATAGGACTCGATTAAACCCTGCTCAAATCGCAGCTTTGCCCACGTATCCTTGGGCAACTCGCTGCCTTCGTGTTCTAGCAGTGTTTGGAGCTTGAGTCGCTTGTCCTGCCTCACCCGAAACGATAGGTAGTCTCCCATTTGCCCTAACGCCTCTCTCGCCTGCCGGAGCGGCTCAAAATTTCTCTCACTACCCATAAGCCCTGCTTTTATGCGCCATAGACCTGGTGCACCATCTACCTAATTGAAGCGATCGCCGCACCCAAATTAGGGTAAGCTTAGCTTATCTGATAAAATCTTATAAAAAGTTAACGATATAAAACATTTAAGCTCCCCATGAAAGTATTGATCGTTGGTGCGACGGGTACCCTTGGTCGGCAAATCGCTCGCCGCGCGATAGACGAGGGTCATCAGGTCCGCTGTCTCGTTCGCAGTTTTCGAAAAGCTGCTTTTCTCAAGGAATGGGGAGCTGAGCTGGCGGGAGGCGATATTTGCAGGCCCGATACCCTGCCTGCCGCCCTAGAAGGCGTGGACGCAGTCGTAGATGCGTCTACAGCCCGAGCCACGGATGCCCTGTCCATTCGTCAGGTGGACTGGGAAGGCAAGGTCAACCTAATTAAGGCCACCCAGGCCGCCGGCGTTAAGCGCTTCATTTTCTTCTCTATTCTGGATTCTGAAAAGTACCCAGACGTCCCCCTAATGGAGATCAAGCGCTGCACTGAGGCCTACTTGGCGGAGTCTGGGTTGGACTACACCATCTTACGACCCTGCGGATTTCTTCAGGGGCTAATTGGCCAATATGCCATCCCCATCCTTGAGGGGCAAGCTGTCTGGGTGATGGGAGAGACTTCTCCAACGGCTTACATGAACACCCAGGACATTGCCCGTTTCGCGATTCAGGCACTGGAAACGCCAGAAACCATAGGCGAGACTTTCCCAGTGGTGGGCAGCCGTGCCTGGGGCGCTTACGAGATTATTCGGCTGTGCGAGCGGCTATCCCGTAAGGATGCCCGCATTACCCGCATGCCCAGCGGACTGCTGCGGGTGATTCGACGGATGGCCCGCTTCTTTCAATGGACCTCAAACATCGCCGATCGCCTCGCGTTTATGGAAGTAGTCGCCTCAGGGCGGCCCCTCAACGCCGATATGGAGCAGACCTACAGCGCCTTTGACATCGACCCCGACAGCGTCACTACCCTAGAAGCCTATCTGAAGGAGTATTTTGACCGCATCCTCAAAAAGCTGCGGGAGATCGACTACGAAAAGCAGAAGGCCAAGAAGAAAAAGAAAACGCCTTTCAAGACTGGGGTCTAAGCCAGGTCCCTAATGTTGAGGCTGCTGCTGATTCGTCACGCCGAGTCGGTGGGTAATGCCGAAGGCCGCATGATGGGGCAGCGCCATGACCGGCTGACATTAAAGGGGCAACAGCAGGCGCAGCGGCTCGGGGAGTGCCTAAGGGAGAATAGCCCAGCCTGCATATACGCTAGCCCGCTGCAGCGGGCAGCGGAGACGGCGAAAGTTTTGCAGCGATCGCAGCCTACAGATGTCCCTATCCGCTATCGCGACAACCTGCGGGAATTCCACAACGGTATCTTTGCTGGCCTCACTTGGGCAGAAGCCTCAGCGCAATACCCTGACCTGTGTCACCGTCTGATGGCATCGAGCGACTGGGTCCCCATTCCTCAGGCCGAGACCCCGCAGTGCGGACGCGATCGCGCCCGCCGCGTCGTGGACCAGCTCTTAACCCACGGCAATGGAGAGCGGGTCTGGGTCGTCTCCCATCACTGGATCCTGCAGCAGGTGGTGGCGGTTTTGCTGGGCTGCGATCGCACTTGGCAGTTCCCGTTAGGCCACACTGGCTTAATTGAAATTTGGCTAGACCGCGATCGCTGGCTGATCCCTGAGCAAGCCTTCAACAGCGCGCTATGGCAGATTCGCCGGTTCAACGATTTAAGCCATCTGAGTGATTTCGAATAGATGGCAAGGTCAAGCAAGCTAACCTGCGAACCGAGCCAGCGGTCTACGGTGCGGAATTAGGGCGGGATCAATCTTCACAGCGGCCTCCTCTAGCGGTAAACGGCGCTCAGCCTTCGTGTAGATATTGACCTGGTAGACCCGCTGATTGTGGATGTCGAGGCCAGTCAGCCAGCCGCTGCGGGGATGGTAGGCCCCAGTGTCGATGTCGAGCCACCCTTCACCCCGGACAAGAGCGCCAGGGGAAATATCGGGCAGGGTGAATGTGATGGTGTGCCCCGTAATAATGAGTTTGTCGTTGAAGTAAGGGCGACGGGTGCTGTGGAATTTTTGTCGAATCCAGCACAGGTCCTGCTTTGTTTGTTCTTCTAGCCGAAGGTCTGGATTGACCCCAGCATGGACCAGCCAAACATTGCCCAAGTCCAGGTAAGTGGGCCAAGAATCAATCCAGCTAAGCTGTGCCAAGAGGTCGTAGATATTATCAAAGCTGTCTAACGTGGCTTGCCCGCCACTGTAGAGCCAAGCTGCTAGCGCCGATGGAGCAGCTTTACCGTTTGGAAAGGCCTCAAGCAGCATCTGCTCGTGGTTGCCCGATAAAGAAACGTAGCCTTGCTGCTTCACCAAGGAAAGCACTTGAGCACTTTTGGGACCGCGATCGATCAAATCACCCAAGAAGTAAACACGGTCATCTGAGGTCGGCCCGATAGCATCGAGCAGGCGGACTAATCCATCGTACTGCCCATGTACATCTCCAATCACTATTTGACGGTTTTGAACCACGCCGTAAACCTCTAGCTACGAATCAAGACTAGGTCAAGCGTCAGCAATGCTGTTTTCCCACGCCTCACCTGGTGTTCCCCAACTTGCGCTTACCTAATCACGCTCCTTTATTCCACTGAACCTTCATCGACCATCCAGCCCAACTACCTGACAAACCTCGATAACAGCTAACTCAACAGTCATCTTGCAGCGATTCAGTTGAGCCCGCGGTGCAGCATCCGCCACGCCCAGCTCCCTCTGTTAAGGTACAAGGCCTGAAGCGATAATTGCGTGAAACTGAAGCATCATTAATTGAATCTTTACGTAGATCGGCGGTTGCACAGCCACCTGGCTGCAGAGTCTTACAGTTCGACACAGAAGGAAGCTCTTAGCAAGGTTGCTAATGCTAGCCTATTGGCTGAGAGCTCTCAAGAAGGACTGGAGTTCAGACAGCAGATTACGCTTTTGGGCTTGTTTTGAGTCAGTCTGGTCTAAGGTACCCACGAGTACCTGATCAATCTCATCGCCGCTGGGGCGAGTATCGCGCTCGCCTACGAGTTCGTAGGTTTCCCCCGCCTGACGCCAAATTTGCCAGGGGTTTGGGTAGCAGCGAAATAGGGCAGCTTCGTTCAAGGGCCTGAGGTAGTAGCAGGACTCAAACAGGCTCAAAAATCGCTCCCGAATTTGCCGAGCCGCGTAACCGATACCGACCACGGCCACGTCCTCAAGACTGGGATTCAGAATAATGACTGGGCGATCGCCTGCGGCCTGACACAGCGTCTCAACCTGGAGCACCTCCACTGCAGAAGGCTCGACGAAGACGAACATAGACTCATCGGCCTGAAACGCGGCGTTGACGTCGCTGATGCCGCGAATCACAAAGGGCTTGTCTCCCCAGTCCCGTCGCGCCAGCGCTGCCGCGCCAGCATCTGGAAATACCACCCGCAGCGCGGCGCCCAAGGATTCAAACTCGCTCAAAAAAGACTGAGCGATCGGCATCACCTTGAGTTCTGGAAACAGCAGCTCGACCTGAAGCCGCTGATAGCCATCGGCTAGAGCAGCCTGCGTGGCTCCACGGGCTTGGACAATAGCTTCGTCTAAGTTTTGAGGCAGGGAGGTGGACATCGATGGCTATCAAAGAGGCTTTGCTAGATACTACCATCAGCATCGTGGTCCTGATGCCGCCGAGGAATTCCCTCCATCACAATTAGGGCCTCCATGACCTTTTTGGCAACGGGCACGGCTACCGTTGAACCGTAGGCGTTTTCTCCCTGGGGCTCGTCCACCAGGGTCAAAATGACGTAGCGCGGCTCGTCGGCAGGCAGGACGCTGACAAAGCTGGTAACGCGAGAGGCTGAGTAGCCGCCAGCACCGCTTGCTTTTTGGGCAGTCCCTGTTTTACCCGCAATTTGGTAGTCGGCAATTTGGGCGGACTGTCCCGTTCCCTTCGCCACGACATCTTCCATCATTGACATCACGGTCCGGCTCGTCTGGGGGGAGAAGACGCGCCGCGTATCGGGGCGCTCTGGGCTCCATCGGAGGACGCGCTGGTCATCAACCAAGCCCTCAACCACGTGGGGGGTGACCAAACTTCCGCCATTGGCCACCGCACCGTGGAGCCGCAGTAAATGAATCGGGGATAGAGAGAACCCCTGCCCAAATGCAGTGGTCGCCGCCTCCACCGCAGAGCGGGTAAATTGCTCACGAGGCTTGAGCAAGCTTGCTGATTCAAACGGTAAATCAATGCCGGTTTCTTCCGGCAGACCCAGACGTTCTAGCCAGGTATAGTAGTCTTCCCGAGGCAGCCGCTTCATGATGTTCACCATGCCGACGTTGCTGGAATACTGCAGGACCTCGCTGACAGTGAGTGCGCCTCGGCTGCCCACGGTTTCATAGTCAAAGTTTTGAATGGGCCATTCTCCGATGAAAATGTGGCCTTCGTCGTTGATGACGTCGTCAGGCTGCAGGTAGCCCGATTCTAGGGCGATCGCCACATTAATCGGCTTAAAGGTGGAGCCAGGTTCATAGAGATCGCTCAAGACCCAGTTTTTGAGCTGCTCAATATCGGCGTTGTAGAACTGGTTGGGGTCGTAGACCGGCGTCGTTGCCATGGCCCGTAGGGCTCCGCTGTGGACATCCATGACTAAGACCGCACCTTTTGCCGCACCAAAGTCTTCGACCTGTGCCTGAAGGGCCTGATAAGCAACCTGCTGTAGCCGACTGTCGAGGGTGAGCTTAAGGCTGAGGTTGTCGCGGTGCAGCAGCTCGGCTGGTACTTCGCTAGAGACCACAGCGCCATTCCCCCCCTGAATCAGCTCGGCGGGCTCAAAGGGCTGGGCGAGCTGGCCTTGATAGCTCTGCTCAACGCCGATTTGGCCCTGTCCGTCGGAGTCAACGTAGCCTGTAGCATGGGCCAGCGCTCCGGCGTGGGGATAAAACCGTTCCCTTTGAGAGGTCAGCTCTAGGCCATCTAAGTAGAGCTGTCGAATTTGACGGGCGGTTTCCTCCGTTAGACCCTCCTGCAGACGGATACCGCTGTCAGCGGCACTAAGACGGGCGCGAATGCCCTCAGCGTCTTGCTTAAGCAGGGGGGCTAGCTGATTGGCAACTTCGGAGATGTATTCCGGAGAAGCGTGGGCGAAAAGGCGGGGATGGGCGTATAGCGTATAGACTCGGCGATCGATGGCGATGACGCGATCGCGATGGTCTACAACGGGGCGGCGGGAAATCAACGGCATCACCGCTACCTTTCGCTGGTTTTCAGCCCGCTGTTTTAGCGCACTGGCCTGAATAATTTGCAGGTAGAACAGCCTGGTGCTGAGACCGGCGATCGCTAACACAAGCAAAGACCATGCCATAATCAGACGAGATCTGGGACAGGGACTAAACGTTGATTTTGATCGGAAAGGTTTTAACCTGGGACGGCTTTTGATGTGATGCCGCCTTGAGTAACCTTGGCGTGATTGGTTGATGAGGCCTGAAGCCCTAGGCGCTGAAGATTGAAGTGCTGAAGTTCTAGAGCGGACTATTTTTGAGTCATTAGATGTCGTCTGCACCCTACCTCCTTGACCTCTTCCGGGCAGTGAAGCTGTCCGGGGAAGATGCCCTGGCTGAGGTGACCGCGGGCGCTGCCGCCGAAGCGAGACTCGGTGAATCATCTTGCCGCTCAATCTTTAGTATCCAATGGGCTGAGTGACGGTCCAGGCCGGGGCAGGGGGCGTCGGCGCGCTCTCAGGGATAACGGGCCTAAGAGGGGCAGGCACTAGCTCCACGACGTCTTCAGGGCGGATAGGCTGCATCAAGGTAGCCTCGCTCGAGGACGGAAGGGTGGGCTGCTGCAGGGTCTGGGCCTGCATAGCTCCTGTCATCGTCTCCAATTGCTGTTCGTGGTGCTGAAGCTGCCAAAAGCGGTCGTACTCAGTCGACCAGCGCTGCTGAGCATAGACCGTCCAACCGTAAAGTGTGAGGGCGATCGCGGTGACGGCTGAAGCGCAGAGAAAAGAGCCTCGCTGGGCCAGAATCAGCATCTGTAGGCCTTTGGGCTGTGGCCGCCGCCGCCCCTTAAAGCTGATGACTGGGGAAGGTGTGGTAGCGGAAGGGGGAGTGGGCTTTGCTCGGACCACAGGGCCAGGCGCTGGCAGAGGCGCTAGGGCAGTCGACCCGCTAACCTGGAGTGCAGATGGACCATTGGGGCGAGCAACTGAGGTCTGCCGGGTGTAAGACCGCTGGCGGACTGTGGCGTAACTCAAAGTATGACGATTTGACGCGGACATAGAATTTCAGTCGTGGGGGTCAGCAAAGCACCAGAGGCAACCAGAAGCGGAAGGTGAAGTTAGCTGCGAGGGTTGAACACCAGAGGCGATCGCTATGGCAACAGAGTAATTCTATTGTCCACGGTATCCCATGGCACACCGCCACCAGCATTATTTTTTACCAAGAGGCTTGGGTTTTAGCCTGTAAATTCCTTAAAAAGCAGCTTGAAGCGCAGCTTAGATACAAGTATTACAGTACTGCCGCACAATTAATATAGCCTTCGTGCTCCAAAATTCCAATCATCTTTCTAAATACGCCTTCTATAGTATAGGGATACTAAATCGCTGGTGAAGTCTAAGTGAGAGGAGAGAGGGGACTGCGTCCGCCCCTCTTGTAAATCATTTAGGATTGCTATAGTCGAGATCTCGCTAAAGTTTTGTAGTGATTTGGTGCATCTGTTAAAGGAGATTGTTTGTGGGCAGAGGTCCGACCCTAGCAAACCTATCTCTGCGATGAGCTGTGAACATGATGCGAGGACACTTCAGTGCAGGCAGATACAAACCTCGGACGCAAGCTAGTCAATCGATACCAGTTGATCAGACCGCTGGGTCAAGGCTCTATGGGCCGGGTGTATGCCGCTAAGGACCTCACCCTCGGGGGCGTCATGGTTGCCGTCAAATTTTTGGCGCAGACGTTACTCAACCGCCAGATGCGTGAGCGATTTGAGCGAGAGGCACAAACCTGTGCCATTTTAGGTCAGCGCAATATCCATATCGTGCGGGTTACAGACTATGGCATTGATGATCGCAAAGTGCCTTTCTACGTGATGGAGCACTTGATTGGTCAGAGCTTGGCTGATCTGATTCGCTACAATCCCCTGCCCGTACCCCAGTTTCTAGAGACCTCTCGCCAAACCTGTCTAGGGCTTCAGCGCGCGCACCAGGGCATTGAAATTGATGGCAGTACGTTTCCCGTAATTCACCGAGATATTAAGCCCAGCAACATCTTCATAGCCGAAAACGACACCCTGGGCAAACTAGTAAAAGTTTTAGATTTTGGCATCGCAAAGCTCCGCCAAGCCGATGCGCAGCAGCAGACCGATTGCTTTATGGGAACGTTGGCCTACGCCTCGCCAGAGCAGATGGAGGGCCAAAATCTCGATCAGCGCTCAGATATCTATAGTTTGGGCGTCATGATGTTCCAAATGTTGACGGGGAAGCTTCCACTCCAGCCCGCTAACAATAACTTTGGCGGCTGGTATCAGGCCCACCGTAAGGTGCGTCCCCTTTCCGTGGATGCAGCCCGACCTGGAATCCGCATTCCGAAAGAGCTCGATACCCTGCTCATGAGCTGCATTGCTAAATCACCCCATCAGCGCCCCCAACACGTCAGCGAAATCTTAGAGCAGCTAGAGCCCATTATTAAGCAGGCCGCCACTTATCCACCTGATGTTCCCCCCCAAGCCCCTATAGAAGATGTATCTTCTCCCATTGAAGCAGTCTGTCGCCGTGCCACCTGGCCTCAGAATAAGCCTAAGGCCGAGATCGTCTTTCCCCAGCTGATGAAGGTTAAGAATGAGCTGTTCGTAACGCTCTGGGTGATGCTGCCCCACAAAGATATTGAGCGCATCGCCGCAGCCATTCCCTATAACAAGTTCATGTTTCTGGCCTCCCCCCATCCGGTTTTGCTGTGGGCGACGGTGCTCTACAACCACGAGCATGCGCCGAGGTGGCTGCCGTGCTACCTCGATCTGAAGGCAACCCACGGACAGCAAATTTTGCGAGTCCTGAGCAAAACGCGCCATTACCGCATGCTCTGTTTCGATCTTGAAAAGGCTGAGAAATGCTCATATGTGAAGCTGCTGACGATCACAGAACCCTCAGTGCTGGTCAAGCCAGAGCTGCTCGATACCCAGGCCAAGCGCCTAAGCGAGTTTTCAATCATGGGCCACGCCGCCCCCGCGTCTGACTTTGGCCTCAGCAAGTCTATCTTGAAAGCTGAGCTAGAGAAGCTGAAGCCGTCGATTGCTCAAAAGCTAGAGGCGATCCGCTAGCGCTCTGGTGGGAAGTACAGCACGGGATGCCAGCTTCGCCGAAGTACCTCGCCTGCAAAGCTAGGAGACGACAGCTCTATCAGCTTGCCGAAGCTGTCAGACGAAATAGCGATCGCCGTGATGTCATACTCCATAGCCGCATGCAGCAGCTCAGGGATGCCCTGCCCTTGGCGAATGATAGTCTCCACTGAGAGCCCCACTGCCTCAAGCTTCGGCTTAACGTCGTTTAGCGACTGCTCCGCCTCCTGAAGCTTATAGCTCTGCATATCGCGCAGCCCCTTGCGACTGACATCATCGACGGAGCGGAAGAGGAGACACTGACGCAGATACTGCTCAGACTGCTGGCTGGCATAGTGCTCTACCTTCTTCAGGAGATAGTTCGCAGCATTACTGTTGTCATAGGGCAACAGCAGATAGCGAAATAGATGCTGACATCGCAGGTCTAGCTCTTCAACCGTGTAGGTGGAGATGAGCTGAGGCCTCAAAATGAGCAGTGGAATGGTGAGACGTTTGCACAATTCGACTGTAGTACTTCCGAATAGCCGCTCTGTCAAACGATTGCGACTAGGCATACCCAGGAAAATGACCTCAATCTGATGAGCCTCAATCGCTCGGTTGATGTGATCAATTGGCTTGCCAGATTGAACATCGACTTCAACGGTCATACCCTCGGGAACAGAGGCTGTTGCCTCCGCTAGCCGCTCCCGGATTTCCTGCTCCTGTTCTTCGTCAGGTCGAGGGATTTCACGATCTTCGGGAAGCGCCAGGGTGTGAAGAAACGTAATGTGATTGATTCCTGCTTTGTGCAGGCTGGGCACAAAACGAACAAACCGATGGAGACCGTCCTTAAAGTCGGTGCAAATTAGAGCACGACGAAACATAGCTATTCTGCCGTTAGTTTTCTGGCAATCATTTTGCCTGATCTAAGCTGTATTCTAAATCGCTCTTTGCACAGAGATGGCGGTTATGTATAAGTCTTAAGAATAGAATAATGGCGCAGGTCTCTAATAAAATCTTATTTAAATAAAAACTATCGGTTACGCAGTACTGCAAGGCTTTTTCTATGAAAGCGTAAAGGTGTAGGGCCCCAGCGTCCCCAGCCCCTCTCCCAATGGCTTTACCAGCGGGACAAGGCAAGAGAAGGAGGTCACTACTTCCTCGCGGCATAGATGCGCTAGTCGAACTTAGGACCTGAGTCAATGCCCCACTCGCACTTGAGGAAGTGCTTGTACATGCTTTCACGCATCATCATCTGCTCGTAGAGCTTAACCAAGAACTCCTGGGCTTGCTCTCGGCTCATGTGGGCGACTTGGGTCTCAAAAGACCGCAAGTTAAACTGCTGCTCTAGATTGAGTTCGCCGGGTTGATACATACATGTACTCCTAAATAAAGAACGGTATGAGTGAACATCCACAGTTGCGGCCTAGATTTCCGCAGCTTGTTACAAAGCATAACAAGAGTTTGACAAAATGCACACTAGCCTTCAGGCTTAGGTCCAGACTAACAGATGTTTCTAAGAGGCTGCTAATGCCGCAGCCCGCTAGAATTCATGGGTATCATTCTTAGCAGATTAAAAATTGTGAAATAGTTTGCTATGAACTAAGCATTGTGCGTGCAAAGCCGTGGCTCGCAGAGTGGCGTTTTAGCTGGATCAATGCTCTGGGCTGTGATACACCACAATCACGGCAGTGATATTGTCGCGTCCACCGTTCTGCTTCGCTGCATTGACAAGGTTTGATACCGTTTGCTCATCATCACTTGCGCTCAGGTACTCGGCGATGAGGCTGTCTGACAGTTCCTCGGTCAGTCCATCGCTGCACAGGAGGAGGCGATCGCCAGCCTGCCAGTCAAACGGGACCACATCGGCAGGTTGGAGGTCTGCTCGACCCAGGCACTGGGACAAAATATGCCGCCAAGGATGAACTCTCGCTTCCTCAGAGGAGATATCCCCAAGCTTCATAGCCCGGGCGACCCATGTATGGTCCTCTGTGACCTGCTCTAGACTGTGGTCACGGTAGCGGTAGAGGCGAGAGTCGCCAATATGAGCACACCAGGCTTGATTCGCGCGAAATACTACGACTAAAGCCGTCGTCCCCATGTCTGAGCGATCGGGATGGCTAGCCTGGTCTTCCAAAATAGCTTGGTTGGCCTTCTGAATTGATAACTGCAGCAGATCCTTTGAGGGCTGGTCAGACATCCAGTGTTCATCAAGACAATCTCGGATGGCGTGAGCTGCTAGGCGACTTGCTTCCTGCCCACCAGCATGACCACCCATCCCGTCCGCAACGATACAAAAGCGCTTTTGCGGGTCGATGTAGTAGGTATCTTGATTATCCGAACGAACAAGTCCGGGATCGCTCAGCCCTCTGAACAGGCATTTCATAGCTACGGCATACGGTCATATCGGTTAATACGCAGCAGCAGGCGAACCAAGGCGACCCCGGCTGCAAGACTGGCAAGGCCAGCTAGACATGCCCAGAGCACATGGCCACTGACTAGCAAGATAGTAGCAGATAGGATAAAGGCTGCTACAAGTAGGGTGTAGTTCGTGCCCATATTGACGCTGCTGAGGCGTCGGAGTGCCCGATCGGTCTCAATTGACCTGACCCGAATGCGCAGATCTCCCCGGTCTAGCTTACCAATAGTGTTATCAATCCGCTGCGGCAGGCCGAGGGCCGTCGTACTGACCTGAGCCGCCTGGCGACTAATTTCATCTAGAAGGCCATTGTTAGAGGATGATGGGGTTTCGTTGGTCATAAGCTCTAGCGCAAAAGGACGCGCTACCTCCATAAAGTTGAAATCGGGGTCCAGTCCCTTTCCGACCCCCTCTAATGTGGAAAAAGCCCGCATGACAAAGGTAAACGTCGCCGGAAACCGGAAGGGCTGATCGTAGGCAATCTCGTAGAGGTCGTCGCTAATAGCGCTGATGGAATGGGCCTCAAATGGCTTATCCATGAAGTTGTCCAGCATGAACTGGACCGATCGCCGCACTGGCCCCATATCCTCTGCTTGGGCTAAGGCCCCCAGTTCTATTAAGGAGGCTACTACTCTGTCTGCGTCCTTCTGGGCGATGCCAAAAAACGTTGACATAAGGCGATCGCGAGTGATGGCTTGAATCCGGCCCATCATGCCGAAATCGTAGAAAATCAGCGACCCGTCTGGACTAACCGCAAGGTTGCCGGGGTGGGGATCGGCGTGGAAAAACCCGTCGCGCAGGAGCTGATGCAGATAGGCTTCCGCACCCATGCGGGCGAGGGCCTTACGGTCGAGTCCAGCGGCATCTAGTGCCTCGTGATGACTAATTTTGATGCCGGGCATATACTCCAGGGTCAATACCCGAGGCGAAGCATAGCGCCAGTACACCCGGGGAACCTTGGCCCAGTCCTGTTCCTTGAAATTGCGGCGGAAGGTATCGGCGTTGCGGCCTTCGTTGAGGTATTCAATTTCCTCCCAAAGGATGCGGCAGCACTCCTGGTAGATGCCCATCCAGTCCCGGCCCCGGCCCCATTCAGGGTGCTGCTGGAAGTAGCGGGCAATGCCTTTGAGGATGGCCAGATCGATCTCAAACAGCTTTTTGAGGCCTGGCCTTTGGATCTTGACCACCACGTCTTCCCCAGAGCGAAGCCGCGCCCGATGCACTTGGCCAAGGCTCGCTGCGGCCAGAGGCACGGGATCAAAGCTCGCATACAGTTCAGCAATAGGTCGACCGAAATCATCCTGAATAATCTGCTCAACCTGCTCATAGCTGAACGCCGGTACCCGGTCTTGAAGCTTAGAGAGCTCCTCGACATACTCAGCCGGAAATAAGTCGGCTCGGGTCGAAAATAGCTGGCCTATCTTAATAAAGGTCGGCCCCAGATCTAACAGCATCTCCCGAATCCAAACCGCTAGCTTTCGGCGCCGCTGCGCTTGGGCCTCCTCAGTAACCGGCCCTGAATAGCTCCAGGCCTGTCGGTAGCGCCAGCGGGCTGCAATTAGCCGCAGTACAAAGGTCCAGATGTGGAAAAAGCGCTCCGTTTTGGAGTAGCGATCGCGGCTCCAGCTATAGGTTTTGCCAGGGCCAACGGATGAACCAGCGCTCTCGAGCAGGCTTCGCGCACGGCGGACTGATGCACCGCCTGAATGCTCAGACATGGCTGCTTCAATCTCAGGTGGCTCGGATTGTGTGGATGGGCTAGAGAGGAGGGACACCTGATAAATCTCGTTAGAAATAAAAATTTAGCGCAGAGAAATATTAGCGCTAATGTTAAAAGTCTTTAACAAAATTTAGCACAAATATAGGGGCGATCGCTAGCTTCTTCTACAGTTGTCCGCTGTGGTTCTTCCCCGGCGGACGGGACTTGGGGGTAATTCAGTCTCAGGATGAAGCACGGTTGCGATACCGCTGCAGCTCTGCTCGAAGCTGGGCAACCTCAGCGCGCACGTCATCAATGGTGGCCTGTAGGTCACTGGGGGTAACGGCTCCAGTTGGGGACGGGGTAGACGCTGCTGTGCCTGCTGTTTGCTGAGACGCCTGCTGCTCTTCGTATATGGCGCGCTCCATAACGCGCTCGCTGAATGCCCTCAGGTTTTCACGCTGCTCAGCATCAAACCGGCCAATTTCGCTGAGAAGCTGCGTGACGGCTGCCTCTGCTTGTTCGCCTAATGCCTCGGCTGCGGCTCGACCCACGAAGAAAGCGCGGACTAATGGATCGCTCATAATAGTAACCAACTCTTAAGATATACGTCTCGGAAATGACATAACTTTAGTATTCGCAAAGATTATAGCGTTCTCGCATCCCTTGTGCCCTAGACAGTCGGGTCATAATCAATTGCGTCATTGTTTTGGCGTATCGAATTATACTAAAAATTCCTGAGCAACGAACCCTGGTGCGCTGTGCTAAAAACTTTTCGGCTCAGACTTGAGCGAGTCGGCTTCAACTTAGCCTACAGCGGATGGCTTACGGGCAGCCTCAGCGTCTTCTTCTTTGCTGCCGCTACCAATACCCTAGCAGGCTGGCTCTACCTCATGAGCGGTATCTTGATAGCACTGCTCATGATTGCGGCGATCTGGGTGCGGCGATCGCTCGTGGGATTTGAGATTGAACGCGGGGCGATCGCGCCAGCATACGTGGGGGACCAGGTTTCGCTTCCCCTAACGCTCCACAACCGCCGCCGCGATTTCAGCCAGCCCGTTCAAGTCATTGACGATTGGCCTGAGGCTTTAGGGGAGCTGACCGTGACCAGTCTTGCCCCTATCTCAGGCCGCTCCAGCCTCCGCTCGGTTTGTACCCTTACGGCCAGCCAACGGGGCCTCTACCGCTGGCAAGGCGCCGCCTTGCGCACCGCTGCTCCGCTGGGACTCATCTGGTATCGGCGGCAGTATCCTGCACCGGCCCGGCTTGTGGTCTATCCTAAAATCATTCCCCTGTCCTGCTGCCCCCTCTTAGACCACCTTACCAGCGCCGACCAGCGGGAGCAGATGGTCACCCTCAGGCAGCGGCAAACTTACCTGGACACCAGTGGCACGATGCGATCGCTGCGGCCCTACCGTTGGGGCGACCCCATGCGACTCATTCACTGGCGATCGAGCGCTCGCTACGGGCAATTGCGCACGCGGGAGATGGAAGATACGTTTAGCCAGCGTCTAGTTACCCTAGCGCTGGATCAGTCTAACTGGCGGTCAGACCACTTCGAGGAGGCCGTGACGGTGGCGGCCTCGCTGGTGCAGTATGCCCTAGCCCATCAAATCGAGATTCGGCTTTGGACCACTGGGACTGGGGTAATCACTGGATTTACCTCGATAATGGAGGTACTTGCCCGCGTGCAGGCCAATGCAGAAGCCCAACCTGTGGGTCAGCCCAGCACGGCTCTAAAGCGTCAACATGCCAGAATTCAGGGGAGCTACCTGGGGCTGACCACTGACCCAAGCCAGTTTTCCCGCGACCTTGCCAGCGGTATGCCCGTAGGCTGGATCGTCTGGTCCGCTGCTGCGATCGCCTCTACTGCTTTGACGACATCAATCCTGCAGATTCAGCCTGATCAGCCGCTCCAACCCCAGCTTCAACGAGGATAGTATCCATGGAAGAGATCCCAAAGCAGTTGAGCCAGGGCATTGATCAATTCAATCGCGGTGAGTACTACGCTTGCCACGACACCCTAGAAGACATTTGGATGGAGGCAATTGAGCCAGATCGATCCTTTTTACAGGGCATCTTGCAGGTTGCGGTGGGGCTCTATCACCTGACGAATCACAACTGGCAAGGCGCCGTGACCCTGCTGGGCAATGGCATTCGTCGGCTTCATCCCTATGCTCCCAGCTATGGCGGTGTGGATGTTGAACACCTTCTGGAGTGGAGCACTGAGCTGCTGCAATCGCTTCAGCTCTCGGGGCCGGAAGCGGTACAAAAAGTAGCCCAGCGTCTGCCAAAGGCTGACCTCCGGCAGTCTATGCCAGAGAAGGGCGCATCTGAGCGAATGGCTTACACCATTTATGCGACGGCTCATTAGGTCGCCGCTAGGCTCAACCAGCGGCCCAACCGAGGACCGTGACCAGTAGACAGACTGTCCCTAAGCTATTGCCGAATCAGATCAATGGTCAGTATGCTGAAGTTAAATCAACACGCTTTTGTCTCACTTCTCTGTAGAAGGCACCGCTATGCTGTTCTCTTGTTACGCCACAGGTCTTAAAAAAGCAGCTTGGCTCGCTGGGGGAGCTGCGCTTGCCGCCGCCGTCGTTTCCCCTTTCGTTCACATTGGCGCGATCGCCCAGGAGCCCCAAACCCGTCAGCCCATCACGCTGCTCTCCGACGTTCAAGAGGCCAACTCCCAGACGGGTGTCGTCACCGCCCGGGGAAATGTACAAATTTTTTATCCGGCCCGCGCCATGCAGGCGACTTCTGCCCAGGCCCAGTACTACAGCCGGGAAGGCCGCATTGTGCTCACTGGTGACGTCTACGTGCTGCAGGACGGCAATAGCATTCAGGGCGAGCGCATTACCTATCTGGTGAACGAAGGGCAGTTTCTTGCGGTTCCTGATTCTGGAGAGCAAGTGCAGTCTGTCTATCTGCTTCCTACCGATGATGAAGGCACCGGCCCCGTGAGCGCCCCCGCCGCTGACTTCAACCCCAAGCCTGAATTTAAGCAGCCCGTCAGTGCACCCTAGTCCCTCATGAGTGAGTGGCGATATCAATTGCTCTGATGACCGTCGTTTGGCCAGGCTTCCCATAGCATCTATGTGTTTTGGGCGCTCTCCAGCTTTGATAGGATGGATGGCAAGCTCATATTTTATTTTTTCAATAAAATTCATGGGCCAATCGCCTTAAGCTTGGGAGAGGACAGTTGTGAAACTTAGACTCGAAAATATCGGCAAGTCCTACGGCAAGCGGCAGGTGGTCAACCGAGTTAACCTCTCGGTGTCCCAGGGAGAGGTGGTAGGCTTGCTTGGCCCCAATGGAGCAGGCAAAACTACAACCTTCTACATTGCTACAGGGTTAGAGCGACCCAACCGCGGTAAGGTGTGGCTCAATGAACTAGAGATTACCCACCTGCCGATTCACCAGCGTGCCCGCTTGGGAGTAGGGTATCTGGCTCAAGAACCCAGCATTTTCCGTCACTTAAGCGTGCGGGACAACATTCGGCTTGTGCTGCAGCAGACCGGAGTTTCTGCTTCAGAGCAAGAAAAGCGGCTGCAGCACCTGCTCCAAGAGTTTCGCTTAGAGACAGTGGCCCGCACGCCCGGGGGGCAAATCTCTGGCGGGGAGCGGCGCCGAACGGAGCTGGCCCGAGCGCTGGCGGCAGGAGCAGACGGCCCCAGCTTTTTGCTGCTGGATGAGCCCTTTACCGGCGTTGACCCCATCGCAGTGGGAGAAATTCAAGATATTCTTTCTCAGCTTTGTAAAGATCGGGGCGTTGGGGTTTTAATCACAGACCACAACGTGCGAGAGACCCTCGCCATTACCGACCGGGCCTACATCATGCGGGAAGGGGAGACCTTAGCTGGGGGAAGTGCAGAAGAGCTTTACAGCAATCCTCTGGTGCGTCAGTACTATTTGGGTGCTGATTTTCAACCCTAGCGATCGCTGCCTGAGCTATCATCGGTTCGGCTGACTGTTTTGGCAGGTCTTCCTCCTCAGGTTAAGTTAATCTAAATTCCTTTTTCCTTGCTCACCCCAATCTTTCTCCCTCACCCATGGCCTCAGGCGTTTCTCCCTCTCCGGTAAATCACGCTGGCGATCGCCAGTGGCGCTTCGGCCCCGCTGTCATCGACCGCTACATTTTCACTGAGCTAATTTTTCCATTTCTGTTTGGGGTGGGGGCGTTTTCCTCTTTAGGGGTTTCAGTCGGCGCACTGTTCGACCTCATTCGCCGCGTGTCCGAATTCGACTTGCCGCTGACGGGCGCGTTCGAGATTGTGCTGCTCAAGCTGCCGGAGTTCATCTCCTACGCGTTTCCCATGTCGATTCTGCTGGCGACGTTGATGACCTACAGCCGCCTGTCCAGCGACAGCGAGCTGATTGCCATGAAGAGCTGCGGCATCAGTCTCTACCGAATCTTGGCCCCGGCGATCGCCCTAAGTCTGCTGGTGACGGGACTCAACTTTGCCTTCAATGAGGTCATCGTTCCCGCCAGTAACTATCGCGCCTCGACGCGGTTAGAGCAGATTACGGGGGAAGAGCGCTGGGCCTCGTTTCAAGACGAAAACATCCTTTACCAGGAATATCAGGACATCATCGGGGACGGCAAAGATGAAATCCTGACGCGGCTGTTCTATGCCCGCCGCTTTGACGGCAATCAGATGTATGGTCTTACCGTTCTAGACTTCACCCAAGAGCGGCTCAACCAGGTGATCAGCGCTAAGTCTGCGGTGTGGAACCGGCCCCAGCAAACCTGGGACTTCTTCAACGGCACCATTTACCTAATTGCTGACGATGGCTCCTACAGCAACATCCTCCGCTTCAATGAGCAGCAGGTGCAGCTGCCGCGCACGCCCCTTGATATCGCCTCTAGCGAGCGACGTGACCCCAATGAGATGAATCTGCAGGAGTCGTGGGAGCGAGTCAAGCTGCTGCGCCAAAAAGGCAGTCAGGTCCGCATCCGGCGGCTGCTGATTCGCATTCATGAGAAATACGCCCTTCCCTTTGCCTGCTTAGTGTTTGGTGTGGCGGGGGCTGCCCTGGGAAGCCGCCTCAGACGCACGGGACGCGGCCTCAGCTTTGCCATCAGCATTGTGATCATTTTCGGCTATTACCTGGTCTACTCCATCTGTAGCGCCATGACCTACGCCGATGTGTTTTCCCCCATTGTGGGGGCGTGGCTGCCCAATTTGCTGGGGTTTGCCGTTGCAGGTTTTTTAGTGGTGCGGGCCGCTAAGTAGTAGCGCTGCAGTTGCGCTGCAGTTGCGATAAGGCTGCGCTAATCCCGCCCGGCTACCATCATTATGTGAATGAGGAGAACATTGGCCCCCAGGTTGTGTTTGAAATCATCTCTCCCAGCAACTCAGCCACGGAGATGTCGCAAAAGCAGGTCTTCTATGATCGCCATGGCGTATTGGAGATGTTCTTCTACGACCCAGATAATCTTGAGTTTTGGGGGCTAACTCGGCAGAGCCCTGGCGATCGCCCCATGCTGCTAACGCCCTTGCATCTTCCCTGGACTTCACCCACCCTGGGGATCAAATTTGAAATGTTTGAAGACGGGCTGGCGCTGTTCTATCCCGGCGGAGAGCCGTTTAAGGATCCAGAAGAGCTGTTTGTAGAGCGTGATCAGGCCCAGCAGCGGCTAGACGCGGCTTTAGCGAAACTACAGGAGCTCGGGATTAATCCAAGTGAGATTTAAGTTTGGTTCGTCCTAGCAAGGAAACGCTGTAGAATTTACCCGATCCGGTACACCGTCAAACAATTCCTATGGCTAACGTTACCCTATACGGCACTCCCATCAGCACCTACGTTCGCACCGTCCGCCTGCTGCTGAGCGAGGCAAACATCGATCACGAAGTGGTGGATATCGGCATCTTCAATGGCGACAACGAAACCGACGAATACCTCAAGAAGCATCCCTTTGGCAAAATCCCTGTCGTCGAAGTAGACGGCGCCGAGATTTACGAAACGGCGGCGATCACCCACTATTTCAACCAGCTCTCAGGCGACAAATACACGCCGTCTGATTTGCTCGATCAGGCCCGCATGCACCAGATCATCTCCATCATTGACAACTACCTCTACGGAAAAGCCATCGGCACAATCGTGATCCAGCGGTTGATTGTGCCCCAGCAGGGGGGTGAGCCCGATGGGCAGGCGGTGCAGGAGGCGATCGCCCCCGTGAAAAAGGCTCTAGAGGCGATCGAGCCGCTCTGCGTCGGTACGCCCTTTTTGGTCGGCTCTTTGATCAGCCTGGCTGATTTCTACCTGATTCCTATCTTCGTCTATCTCTCCAAGACCAAGGAGTTTGACGCCGTCACGGCCCAGACGCCGAAGCTGAGAGCCTGGTGGCAGCAGGTTCAGAACTTAGAGAGCGTTAAGCAAGTGTGCTAAGAGCTGAGGGCGGGGTGCGATAAGGCCACACCCCGCCCTAACTCGGAAAACAAAGCAGGCCAATAACACTAGTCCTCCTCAGAGAGGGGCGGCAGACGCCGCTTCACGGGCGACGACTGAATCAAAGACGTGTGGGTTTGAGCATATGGAATCAGGCGATTGATCAGCTGCTCTAGCTCCTGGGCTGATTTGACATAGGCTTTGGCGATGAAGCAGTCGTCCCCAGTAACGCGATCGCACGCCACAATCTCATCTATCTCACGAATCACGGAGACCACCTTGGAAAGCTTCCCCGGCAGGGGACGAATCCGAACGTAGAACGCCAGCGCATACCCCAGTTGCTTGGGGTCAATCTCAACGGTAAACCCTCGAATAACGCCAGAGTCTTCCAACTGTCGGAGTCGTTCAGACACGCTGGGGGCAGACATATTGAGGGACCGAGCGAGCCCCGCAAGGGAAAGTCTAGCGTCTATACTGAGCGCTTGAATAATTTGAACGTCGATGCGGTCTAGTTTGCTTTTCTGCATTCGAAGGCATTTTCTTGTTATTTCCTTTGCTTCTTAGGAGAACGGGCCATTTCACCTTTGAAATGGCCTATTAGCCCACAAAAAGCGCTGATACTATTAGCGCATGAAAATACCCAATGCTATCGTAGCTCGCGTAGAGGCCGCCCCACCTCATCTGTGGTTCATTATCAGCGCTATCTTTCACTACCTGGGGCCGTCGTTTGCCGTACTTTTATTTGAGCAGGTGGGCGTTCTGGGGGTGGCCTGGTTCCGTATCACCAGCGCCGCCCTGATTTTTGCCCTCTGGACCAAGCCGTGGAAAACCTTTCGCTCAGCAAACCGAGAGGCGGTGATTTTATTGCTGCTGCTGGGAGCCTGCCTTGCTTTAATGAATAGCGCCTTTTACCTGGCGATAGACCGTCTGCCGCTGAGCTTGGTGGCGGCGATTGAGTTCGTGGGCACGATCGCGATCGCCCTCATTGGCTTGAGGTCTCTTCACAACTACGCAGCCCTGGCCCTGGCCGTTGGCGGTGTGTTCATCTTGACCAACGTGCACTGGTCCAGCGATCCCCTGGGGCTAACCTACGCTGTGGTCAACGGGCTGCTGTTCATGGCCTACATTGTTCTCGGTCACCGAATTTCAGCCCGTGGGGCGGGAGAAGGGGTGGGCCGCTTGGGAGCCGCCATGGCCGCTGCGTTTCTGTTTGTGATGCCCATCGGGTTTACTGAAGCGATCGCCGCTTTCCCCTATCCCCAGCTCATCCTGGCGGGTATCGGCGTGGGGTTGAGTTCATCTGTTGTTCCCTACATTTGCGATCAGCTCGCCATGGCCCGCCTGCCGCGCAACACCTTTGCGCTGCTGCTGGCGCTGCTGCCGGCGACGGCGACGGTGATTGGGGCGATCGTTTTGGGTCAGATTCCCACTCTGAGGGATCTTGTGGGTCTTGCTTTGGTGATGGCGGGTGTGGCTATCCATAGACCTGGAGATCTATGACCCTTGTGGATTTATGATGTCTGAGGCGTACGCCGTACGCCCCTACGATTTGATGTCCGAATTACGGACAATAGATGCCTGGACGCCCTGGGGCATAGGCTAGAACGCCACCGGCAACGAAACCTCCTGTTCTACAGGCAGCCCCGCCACCCAGTGCCGGTCGTCCGTCACCAGCGGAAACTTAATTTGCCCCGGCGATCGCCCCTGGGCAATCATCCGCTGACGCAGTTGCTCAAAGCCGCCCGCCGCTAAAATACGCAGCTGCGGCGGCGGCACCAGCTTCGCCCCTCGTTTAAAGGCGTAGGAAACGTGTACTTCTTTGAGCACCTCGTCAAACCGCTGCAGAAAGCGCGCTGGGTCAGCGACCGCCTGCCCAGCCACTGGCTCCACGTTGACCCAGTAGTGGGGCGGGATGTCTTCAGAGAGGGTGATACAGAAATTGTTGAGCTGAACGCCAAACTCCTGCTGCAGCCGCTGCATCGTCTGGGTGACGTGGAACTCTGTGGTCTTTTCCGTTGAGGCGGAAATCACGCCGCCCCGGCGATGGCGGAAGATGAAGCGCGGCGCCAGGTTGCAAAATCCTTCAATCTCCACCACGTCCCCCAAATCGTAGCGATAGAAGCCGCTATAGTTGGTCACCACAATGCGATAGCGATCGCCCACCGTCACCTCCCAGGGCAGCCGGGTCTTGGGCTGGTCCACCTCCCACTGGTCTTCGGGAATGAACTCGAAAAAGCCGCTCTCCAGGGCCGGGAGCACGCTGTCGGTGCCGAAGTCGCGGTGGACGCCGAAGGTGGCCTCTGCCGAGGCGTAGGTGCCGCCAAAGATGGGGGTGCCGCCAAAGTGGGCCGGGAACTGCTCAAAGTAAAAGTTAGAGGTGCCGCCCCGCGCAGTTACCATGAATCGCAGCTCGGGCCAGGCTAAGGCGGGGGTGAGGGCACTACCCTGTTTGAGACTTTGCTGCAGCTCCGCTGCCCGCCGGGGGGCCGGGTTCCACTGACGCTGCAGACGCTGGCGCAGGGCCAGGTTGAGCTTGAGGTCCGGGGCGATCGCCTCTTGGGCCAAGTCGTGCACGAGGCGATCGCCTTTGGCTTCGAGGGTTTGGGCCAGGCTGAGGGCCAGGATGGGAAAAGTGGCGCTGATGGATCCGAGCTGCCGCTGCTGCAGCGCGAACAGCAGGCAGACGTAGGTGCGGGTCTGGCCGTCTGGAATTTGCAGCGCCTCGAAGGGAAAGGCGAATACCTGGCGGTAAATGAAGTTAGCCAGCCGCAAATCAGAGGTGCTGACCGGGCCGTAGGGCACGCCGCTGGCGGTGGTGCCGAAGGGCACCGCCGAATTGGTGTAGAGCATTTTGCCGAAGGACTGTCCCCGGCGGCGCAGGGCTTCCGCCAGGAACCCGATGGCCGCTTGATTGGCCCGGGCGATCGCCCGCCGCGATTGCTTCGTCACGGGAATCAGCTTTTTCTTGCCCGTGGAGCCGCTGGTGAGGTTAAAAAAAACCGGCGGCTCTGCCGTTAGCACGTCAGGCTCCCCCGCCACCATACGCTCAATGTAGGGCTCGAAGCTCGTATAGGGGGCAAGGGGCAGCCGCTGACGAAATTGGTCAATGGTCTGAATGTCGCCCAGGTGGTACTGCCGCCCAAAGGCCGTGTCCTGGTGCCGCTTCAGCAGCGATCGCAAGAACTGAGTCTGGACGCGATCGGCCTGCTGGGTTTGGTTGAGCAGCCGCGCCCTGGCCCGCTGGCCCAAGGCCGCTAACCCAGAGAGCACGATATTTGCCATGGAGCGTCCCTCAATCTCTAGGCTTTAACCGTATCAAAGATTAGCGATCGCCCCAATTTTATGCCCCAATTCTGTGCGCCGATTCGCGCCTCAACTAACGCCCTTTGATTAAGGTAGACGGCGGCCACCACTGCCCCAGCAGCCGCTGCGCCGACTTCTGAATCCACTGTCGCCGCTTCCACCGCTGGAACGCCCGCTCGTAGTTCTCCCCCTCTGTTTGGAAGGCACGCCAGCCGTCTAGGGTAAGAAACAGCCCCCACACCAGCGCCACGTAGAGGGAGAACGACAGGGTGAGGGTGCCGTCGCCGTAGGTGGTCAGGTCAAACAGCATGAGGAAACCGTTAACGATGCCGTACTTAATCAGGTGCTGCCGGAACCGCACCCGGCGATAGTGCTGGAAGTCCCGGTGCTCACGAGAGGTCTGTCGGCCCAAAAGCCAGTCTTGCTCTGCCAACTGGATGTGTTGCTCTGAGAGGCCTAGCTCCTCCGCAATCTCGAAGAGCTGCTGACGGGACAGCTCATCCGCCGTGGCGTGGCGGGCGATCGCAATCTGTAGAATTTCTTGAATCTCGTCTTGGCGGTAGGTGTCGGCCATGGGGGGAGTCAAAAGACGGCGCTATCTCTTTTATACAGAATTTGAGTCCTTGTTGAGTAGGCCGCTTGAGGTACGTGTAGCCCTACCGAGGCTGGCTGGACTAATGCTAGGGTATCGGTTAAGTCAACCGTATCTGTTTAGCGTATCGGAAGACCCCCTCTAACTCCCCCTTGAAAAGGGGGAGAATTTTGCTTCCCCCCTTTGCTTTCGCGCAGCGAGTCCGTAGGACTCAGGGGGATTGAGGGGGGTAAAGTCGAGATACAGCGTGCTCTTTCACGCTCACTAAACACGTACGGTTAAGTCACCTGCTACCAGCCTTTTATAAAAACCGCTATATTACAATGCTATCTCCTCGAATTAAGGTACTCACCGATAAAGCCGCCGTCGTCGAACAGGCCCTCGACCTTGTCACCAAGCGCATCTACTCCGCCGCTGCTGAAAATGAGATCTGCAGCCTAGCCGTTGCGGGCGGCAGCACCCCCAAGCCCCTATATGAGGCGATCGCCAAGCAGCCCTTGCCGTGGGAGGCGCTGCACGTGTTTTGGGGAGATGAGCGCTACGTCCCCGCCGACCACGCCGATAGCAACCAGCGCATGGTGCGCGAAGCTTGGCTCAGTCAGGTCTCCATTCCTGCGGATAACATTCACCCCATGCCCACTGACGCCGAACCTCAGGCCTGCGTCGACCGCTACGAGCAAGAGCTGCAGAGCTTCTTTGGTATTGAGCCGGGAGACGTGCCCCGGTTCGATATCGTGCTTTTGGGCATGGGGGACGATGGCCATACAGCGTCCCTGTTTCCCCACACCCCCGCCCTGCAGGTGAGCGATCGCCTCGTGACCTTGGGTGAAAAGAACGGCCAAACTCGAATTTCCTTCACTGCACCGCTGATCAACCGGGCTCAGTGCGCCATCTTTATGGTGGCTGGGGCTGGGAAGGCCGCAGCGCTGGCCCAGGTGCTGCAAAACGATGCGGCTGACGCAAAAATTTATCCCGCCCGGTTGATCAAGCCTGAAGGAGAGCTGTGGTGGATTGTAGATCAAGCAGCGGCGGCAGAGCTAAATTTGCGTTCGGCATGATTACGTGCCCTAACTGTGCCCACCTCAATCTGGGTGATGTAGTGCAGTGCAGCCTGTGCAAGAGTCCGCTTCCTGCTCAGCAGGCCTATTTGCTGCACGTGAGAACCGGTGTGACGATTGATTTGCCGCTCAGTGTGAGCATTATTCATATCGGAAAGCCCAATGACCGCGTCCCCCCTGACATTGACATCTCTGGCTTTCCCCACTCTGAGGTGGTCTCACGGGTCCACGCCAATATTCTCGTTCAAGAATATGTTTACTACATTGAGGACGCGGGCAGCGCCAATGGCACCTACGTCAACAATTTGCCGGTAGCCTTGGGCAGCCGCCACTCACTGCAAGCGGGCGATCGCATTGCGCTGGGTAAAGCGGATAAGGTGTCGTTCCTGTTTCAGCTTCGGCCATAGCCCAAAACCATTTCGGGAAGTGGAGTTTTCCTGCAAACGCGGTTTAGCACGCTAGGAAAAACAATGTTGGGAAGGCACGACAGATGTCCTCAGAGGACGCAAGCGGTTTACTATGATTGAAGTTAATTTTGCCAGGCTGTATCTAACGTCGACCAGATTTCAAGTAGCATTGACCTGTGAGTCAGCACCTACTGTCCATTGCGTTGTGGTCTTTTTTTGAGTCAGTGTGATTACTCTTCTACTCCTTCATCCGCTCAAGCAAACCCCCGTTCAGGTTTGGCCCTTTGACCAAGAAACCGTTATTCGCATCGGGCGCTCTACGGACAATGACGTGATTTTGTACAGCGCTGTTGTGTCTCGCCACCATGTAGAGCTGCGCCGCACCCCCAACGGCTGGGACATCGTCAACTTAGGAACGAATGGCACCTATGTTGACGGCAAGCGGGTGACCCAGGCCCCTGCCACAGACGGGGCCGTGATCAGGCTAGCCCGCTCTGGGCCTAACATTCAAGTTAGGCTAGGCTCAGATGCGCTCACTGAGCTGCCCAAAAACCTCATCAGTGACCAAGCTCCCGGACGGTCCAGCGCGCCGTCTGATGAGCCTATTCTTGTGGAAGGACCCGACGCCGCTGCGCAGGCTGCAGATATCAGTCAGGTGGCCACGGCCTTGCCCAACTTACGCGAGAGCGAGTCAGCTTGGCAAACCATTGAGGGCCATCGAATCTGTAAGGTCTTAGGGCAAGGGGACATTGGGATCACCTATTTGGCTGAGGTATCCGGTAAGCCTGTGGTGCTGAAGACCCTCAATGCCAGCTGGGTCGGGAACGATACCGCTGGCGCCGCGCTTCAAATGGAGGCCGACTTGCTTCACCAAGTTCAGCATCCCAAAATTCCTCGGGTGCTGGAGCAGTTCTGGGTCAAGCAGCAGCCGTATGTGGTCATGGAGCATATCAAGGGGAGCAGCCTAGCGCAGCACGTAATGGCCTGTGGCCCTGTGCCGCTGCGTCAGGCCATCGCTTGGATGGTGGACCTCTGCCAGGTGCTCTCCCATCTCCACAGCTTCACGCCCCCGGTGTTTCACCGAAATATTGAACCCGTCAACCTAATCCACCAAGAGTCAGGGGGAATCGCCCTAGTCGGATTTGGCACCGTTAAAGCGCTGGTGCTAGAGCGAATTAGGGCTGTAGGGGCGGCTGGCTTTGTGTCTCCCGGACAGCTCGACTTCAATGCCTGTCCCCAGGTCGATTTTTATCCCATTGCCGTAACGCTGGCCTATCTGTTGAGTGGACAGAATCCCCTGCGGTTTTGCGATCGCCACCACAACCGCTATCGTCTCAATCCAGACGCGATTTCTCAAGTGCAGCCGCCGCTGCGACAGGTGCTTCATCGGCTCGTGCAGGGGCACTATCGCTCTGCCGATGATGTGGCTGACGCGCTCACGGCTCTCGCTTGAAGTGTCACTGCTCAAACGCGAGGTGTCAGCCCAGATACTTCAGGCGTCGGGGGTGACGGTTTAGGTCTCAGCCACGGCGTCTCAAGTGCCGTCGATGGCATACCAGGTGTCGGCGATCGCACTTGAAGCGTCAGCAATGGCATTTCAGGCGTTGGCGGCGACAGGCTGAATCTCAATGGTGAGACTTGAAGTGTCAGCGATGGCCTCTCAAGTCTCGTCGATGGCCTATTGAGTGCCAGTGGTAAGACTTCAAGCGCCCCGACCCTGGTCCATCATAACGTCACCGAGCACGATGACCAGCCATCGGACGGATTCATTGCTACAGCGATTAACCTCAAACGTGTAGCCGACGAAATTTCGGGCAACTGATGCGGCTTGAAAATTAAAGGCAGAATCTGAGCTATAACGGACAAGAATTGCAGAATTTAGCAGCGTGCCGCAATGAACTCTCCAGCATGGTATTACCAGTTAGGAGATCAGGTGATTGGTCCCCTGACCCCTCCTCAACTTAAGAAAGCTGTAGCTCAGGGGAGCATTACGCCAGATACCCTAGTCCGGCGAGAGAGTAGCGATTGGCAAGCTGCCTCCAGCATCAATGGACTAGCTCAGTTGCTGTCGCCCCAGCCTCAGCATAGGAGCGAGCCCGAGCGCAGAAGCGAGCCCGCTGTAGCTGAGGCAGATACGCCCCCAATTCCCCAAGAGAGAACCCACGCCGCCAATGAAGAGAGCTGGGACATCGTCGATTCGGCCTCCAACGAGTTCATGACAATCGAAGTCCTGGTCTATAGGGCTTTGGGCGGTAGCCAAGACCCGTTTACTGCTGCCAATATATTTTTTGCCAGTCAAGCTGGTTTACGGCTTAAGCAAGTCAGGATAACCCTAAACAACGGCAGCGCCATTACTGAAGCAGGAGCACTTCACTACCTGCAAGGGCGGCTTGAGACCACAAGTAGCGTCGGTGGGATAGCCGGCCTGGGCAAGGCGTTCTTTAAAAGTGTTACCACTCAAGAAAGCCTATTCACGCCAAGATATCAGGGGTCTGGTCAGCTGTACCTAGAGCCCAGCTTTGGCTTCTACATGATTCACCCGCTCAAAAACGAGGAAATTATCGCTGACAAGGGATTGTTTTATTGCGGCAGCGGCGACCT
The DNA here is from genome assembly GCA_050330955.1 of Elainellaceae cyanobacterium. GTDB lineage: Bacteria > Cyanobacteriota > Cyanobacteriia > CAKZMO01 > CAKZMO01 > JBCCAG01. The sequence goes on along the minus strand of JBHJHJ010000101.1, from coordinate 19,376 downwards.
GAAGGTAGGAGTCGCAGCTCAAAGAAATATTTCGTCTGCTTTGCTTGGCGGTGAGGGTTTTTTCCAAGTGAGTGTTCAAGGAACGGGGCTATGTGTCTTCGAGATTCCAGTTCCAGTCAGCGAGCTAAGACGGGTTGATCTACAAAACGACGTGCTCAAGGTAGACGGCAACTTTGCCATTATGCGCACAGGAAGTCTGGAGTTCACTGTAGAAAAATCTACCAAAGGTTTACTGGGCACCCTTACCAGCGGCGAGGGATTGCTGCAAACTTTTCGTGGGACGGGAACAGTATGGCTAGCGCCTACCCAAGCCATTTACAACCGCATTCGCATGGGCGGACTATCTACAATAACTAGCGCCCAGCGCTCTAGCGGTACCGTTACGTAAGTGCGCAACTGTTCCAAATCAAGTCAGTGCGTAGTCACAATTAAACGAAATGGGGGGCGCCCCCCCTGACAGCCACGTTTACTTACGGCGCTCTACTTATTAGATAATCAAGGGACTTGACGCAGTTGATATGGCAGCATTTGATTCAGCCACAGGTTTGAATCAAATGCTACTCTTGTAAACTCTGTAAGCACAGTCCCCTCTCCCAATATTAGGAGATATGTAGGGTAGGCACTGCCTACCCCACGCTAGTTAGAGCGTGTTGGTCAATGCTTTGCGTAAGTCCTGGCAATAAGTTAAAAAATGAGACCGCCTCTATCTTGTGGTTGATAGGTCAATCTGGTGACCATTCCGGGGGGGGAGGGGGTTTAAGTATGAAAACTTTAGGATAATTTAAGATGTGCTCAAGAAACTCTCTGGTTGCGGAACCTGCCCTTTTGAACTTTTGAAGTCTCGGGCTATGCGCTTCTCAGGTCAATTCTTTAGCAGGCTCTTATTGATATCTAGCATTTCAAATTTTACCCCTGAGGTAGTTTATGGCTTCGGTAGAGTTTAAGCTATTTGCCCCCTACAACGTCGGCGCCGCCCTCAAAGGCAAATTTTCAAACTGGGAAGAACTCCCTATGGAGAAAGGGAAAGACGGCTACTTTCGCACCACTGTGGACCTGGAAGATGGCGCGTACCAATACAAGTTTCGGGTTCAGAGTAAGTCCTGGTTCTTTGAGCCCGATGAATGGGTGGACGTCAACGACCCCTACCTCACCGACATCGACGACCCCAGCCAGAACGGCATTGTACGAATCAAGGACGGCGATCGCATCGTTGACACCTACGTCTGGGAGCACGACGACAACCCGCTCCCCGGTGACCACGCGCTGGTAATCTACGAGCTGCACGTCCACGACTTCTCCGGTGGCGAAGACGACCCCGACCCACGGGGACAGTACCGCCACACGGTAGAGAAGCTGGACTACCTGCAGGATTTAGGCGTCAACGCCATTGAGCTGATGCCCGTCAAAGAGTACCCAGGGGACTATAGCTGGGGCTACAACCCTCGCTACTTCTTTGCCTCTGAGTCAAGCTACGGCAGCACCGAAGATCTCAAGTACCTGATCGATCAGTGCCACGCCCGCGGCATCCGCGTCCTGATGGACGGCATCTATAACCACTCGGAGGCCTCCTCACCCCTCACCCAAATCGACCACGACTACTGGTACTACCACGAGCCCCGCGCCCCCGACAACAACTGGGGTCCCGAGTTCAACTACGAGCATCACGACGACAATTTGGGCGTTAAGCCTGCCTGGCAGTTCGTTGGGGATACGATCCGATTTTGGATCAGCGAGTACCACATCGACGGCATTCGCTACGACGCCGCCCGCCAAATCGAGAACTACGATTTCATGCACTGGGCCGTTCACCAGACCAAAGAAACGGCAGGCGAAAAGCCTTTCTTCAACGTCGCCGAGCACATCCCCGAGTCGCCCGCCATCACCAACGTCGATGGGCCGATGGATAGCTGCTGGCACGACAGCTTTTACCACACCGTCAAAGCCCACATTTGCGGCGACAGCTTTAACTTAGAAGAGCTGAAGGACGTAATCGACTGCCGCCGTCAGGGCTTTTTGGGGGCGACCAACGTGGTCAACTACCTCAGCAATCACGACCATGAGCGCACCATGGTAGAGCTGGCTAACCGCAGCATCTTTGAAGAGGCCGCGTTTCGGCGAATTCGCCTCGGCGCGGCGCTGCTGCTGACGGCAGTGGGCGTCCCCATGATTTGGATGGGCGAAGAATTCGGCTCCTACCAACCCCACAACCCCGAGCCTTCGAAAATCGACTGGCAACTGCTGCGCAACGACGAGAATAAGAATTTACTGGAGTACTACAAAGGTCTGACGCGGCTGCGGCGGGAGAACCACGCCCTATATACAGAGAACGTCGAGTTCTTTCACGAAGACCCTGAGGCGAAAGTCATCGGCTACGTCCGCTGGAATGGTGAAGGCTCACGGGTCGCCGTGGTGGCCAACTTTGGGGACGCCTTCTTGCAGGGCTATCACCTCCCCGGTTTCCCAGACGCAGGGAACTGGCACGAGTGGACCAAAGACTACGACGTCACTTCAGGGGAAGACGGCCTAACGTTAGATCTAGGAGAGTACGAAGCTCAGGTCTTTGTCTGGCAGGGTTAAGTAAAACAAAGGGGCGGCGATCGCAAAAGGCGGGTCGCCAAATCGGCTTGACCCGCCTAGAATGGAGATGATTTTTGGCAACAGTTTCGTCTCTGGAGAGGAGGCTACCCATGGCAGACCCAAATCGTAGCGCACCCGATCTCAATCGCGTCGATTCACCTATCAACGTCTTTGTTGCTGCACTTTTGATTTTTGGCAGCATTGCCTTTCTCGTTGTTTGGGCGCTACAGGGCGCCTACGCGTTCAGTTAACGGCAGGGACATGGCACCGCCATGTCCTCAAAATGCACAAAATAAAACCTATTCGCCCATCAGAGCGCACCCAGAGCACATATTAGATAACGATGTATTCGGCTGAGCCGTAAGAACGGCACAAAGCGTATCGCATTCATCAGCAGCATTTGCGTAAAGTGCTGTTGATTTTTTGGTTTAAACCTTTAACGTGGTGCAATCCAGGTTAAAAGACATGGCTACCTTTCGAAATATCCTGGGCTATTTTCGCCCCTACTGGACCCTCGGCCTAGCCAGCATGGCCGCCAGTAGCCTATTCGAGCTAATCGACTTGCTGGTGCCCTATTCCATCGGGCAAATTCTCAACATCATTTCCCAGCAGCCTACGGACTCGATCAGTCAGACCCTAGCCGGGGCCGTGGCGGCGGTGCTGGGTCGTCCTTTAAACCCACAGCTTGAGCTCAGCATCCTCGTTGGCCTCATTTTTGTTGTTACCGTGGTGCGTGCCCCGATTCAGCCCTGGATAGGCACTTGGTTTCACTGGGACATTCCCCTAAGGGCAAGACGGGATCAGGCGGCGCAGGTGATGGAGAAAATCCTGACGCTGCCGCTGGAGTTCTACGACGAGAACAACCCTGGCCGAATCGCGGGGCGCGTGGCCAAGGGGCTTTCTAACCACACCTGGACCTACCCTGAGATTGCCGGACAGTTCATTCCCAAGATTGTCCGCATTGCCGGTATTTTTCTTGTGATCTGGTGGATTGAATGGCGCATTGCCCTGGTGTTTCTAGCGTCGTTTGCCCTCATCCTGTGGTTCACTGTGGTGCGCCTGCAGCGGCTAATCGTCAAAGAAACGCTGCTGGATCACCACATGGAAAACACCGAAAGCCGTATGGCCGAGGTGATTACCAACATCAAAACCGTGAAGGCATTTGCCACCGAGCAGCGAGAGCTGACCCGGCAGCAGCACCGGCTGCAGCGGGAGTTTAAGATGGTGGACTACCGGATCCATAAGGGGTACGTTGATCTATTCACTTGGCAGCGGACGTTTATTCAAAGCTGTGTGTTTGCCATTTTGATGCTGACCTTGGTGGCGGCGCTCAACGGCCAAATCTCACTGGGGTATTTCATTACCACTTTGACCCTATCTAGCATGGCCTACGCTGAGCTAGAGCCCATCAGCGTAGTGGTGGAGGTGTTCGCTCGCCGCTATGCCTCTATGCTGCGGTTCCACGAGTTTATGCTGGAGCCTGCGGGGGAAGACGCCGCTAGCCTGGGGGACCCCGAGTCCGCTGTTCCCCAATATCAGTTCACCGGCAAGCTGGAGTTCTCCCACCTTACCTTTGGCTACGATCCGGGGCGCCCCGTCCTCAAGGACATCGACTTTTTGATTGAGCCTTGTCAAACCGTGGCGCTGGTAGGCCGCTCAGGGTCAGGTAAATCTACCTTGGTGAAGCTGCTGTTCCGCTATTTTCACCCCAGTTCAGGCAGCATCCGCATCGACGGCCAGGATATTCGCGCTCTGGATATCACCGGCTACCGGCGGCGGCTGGCCATTGTCCACCAGGAGGTGGACGTGTTCAACGGCTCCCTGCTGGAAAACCTGGTTTACGGGCGACCTGAGGCCACTTTTGAGGAGGTGGAAGAAGCCTGCCGCATTGCTCGCGTAGATGATTTCATTCACCTCCTGCCCCGGGGCTACGGCACCATTGTTGGGGAGCGGGGCGTGCGGCTCTCTGGCGGGCAGCGGCAGCGGCTGGGCATTGCTCGAGCGCTGCTGGTGAACCCAGACGTGCTGGTGTTTGACGAGGCCACCTCTAGCTTGGACTACGAGTCGGAGCGGGCCATTCAGCTCGCGATGCGGAGTATTCTAGGCACCCGCACGACCCTAATCATTGCCCACCGGCTGAGCACGGTGCGGGAGGCCGATAAGATCGTGGTGCTAGACCAAGGGGCGATCGCCGAAGTGGGGACGCACCAAACGCTGCTGGACCACGGCGGTATCTATCACCGGCTCCACGCTTTGCAGGAATCTGGGGAGATGGTGGTTTAACCGCTGTACGCGAGGCCGGTGAGCAATACTGCTTATCGGCCTCGCAATTTCAACAGGCCTCTAGAGAGAGCCTCTACAATAAGTCATTCCCCAGTAAGATAAAGACCTTACCGTTATCACAAATCATGGGCCCCGCTGAACCTGCTCGATCGCTGCTGCTCGGAACCACTCAGGTTACACCACTATTGGGCAGCATTTGGCTAGACCTAGGGATCCTAGCGCTCATGCTGGCCCTGTCAGCCTTCTTTGCGGGGTCAGAAACCGCAATTACGGCCTTAGATAACCTAAAGCTGCGGGCCATTATCCAGGAGCAGGGGGACCCCGACGGCATGTTTGCCGTGGTGCTGCACCGCCGGGCGCGCTTCATCACCACCTTGCTGATCGGCAACAACCTGGTCAATAACTTCTCCGCCATTTTGACCAGCAATCTGTTCGCGGTGTGGTTGGGCAGTGCCTCTGTGGGGGTGGCCACTGCCGTCGCTACGTTCCTGGTGCTGATTTTCGGCGAGATTACCCCCAAGTCTTTGGCCATCAACAACATTCTGCCGGTGTTCCGGCTGGCGGTGCGGCCCATCTACTGGCTCTCTAAGGTGCTCACCTGGTTTGGCATCACCACCTTTCTGGAGGCGATCGCCCAGAGCGCCATTCGACTGTTTCAGGGCAACCAGGTGCAGCAGGGTGAGTCCGTTAAAGACCTGCAGCTGATGATTGAGATTTTGGGCGGCAAAGGGCAGCTCGACATCGTTAAGCATCAGCTTTTGAATCGGACCCTGATGCTCGATCGCCTCAAGGCTCATGATTTGGTGAAGCCCCGCATCGAGATGCGCACCATCAGCCACGATGCCAGTATTCAAGACTTGGTGAACTTGTGCCTCGACACGGGCTATTCGCGCATCCCCGTGCAAGAGGAATCGAAAGACCAAATTGTGGGAATTGTGCACCTCAAGCGAGCCCTGCAGGAAATGCATGGCCTGGGTCACGAGGAAGACCAGCCGGACCCTAGCCAAATTCGCGTGACCCAGGTTATGGATCCGCCTGTCTACATTCCAGAGACCAAGCGGGTGGTTGATCTGCTGAAAGAGATGCTGCAGCAGCGGCTGCACATTGCCATCGTGGTCGACGAGTACGGCGGTACTGTGGGCCTAATTACCCTAGAGGATATTTTGGAAGAGCTGGTGGGCGAAATCTATGACGAGAGCGATGCCCCTCCACCCCAGCGCGGCGCTCAGCGGCCTCGAGGCGGTCGTCGGAAACTGGGGTGGCGAGGGTCTCAGGTGCCTTAGGGAGAGCGGATTAAAAGATTCAGTGTCGGCTTGGCAAACCCGCGGTATCTCATGCTACGATAAGGACCCGTGTGTAATGGGTCGGTGCCCGAGTGGTTAATGGGGGCGGACTGTAAATCCGCTAGCTAAGCTTACGTTGGTTCGAATCCAACCCGGCCCACCACGCTGGCCTCCGCTATCCAGCTTTAAGAGCGATAGCTTGAGTAGGCTGCAGCTTGGGTATGCTTTGGTAACAAGCTGCTTTTCGAATAGGTTGCCCGTGTAGCTCAGTGGTAGAGCGCACCCTTGGTAAGGGTGAGGTCACGAGTTCAATCCTCGTCACGGGCTTTTTGCGCTCCTGCGATCGCACAAACGACATCTATCTATGCGCATATCTATTTCTGCGGAACGTGTCTAAACTGTGCCGCGCTCGTCAGCCATAAGTAATTTCAGCCCAACCGTGCGCAACTGATTATAAATCCCGTTGGGCATCCCATCCCTTTTAGCATTGCATATCTTAAGTTTTCATTTAATATCGGATATAGACATCTGTTCTGGAGTAGGTATATCAGCCCATGGCGCGTTATCACGCGTTCTTCAGGACTTAGGTTTGTCTCAAACCATTGCAGTTCTAATTTTTATCTGAGAGGATTTTCATGCCTACGTACAAAGTTACTCTAGTCAGCGAGGCTGAAGGGCTAAATACAACCATTGAAGTGCCCGACGACGAGTACATCCTTGACGTCGCTGAAGAAAAAGGTATTGATCTGCCCTATTCCTGCCGTGCAGGCGCTTGCTCGACCTGTGCCGGTAAGCTAGAGTCTGGCACCATTGACCAGTCTGACCAGTCGTTCCTCGATGACGACCAGATCTCTGCTGGATACGTTCTGACCTGCGTCGCTTATCCGACTTCTGACTGCACGATCACAACTCACCAGGAAGAAGCGCTGTACTAAGTCAACGCGCTTAATCTTCTGATTCAGCCAAGCGGGTAAGTGCAGCTTACCCGCTCTTTTATTTGCCCGCTCTTTTATTCAGGCGCACGCCAGAAGGTGAGCTGATCGTGTAGCGGCTGCAGCACGCTTCCGGGATAGTAAAAGCTGAGAATGCGATCGCTGGTCCAGCCCAGCTCTCCTAACTTGTAGGCCCCGGTTTGGCTCATGCCAACGCCGTGGCCGAAGCCGCCGCCGATGAAGGCATAGCCGGATAAGACAGTTTCAGTAACCGGCTCATTGGAATCGGCGGTCGCTGGGAACACAGCGTCGGCCTCAACTTTAGCCGCTGAATTTGCATTAGACGGTAGCACTTTGGCTGCATCTGGCTTTTCTCCCTCGACTGACGAAGCCTGGGGGGCGACTTCAGGTTTAGAGGCGGCCTCAGAGTCCTCTGAGACCTGAGGAGGTGGTGCAACTACTCTCTCCTCGTACAGCGGCTCTAGGTAAAACAGCGTGCTTATAGGTGGGTAGAGGGCCCGAATGATTTCGTCCTTCTTCAGTTTGACCGTTCCTTTATCGGTCACCACATCGATTACCAGGATGCGCCCTGAATCTGCCCGTTCAGTAATCTTGAGCTCAAGCAGCTTTGAGAAGTTGGCCAGAGGATGCTGAATGGCGTTCAGGTAAGTTCGCATATCCGCTTCGATTTGGGGCAGCTTCTCCTCCCGGCGCCAGCGGAATCGGTCCCACCCCACTTCGTTAAACCCCTCAGTCATGGCCATGAAGCGGCGGAAGTTCTCTTCGCTCGCCAAGCTCTGCTGCGAAATGTCCCACAGGCCATAGACCGAATCGACCACCGCTTTCAGGTAAGGCCGGTCGTCCCCGTTCCAGACGTCGCTGAAGGGAGCCGTCACCCCCCCTGTCGTCGAGGAGTAAAGGGCGTCAATCAGCTCATTTTGATAGGTGAGCACCTGACCTTTGGTGGCCTCAATGGCGCGATCGCTGATCTCACTCGCCCCGTTGAGACCAAAATACACCTGGCACTGGGTATCCGCGCAGAGCTGGTAGTTATCGATTTCAAAGCGTCGCAGGTTCCGCAGAGCATAGGTGCGGGCTAAGACGGCCTGAGCCTCAATGGTTGGAGGGGGGGCGGAGAGACCGATTTCGTGGGGTACAACGCCCCGCAAGTAGGTTTCGATGGGAACGTGGTTGACGACGGTGTAGGTGCCATAGGCGTTGGGCTGCAGGGTGACGTCTCCTCCATAAAGCCGCGACTCAATGTCGTCGTTGAGCTGGTTAATCTGCAGGCGACCCCGCTGCGTTTCGATTTCTGCCACGTCGCGGCTATAGCTGTAGCCGTTGATGAGGAAGGTGGTTTGGGGCAAGTCGCGGCGGATCTCAGTGTCCAGAAAGGCCGTTTTGGCGCCGCGGGCCTGGGCGTTGTGCAGCATCAAGCGACGCATCAGCGGCGTGCGGTAGACCTCTCGCTTAGCCCACACCTGCCATTTTTCCGGCTGGGCTAGCTCCACCTCAATGCCTTGCTCTTGCCAGTAGCGGGCGCTGTCTTCAGCGCTCTCAAAGCTGCGGTGGCTGCTGAGCACAATACGCTCATCGATCACAGGTTCAGGCAGGGGCTGCCGGGTGATCTTTACCACGGCCTCGTCGGTGGTTGTTACGGTCTGGGTTTGGTCACCGACCCGGAACGTGACCGAGAGGCGATCGCCCGCCATCGGCTCGATGGTTAAAACATCTTCATTCTCTTCGCCAAACCGCTGAATAATCCCCACATCGATGATGGGTTCAGCCAAGCGCTGAGGGGCTGGGTCTGTGTCTGCTGGGTCTATGCCCGCTGGGTTTGCCGGGTCTAGGTCAACCTGAGCTGCTGCCGACATGGGAATACCCACTACGCCGAAGGCAACAGCGGCTAGACATCCGAGTGAGTAGCTTAGGCGGTTTTGCAGTACCATGACAAGGATTAATAAGGTTCCAGCAATAGCTTCAAGGGATCGATCGACGATGGTAGAAGCTGAAGACGAGCTGCGGGCTAATAGTCAAATGCTAGCCCAACTCTTTCTGTTTTAGTCAAAATATCTATTTCCTTCTGTAGATGTCGTAAAATAACTCGCCTGGCTCAGCCGAGGGCCCAAATCCGGGCGGTTAGCCCGGCACTAGGCAAAAATCAAGCAATGCTTGTGATTGCTCCCCTCATATCTTCACCACAGCGGCGGATAATCCGAATTAATTCTGATGACGTACTGATAGCGGGCGGGGCCGCGCCCTGTAGGTTAATCCCATAGCGCAATGGACTACACCGATCAGCTCCAGCACCAAATGGCCCGCGCGGGTTTAGAGAGCATAAAGGCGCTCTGTGAAGCGGCTCAGGTCTCCTCAAGCTCGGTAAGGCGACTGCGGAGTGGTCACCTTTCCCAGATGCAGCTAAAGACATTGCTCAAGCTCAGCCAAGCCCTTGATCTTACCCTCGTAGACTTAATTCAGCAGTTTTCTGAAGGCGTTGATGGAGACGGGCTTGAACACCCGCAGGCCAGGGATGGAGCAGCGATCGCCAGCCGAGAGAGCCCCCAGCAGGACAGCTATCGATTCCAGCGGCTAAGCCTACAGAAGCTAGAGTCGTGGCTGCTGCAGTGGCCTACGGCAGCGGACGCCGTCCAGAAGGCGGCTGCGCAAAATCGGCAGATTCCAGCGTCTCGGCTCATTCCCTTGGTCAAGCCGGTGGTGCAGCTAACGCAAGCCTGGGGGGTGGTTCCCCTGGGGAAGGTCGGGCAGGAAGTCGCTTACGATCCTCAGATTCATCAGCTGATGGCAGGGCAGGCCGTTCCGGGGGAGCTGGTTTACGTCCGATACGTAGGCTACTACCACGGAGATGCGCTCCTGCACCGCGCTAAGGTCAGCCCGCTGCCCCCAAAAGTGAGAGACTAAATGACGGACGTTACGCGACCCAAACGGCATGAGTGCAGCTTCTCCAGCCCATGAAAATCCGCCAGAGGATCCTGGGCTCAAACCGCTGGCAGAACACCCCCATCCTGCCGAAGGGGACCTGGCTCCGGCGGTCATTGGTGTCGATCTCGGCGGTACAGCGATCAAGATTGGATGCTTCCATGAGGACGGCGACTGCCTAGAGTCGCATACTTGCCCTACCCCTCAGCCCGCTGAACCCCAGGCCGTACTCGAAACGCTGCTAGATCTGATTTCGACGCTGCAGATCCGGCATCAAATCGTGGCGATTGGCGTTGGCACGCCCGGCCCGGTGGATAGTTCGGGGCGCGTGGCCCGGGTGGCCATCAACCTAGCGGGCTGGCGCGACGTGCCTTTAGCGGATTGGATTGAGGCGCGAATAGGCTGCCCGACGATGTTAGCCAATGATGCTAACTGCGCTGGACTGGGAGAGGCTTGGCTCGGGGCAGGGCGCTCCTTTGAGAACCTGATTATGCTCACTCTAGGGACTGGCGTGGGGGGGGCGATTATTTTGAACAGACGCCTGTTTGTCGGACCCCATGGGGCAGCCGGCGAGCTGGGGCTCATCACCCTCAACCCCGAGGGTCCCCCCTGCAACAGCGGCAACAGGGGCTCTTTGGAGCAGTATCTCTCGGTGCAGGCGATCCAGCGGCGCACGGGCCAAAGCCCGGCGGCCCTCGGACAGCGGGCCAGCGCCGGAAACCCAGAGGCGATCGCCTTCTGGCAGGCTTACGGGAGAGATTTGGGGGCGGGGCTAGCCAGTCTCCTCTATGTTCTGACGCCGGAGGCCGTCATTCTGGGGGGCGGCATTAGCGCCAGCGCCGAGTTTTTCCTGCCGTCAGTGTGGTCTGAGCTCAACCAGCGGGTCCTGCCCAGCTCCCGCGCCGACGTTAAGCTATTGGGGGCTCAGCTCGGCAATCAAGCGGGGATGGTGGGAGCCGCCAGACTGGCGTGGCAAACAATTTGCGCGAAGCGCTCCCGCTAATCGCCCAGCCCTAATGTGTTTAAACCAGAGGCCATGAACTACGTTATTGCCGTCTTTATCAATCGCACCGCGGCCAGCGCCGCCCAGAAAACGCTGCGGGAGAGCGGTGTCCCCGTGGAGCAGGTGACCCTAGCGGACCAAAACAGCGTCGCTAATGGCGACCTCGTTAACAGCGACCTCACGTTCTTGGGCATCCGCAGCGGCCAGAAGCGGTTTATGACCTACTGGCTGGTGCCGTTCGGCTTCATCGGCGGCTACGCCTTTAACCTATCCACCCAGTATGACCTGATCGAATCCCTGGGGCCGCAGGCGAACCACATCGTGGGCGGCCTGCTGGGGGCGATCGCTGGCTTTGTCGGAAGCCTATTCACCGGCAGCAGCATTACGCCCTTTGGCAAAGCCAAAACGCCCCCGTACGCCAAATGGCTCAAGCAGGGAAAGTGCCTACTGATCGTCCAGGGCGCACCCAACGTCACCAACAAGGCGAGGAGTCTCTTGCGACAGCTTGAGGTCGAGAACCTCGAGAGCTACGTCACAACGAATTAAATCATCGGGCGTCTGCGTCGCCAGCGCGGCGGGCAAGAGACCCGGGCTCGCTTCCAGCTTCCTCTCTGGGCGAAGTCTCCTGGAGCGACGACCCAGAGAAGATCTGGGCTGTCTCAGTCTGACGCTCAAGCTGCTCAGTCATCGAGACAAGACCGTTGAGGCCGTTCACTAAATCTCGGAGATTCTGCCGAAACTCTGGGTCGCCGGTCAAGGCGTCTAGGTCTGCGGTGATTTTTCGTGCGTTCTCAAACGTTTCGTAGGCCGAATCTAGGGTCCGCTGAAGCTGGACCACGGTATCCGCCTGATTGAAAGACTCAGAAATCTCTCGCAGGTCTTCTGAGGCTTCGGCTGCATTGGTCGAAAGCACAACTAAATTTTCGGCAAGCTCCCCGTTCTCGACAGCTGGAGACAGACCGGCGAGCACAGACTGCAGCTCGCGGCTTGTTTGCCCGATATTATTTAACGTCTCCGAAATAGAAGAGTCATTATTTTCGATCAGCGTCTCAATCTGGGCCGCCGTCAGTTCAAACTGACGGGCGGCTTGGGCCACCGAGTTGGTAGTGGCGGTAGCAGAGGCCGAAAGGGTTCCGAGCTCGTTTTGAATCGCCGCCGTGAGGTCAGTGACTTCCTCCGTTAGCTCAGTCACCCCTGCTGCTGCGTCAGAGGTATTGCTCACGAGGGATTCAATCTCTTCAACCAGCTCAGGATTGTCAAACCTCTCCGCCAGTTTGGCGGTAGTCCGAATCAGCGTATCGTAGCTCACGCCTTGTACGCCAGGGACCACATCGCCATCGCAAATAATCAGACTTGAGTCGCAATCTCGACCTAAAGGGCTCATGTCCAAGGCTGCCTCTGGCAGGGTTGTCTGGGGCACGATGTCAATCGAGGTCTCACCAATGAGGCCCACCTGGTTGGCTTCGAAAATCGCATCCTGGGGAATGGTTAGGTCCGCAGACGCAATCTCCACAATAGTGCGGGCGCGGTTTGTGCCGGGCTCCACCGCCTGTATGCGCCCCACCTGCACGCCGCGGTAGCGCACCGGGGCTCCGGACTGCATCCCCGCCACCGTGTCGAAATCGACGTTGATTCGATATGCCCGGTTTCCCAGCCGCAGTCCCCGAAGCCAAAATACCAACCCGCCCAGGATTGCCAGCCCAACCAGAATGAGTAAGCCAATAGAGCCTTCTCGAACAATTCGCGATCGCATAATGCGCTGCCTATAGTTTGACGAATGAGACCACTGACGAGTGAGACCACTGACGAATGACGCTTTAAACCTACCAGAGCCCTGGCTAATTCATCATGGGAATCATCCAATTTCTGCCATGTCCCGCTAGTTGATCACCTTGATAGGCCCCTCGACCTGCCCGCTGAAAAACTGCCGCACCGCCGGATCGTCTGTGGAATCGATTTCGGAAATGGTCCCCTGCCACTGGACCTTACCGCGATGTAGGAAGATAACCCGGTCAGCGGTGCGCCGAATGGTGCTATCTTGGTGGGTTACGATGGCGTAAGTGCCGCAGCCCTGCTCGTGACATTGAATATCACGAATCAGGTCTTCAATCACGGTAGAAGCGATGGGGTCAAGTCCTGCTGTGGGCTCATCGTAGAGCAGCAGGTCGGGCGTTCGAGCTTCCTGAGTAGGGCTCGAAATGATGGCGCGGGCAAAGCTGACGCGTTTTCTCATACCGCCTGAAAGCTCCGCCGGGTAGCGATCGCCGATGTCCGATAGGCCCACCATTTTCAAGCTTTGGGCGACGATGTCGCGCACCTGACTCCGCGGCAGCGATGAATGTTCGTAGAGCAAAAAACCCACGTTTTCATCCACCGTCAGCGAATCAAACAGCGCTGCCTGCTGAAATACCATGCCTACGTTAATCGAGTCGGGGTTATTTTCCACCAGACCTTCTCGGCGGACGCCATCGACGTAGACCTCCCCTTCGTCTGGCAACAGTAAGCCGGCAATAATGCGCAGAACCGTTGACTTACCTGTTCCCGACGGGCCGATAATTGCCAGCGCTTCCCCCCGACGGAGGGTCAAGTCGATGCCGTCAAGCACGCGGTTGCGGCCAAATGTCTTGCTGATGCCCTTCAGCTCAATTAGGGGTTTACGCATAGCTGAGTCATAGAGTTAGAGATAGCTAGGCCACGCGATCGCCCTAACACCTTGGGACCACCGCCATAGCCTTACCAATTCACTCATATTAGCCTTTTAAGCCGGTGCAGCTTGTCGAAGGGTCCCTCGTACCGGGCCGACGGCCAAACTAACGCAACCGCTAGAAGCCGAAAAGTCTAAACAGCGCGAAGACCCCACCCAGGGGGGCCACCACCTGACGAGCCGTGTCGCTGACCCGCGTCAGGGTAGAACGGTTGACAATTACGGTGTCGTTGGGCAGCAGCAGTGGATTATTGCCCGTGCTCGCGTCTGCGGTTAAGTCAACCTCGATCTCTCGCTTGGTGACGCTGCCGTTATCGTTCAGTCGCACCAGCTCTACCCGTTTTTTACGGGCTCGGTTACTGAAGCCGCCAGCAGCAAGAATAGCCTGGTTGAGGGGCGTATTGGGCGGAACGCTGATGCTGCCAGGGCTGGAAACCTCACCGACGACGTTGACCGTGATCGCATCGGGGGAAAAATTGGGCCTCGGTCTCCCTAAGTCGACAACATCGAGGGCTTCTGGAATGATAATGCGATCGCCATCCTGCAGGCGGATATCTTGCCGCAGATCGCCTTCCTGGACGAGTTGTCCTAGATCGGCCACAAAGACTTGCTGGGGCTGCTGGTTTCGCGGATCGGTGCGGATAACTTGCACATCGCGGATGTTTGCCTTGGCCGTAATGCCTCCTGCCAGCTGAATCGCGCTTGTCACGGTCGGCACACGGTCAGTCGTGGTCGGATCGAGGCTGTAGGCCCCCGGACGGTTAATCTGTCCGGCAACCGCAAAAGTCACGGGGCGAGCGCTCACCAGCCGCACAGTCACAATGGGCCGACGTAGAATAGCGTTCAGCCGCGTGGACAGTACGCTGGCGGCCCCCTCCAGCGTCAGGCCGGAGAGCTGGACAACGCCCACCATGGGCACGCTGATGGAGCCGTCTGATAGAACTTGGTACTCTCCGGTGTATTCTGGGGCATCAAAGACGTCGATGTAGATTTGGTCTCCTGCGCCGAGGGCGTATGCCGACGGCCTAGCAGGAGCGGCGGATTGAGCAAGGTAAACGGTCTCAGCCGCGCCGTAAACCGCTGGAGCCTGCGCTAAATCTACGGCAATTCCAAGCCCAGCGACGGTGGATACCAGTATCCGGCAGCAGGTTTTCTGTAGCAGCCGGTGGCATTGTCTGTCCTCGGTGGTGGTGACAAAACAGCTCGAACTGAACCAGGCTGGGTTTTGCTGGGGCGTTGTCATTGCGTTTATCCTCAGATAGCAGCTCGGAAGATCTGACCCAGATCCATTTGCTTTAGATCTATATTGCTTCGCCCTGCGGCAGGCGTCAGGATATCTAGACAAAATAAGGCAATTTTGGCATTGGATTGAGATTTATGTGGGTCATCAGCGTCAAGACCCTGCAGACAGTCCTGATAGGGCACGTAAGGCTTAGAAACGGGTAGCAAGTGGTAGTAGTCATGATTTACAGGCAGATGAAGTGGACCTTTGGCCCACTCATCTGCCTTTTTTCGATTTAGTTTAACCAGTCCATGGGTAGTTTAGTATTGGCCGCCAATAGACTCATGATTTTGATCGGCAGTCAAGCCATCACATGCGCAGCTGCTTCACATCTGTTTACAATAGGTCGGCGACGGTTATTCTGCCATAGGCGATGACTGTTGCTCTGAAGTCCCCCGTACCCCCCACTACTTCCACGGTTGAAAGTCATGATCACTTCTCCCCCCAAGCCCCCAAGCCCCCAGGGAATTGAAGACAGCATTCTTTGCTATTACGTTAATCAGAGCTCAGAAATCCAAATCTTAAGGGTTGCTAGCGGCGCCAGCTTCTATTTCGAGAAGGTGGTCTTTCCCAGCGAACGGTTGCTCTTCGATGCCCCTCAGGCCGCACTAGTCGAGATCTTTACTCAAAAGGCTACAGCGCCTCAAATCGTTCCTTGTACTCAACTTCAGGTGCGAGAGGGTCTAGAGCAGACCTAGATATTCGCCCTCAAAGCTGATTCTCTGAGCTGGTTTATCCGTGCGGCGACGGCAGAAAACCCAAAGTCGCTGCTGAGGCGTGGGCGATCGCTAATAGTGGTTGAGCACATATCGCTAATAGTGGTTGAGCATATCTTTAACCACGATTTCACGAATGAGCACTTGGCCAATAATGGCCAAGGGCAGCGCTAAAAATAGCCCCAAGAAGCCAAAAAATGCGGCAAAGCTCACCTGCGCCAGCAGGGTGAAGGCGGGCAGCAGCGCCACCTGCCGCTTCATCACCAGCGGCGTCAGCAGGTTGCTCTCTACCTGCTGAATCACGACATATAGAATGATCACCGCTATAGCCTTCCAAGGGGAGTCAATCAGCGCGATAATCGCGGGCGGAACCACGCTGAGGGCAGGGCCAAAGTTAGGGATGAAGGTCAGCGCCCCCGCAATCAGGGCGTTCACCAGGGCAAGCTGCACGCCCAAAGCCCAAAGCCCAATGCCGCTGAGCAGTGTGATGACGCTCATATTGAAGATGATGCCGATGGCCCAGCCTCCCAGAGCAGACTCGCATTTGTCTAAAATCTCATCGAAGCGATCGCGGTAAGAGGCCGGCGAAAGCTTGAGGAAGACGCTTCGGTAGCTCGGCGGGCTGGCCAAGAGCATGATCATCAGCACGATCACCAGGAGGCTGTCCAAGATTACGCTGAGGGTGTTGGAGAAAATCGAAAAGAAGTTGTCGAAAACATTAGAGATGATCGAGCGAGGGGACTGAAAAAACTGATTGAGGAACTGCCGTAGATTGTTGGCGATCGGGTCAGGCAGGATGTCCTGTAAGTCCCGGATCAAGGTTTCTATCCGCCTCACGCCGACGGGCACCAGCTGGGTAAGCTGCTCAAACTGATCGACAAACGGCGGCACGACAATGATAGAAAACGCCGCGAGGATTAACACGACAGTAATCAAGACCACGACTACGCTGACCCAGCGATCGACGGTGCTGACAGACTGCATTGCCCGTACCCCACGATTGAGCACGGTGGCCAGGACAATCGCCGTTGCAAACAGCAGCAGAATGGGACGAAGCTGCCAGAGCAGGTAGACGCCAATCAGTAGGGCGACGAGACTAATCCAGTGGTTTAAGCGCACGCCGTAACGTCCTTTAGCAAGAACACTGCTGTTGTATTGATAATGGCACCGAGATTATCACAGAACCAAAGCGGGGAAGCCCACCCGTTGAGGGATCTTTGCGCGTTTCGCGAGTTTCACAGGCACACAGGTTATCTCGCTCGGAAGATGAGGCGCCCTAATCAATCTGCTAGGGTGGAAAATATTTTGCTAATTTTCGGTCAGTTCGAAGACTAATTCGCTGTGGCGGTGTAGCCCACAGTGGCTGCTCCAGGCTTAGAAACCCCGTGAATGGTCTGTTTGCCTGAACATTGGCAGAGTATGAGACATTTTATTTCAGTAGCTAATTTCCTATGATGTCAATCAAGAAGTCCGACGTTACCTTCATCGCTGAAGCGGTTAAAGAGACCTGCCTGTCTCTCTACCTACCGACGCACGTTGCGGGTCAGGAAATTAGACAGGACCCCATCCGGCTGAAGAACTTGCTCGACCGCGCCCGTGACCAGCTCCTTAGCTTGGGCCAGGGCACTGAGGCCATAGATGCGCTGCTCTCCCCTGCGATTGAGCTGCTAGACGATTCTCAGTACCAGTTTTGGGAGCACCAGGGCCGGGGCCTAGCGCTTTTCTTAGGCGAGTCTTTCTATCACATCTACCGCCTCGACGACTCAGTGCCGGAACTGGCCATCATTGGCGATCGCTTCCACATCACGCCGCTGCTGCCGGTGCTGCACCGGGTAGACCAGTTTCTGCTGCTGTCCCTCAGCCAGAACGAGGCCTTACTCTACGGCGCTTCCCCCAACCACATCAAGCCGATTTCCCTAGAAGAGCTGCCCAATAGCCTAGAAGAGGCGCTTAAGTACGACGACCCAGAAGCGCAGCTCCAGTATCACTCCGGCGGCGGCGCCGATACCCAAGGCGGTCAGACCCCCACGTTCCATGGCCAGGGGGTGGGCACCGCGGACGAAAACGAAAAGGACAGAATTCGGCGCTACTGTCAGCAGCTCGACAACGCCATCTGCGAGGCGACCCACGATAAGGCGCTGCCCTTGGTGCTAGCTGGGGTTGAATTTGTTCAAGACATCTTCCGCGAGGTAAGTAACTACCCCAATCTGGTGGCCTCCGGTTTAAAGGGAAATCCAGAAGCGGAGCAGGTCTCAGATCTGCACCAGGAGGCTCTGGCGCTGTTCGAGCCGATGTCTCAAAACGAGACACGTCAGGCTTGGGAGGGATACGAGCGCCTGTCGGATACTGATAAGATTACGAACCAGATTAAGGACATTCTGGTAGCGGCCAACCGCGGACAGGTGGAAACGCTGTTTTTAGACCCAGAGCGATCGCAGTGGGGGACCTATGACGCCGCCTCTGCCCACGTCGAGCTACACGAGCAGGCGCATCCTAAAAGCGATGACCTGCTAAATATCGCCGCTATCTCAGTGCTGGCCAACAGCGGTGCCGTTTACACCAAGCCCATGTCCCCCGCCTCTCCCATTGCAGCTACGCTGCGTTATCCGCTCTACACGGACCAAGAGACCAGCGAGACCATCCGCAGCTAGCGGTCCTTTAAGCGTTCAGGCTTCACTGCTGGCCTCAGGGGGTTGAGTCAGAGCACTTACTGGCGCAGGGCGATCGCTCGTATGGCGATCGCCCTACATATGCTGGAATCTGAATTGGGAAGCGGCGATGACGGCTGATTAGCCTTCTTTCGAAGCGGCTTGGCTGCGCTTGCGGAGTGCGGCAATGCCCATGCCGATAAAGCCGGGCAGGAGTGCGGGGGTAGGGATTGCAGTGTGGGAGTCGTCGAGTGCCCTAGATTGAGTGGTGAAATCGTTTGAGAATACAGCAGTCTGGGCAAAAGCTGCTGTATCTGCATCGAATAAATCAAAGGTATTCACACTGCTTTGCTCGTCAGACTGAAGAGAAACAGGGCCCCTGTCTTCCGTCTCTTGTCTGTCTAGGCTGAGTTCAAAGTTGTCGCCTTGTCCGAGATCAATACCTTCTGACTCAACAAAGTCAATGTCAGTTGCAAATGTGATGGGGTCGTCATCTATGGAGAAACTTCCATAGTTGTTTGGACTGGTGAGCGATTCTCCATACCCTGCCAGCAAGGCCCCGAGGTCCAAGTTAAGGCTAGACAGTTCCTGGGAAACCGTAACCCCACTCACGCCGCCTCGGAAACTCAAAGCCTGAGCAGAAGGGGCTGGAACTGCGATCGCAGTCGTAACGGCAGCAGTCGTAACCGCCAGAGAAGTGATATGCTTTTTCATCGGTAGACGCCTCGCCAATAAAGACGACGTGACAACAGGGCCAATATCGCCTATTTCTTGTAAAGATAATGTAGGGATGCGCGGCAGCGTTGTGAAGGAAGCGTGAATTTATCTTGATACTAATTATCTCAGTTTTATCTCAATACTGTAAGAGGGGACTGACTCAGCCAAATGGGTGCCTGATACATTAGATAAGAATACCCCGCCAGGTCGATTCCGCTATCCACGCAGCGCTGGCCCTTACATCTGACGCGCTAGCTCAACGCAAACCTCCAGCAGCGCGTTTGTCTTCAATGC
>JBHJHJ010000100.1:0-9041 GCA_050330955.1 Elainellaceae cyanobacterium | reverse complement strand
ATGGCGTAGAGCCTAGGGTAGCGATATCGATCGCATTGGCGAGAGTAAACGTAAATGAGTTGAAATCGGGGGCAATAGAGGCGAAGTCTCCAGATGCCTGAGTGACTAAGAGCTTACCGTCATTAGTAAAATCAATGCTATCGGGACTGAAGATGCCTTGACCTGAGACGGTGTAGCTGCTGCCAATTGAAAGAGCGCTAGCAGCAGTCGCGGAAGCGAGCAGACCAGCGGTAGCAGCAGCAGCAGTGGTGAAACCAAGCAAGAGAGATTTGACTGACATCGTGATTGTTTAGAAGTAAGGGTTTGCGTAAAGAGGCAGAGACCCAAGTGCGTCTAGAACTCAGTTGATGAAGCGATAAGATCTATCCAATCAACCAATAGAGCAGACGCCATTGCGAGAAGCGTATCTATATCTAAAGTAGACTGGCTATCCTTAACCCTCAACCACAAGTATCAAACTTTACACAATCTTGGGAACATTGTGTATTTATAGCTTTTCTACATTGTTTGAGACAGCACAAAACTTTTGACAGAAACGCAATCCATTTTTGACTTCAATCAAGGAATTTATAAAGAAGTTATAGCCATCGCCACAAGTCTTTGTGCGCGATGGCTCGCCGCTTCGCTGCAGGGCTGTTCGGTTCAGCACCAAAAATGTCCTAAGCGAAGTGGCCAGCGCTATATGAGAAATTTAGTATTGCAAAACCAAGACCATATTGAGAAAACTCTACTTCCCAACATGGTCTTGGTTTTTCTATTCTTTTTTTTAATTAGGTTATCACTGCCGTAACCACTT
This sequence comes from Elainellaceae cyanobacterium, assembly GCA_050330955.1. Taxonomy (GTDB): domain Bacteria; phylum Cyanobacteriota; class Cyanobacteriia; order CAKZMO01; family CAKZMO01; genus JBCCAG01. The sequence continues at coordinate 8,245 of JBHJHJ010000100.1, read as the reverse complement.
CCGCCCAGGCCTACCCGGCGCCTTCGATTGAGGACTCCGCTGCGAATTGATTCCTAAGCGTCCTAAACTAACGAGACCAACTCCCACAATCACAAAATTGCCCGTACTCCTAATACCTGCTTTAGTCAGCGTAGACCGTGCGTTTTGCTTTAATGCCGCGGCTTCAGCGTCAATTCGTCGGACGGCGACTCGAGGATCAATTTGCTCTTGCGCTTCAACGCGGGTCTGCAGCTCTGTCGCCTGCAGCTCAATTCGCTGCATTGCCTCAGACTTCAGGACTATGCTATCCCGGACTACAAGAATGCAGCAGAGTAAGAATAATACTCCAATACCTAGGACAGCATAGGAAAGGGATTTGCGCAGCTCTCGGCTGGCCCAGACGCCGTAGAGGACTAGCGCAACGCCAAATAGGAAAATAATGCTGCGATCGCCAACTTGCTGGAGGAAATTCACCCGCCAATCTACAGTGGGACCCACTGGAAGAGCTAGGGTAATCGTATCTGAAATAAATCCAGCGATACAGGTCAACCCTACGATACGGCAGATAACAGCTGATGAAGACGCACCTGTCGGTGCTGGAGTGGAAGCAGTACTCATAAGTTTTTATAGGTTTTATTTGTTAAGTAGACTTTGTAATACCAATTCTAGATATGAATCTTGTCTAATTGGGAAACGGCGCTTTTCTGTTGGGAAAAATACCACTTCTCAAAATGGCTTTTATCGATTCGCGTACATGAAGTTCCGCTTACGAGGGCTCATCCCTCTTAGGATGTTGTCTAGGTCGGCGCTTAATAATCGCCATTACTGCGTAGTAATAGACCGTGAATAGAATCGCAGAAAAGATTTGGCCTCCCCATATGCCATGCCAGAAATCAAATGAGGCATCACCCCAGTGGATTGATGCGACAGCCAGCAGCATAATCCGAGGAATGTTGAAAATTAGAGCTAATAATGCTCCAATGACTGTCATCCCTAGCACCATTTTTCCCCGCTGCTTCAGCAAGATGCCCATGAAGAAGCCTGATGCCGCCATCGAGCAGGCCATACTAAATCCATTACACCCCCAATCGACAGAAACCGAGCCCGTTGGCGGCAGCGTTACTAAAGTCCCCTCAGCAACAGCAGGTAAACCTATGAGCTGCAGGCCGGTTGCACCGCTCCACGCCATAAATCGTTCAAGGTATTGATAGGGTGTCACGGATTGCCACGCCATCTTGGCAAAAATCCCTGGTTTGGGGTAAGCCGTTACTGTGAAGAGTAAAGCTGACAATGGAAAAGCGCTGAAGAATGCTGGTCCCCAGGTGCTGATAGCAATGCCGACAAGGGCAAAGAGCCATAGAATGCTCAAAGGCCAGACCGCAAACCAACAGAGCGGAAACAAAAGTACGCTGCTTATGATGAACAATCGGCCTAGCAGCTCATCAGCTTCGGAGGCCTCTAGGTGGACTAGAATTTTCCGACCGCTCCAAAGTCGCCAGGCGGCAACAGCAATGCAGCCCAAGATCAGCGGCATGACTGTAGAACCTGTCAGCGTGTAGCTGATGAGGTGAAATAACCAAATGGGGAAGTAGACAAGCCCTACAGCTAGCCCAGCTAGGACAAACCGTCCATGCCAAGTGCGGTAGATCGTCTGCAGCGTTATTTGCAGCTCTTTAAGGTGGGTTTGATATTGCATGGTAAGCGTCCGCTACGCCTCGCATTTTCCCTAATGAACTACCTTCATTTTGAGTCATACCGCGGGCACTATGTTGCGAACTTTTGAGGGAGAATTAAGTATATACTGCAAAGTTATGGTAAAGCGCATCATGCCTTGATGCTGCAAACCCGCGCTGCGATCGCCCTTCCTACAGGTCTGGTCGAATACTGCGCCGCAGCCGCGACTGCAGCTCGTACTTAATGCGGCTAAGGATAGAAGCCTCGTCTAAAGATTGGATGATCTCCTGGGCTACTCCCTTAGGGCCATAGGGTCCCCAAGAGGCGCCGTTCGCCAAATAGGTCTTAGAGGCCTGGCCAATGGTGTAGGTCATCACCCCAGCAATGCTGGCCTGGGTCACGGCCACTGACAGATACGGAGCGATCGCCCATCCTCCCGTCACCGGAATCGTCAGACCCAGCACGCTTTTTAGCGAACCCAGCCCCACAGTGACCGCAGCCTCCCCAGCCATCATACTCCCCAAGCTGAAAACGATTTGCCGCAGCAGCCGCGCCGCCCCTCGCTCCGTCATCTCAATGCCGTAGAGTCGCGACAGCGTCAGCACCATCGCCCCGTCGATCACAGTGCCGCTCACCACATCCGCCAAGGTAATTGGGTTCGCTGCCACTGCAATGGTCTTCGCCATCACCGCCCGCCAAATTACCTGCTCTGCTGCACGATCGCGAATCACCAGCTTGCGCTGCACCAGTCGCTCGTTCATCTCATCGGCGTAGAGCATCGTGTTGAGGGCCACCAGAGCCTTGCCGTCGCGCTGCAGAACATCCAGGATCTTCAGCTTCAGCGGCTCGATGCGAGGGGGACAGCGCCGTTTGACAACGCTGATGCTGCCATCGGTTTGGCGCGTGACTATTGTTTCCAGTGGAGCCGCCGCCACCATGACGATTTCGTCAGCGGATACCAGCTCCCGCAGCCGCCGGTCCCTTAGGGTCTCGTAGAGGGACTGCCTATCCGTATCGGGGTACTGGTCAATTTTGTTGAATACTACCAGCATGGGCTTACTGGCCTCCCGCAGGGTGCACAGCGCCTCATACTCGATCTGACTGATATCCCCTGCCACCACAAACAAAATTAGGTCTACCCGCTGCGCCACCTGGCGCGCGATCGCCTCCTGCGCTTCCCCCGAAATTTCGTCAATACCGGGGGTGTCTACCAGCTCTAGCCGCGACGGTCCGCGCCCGACCAATAGCCGCAGGAGCGATCGATCGCTGCCCGCCAGCCTCTTGCTGTCCAGCGTCCATGGGGTCCGTTCCACGGTCTGCGTGACCCCGTGCAGTGGCCCTGTTTGAAACGCTGGCTGCCCCAGCAGCGCGTTCAGTACAGATGATTTTCCCCGACCCACTAGGCCAAACGCCGCAATCTGAATGATCCCTTGCTCAAGCTGATGGCGTAGGTGCTGTAGGTGGTCGATATCAGCCTGAAAGCCTGCCGCCTCTTCTGGGGTGAGGTCCAAACGCTCCAGCAGGTGGTCCAAAGTGGCCTGGGCATTCTGGTAGCTAATGTCTGTTTGCATCTGCTCAAGACTGGCGATCGCCTCATCGAGGTCATCTGCTGACGTCGAGGGGGCATCAAAACCAGCCTGGAACTGAGAAGAGTCGGGAGAAGACGGCATATGAGAGCAAAGCGCTATATCAATCTTACAAACTGCCCCGCTTCATTTGCTCCCGCTCCATCGCCTCAAACAGCGCTTGAAAATTGCCTTCGCCAAATCCATCGGCGCGCTGCATTACGCCCTGGAGGTCGTAGGTCTGCCGCTGAATCAGCTCAAAGAAAAACGTCGGCTGGTTGAAAATTGGCTGAGTGAAGGTCTGCAGAAGCAGCGTTTGGGGTCGATCGCTTTGCCAATCAACTAAAATCTCCTGCTGGGCGATCGCCTGCTGCTGAGCCACAGAGAGAGAGAAGCCGCTGCGCTGGGGCAGGGTTTCGTAGTACGCCTGCGGCACCTTTAAGAAGGCGAGCCCGCGCTGACGGAGCCGACGTACCATCGCCACAATGTCTAGAGTTCGCAGGGCAATGTGCTGAATACCAGCCCCCCGGTTAACATCAAGGAATTCTTGAATTTGAGAGGTGGGGGAGGTAGGCTCATTGATGGGAATCTGGAGATCGCCTCCAGGGTGCTTTAGCACCTGGCTGTAGAGGGCAGAGCGCTCGGTTTGAATCGTGAAAGCTTGACGTCGGCGGAAGCCAAACGTGGCTTCATACCAATCGACCGCCGCCATGATTTGACCGCGCGGGACGTTGAGCACCGCATGGTCAATGGCTGTAATTTGAGGACCAGCGGCGATCGCGACGGGCACAACCAAAGGGGGCTCCGCTTCGATCAGCGTATGCTGCAGCTCTGCCCATCCTGAAACCCGGACCCACCGGCAGTAGCCCTGCTCAGTAACAATGGTTTTCACAGGGCTCAAAACCCTAGCGCCCTGAGCCGTAGCTGCCGAAAGCACATCATCTAGCTGTCTGACACGAACCGCAAGGTCAACCACGCCGGGCGGATGCCGACTCAGATAGCGTGCGACTGGGCTACGGCTCCCAAGGGGCGATGAGAGCACGATACACACTGCTCCCCTAAAAACTGCCGTTGTGTAAGTTTCAGGCTGATCGGCGAAAGGGGCGAACTGGCGATCGCTAGCCGCCTCAAACTCAAGTAAATCGATAAACCAGCGCTGCCATGCAGCGGCATCGTCAACGTAGAAGTGAACGTGGCTGAAGTCCATACAGCATTGGTAAAGGGGCACCCGTCAGATTTTGACACAACCCCTGCCGTTGTGGACCGGCTACGGCCTGGAGCCTGAGCTCTCTCCTGCGCCGGGCGCTGGCTCAACGAATCGAACGGGACGCTGACCGGGTAACGCCTGGTTGCCCAACTCTCGCTGGTTAATCAGCGATCGCTGGGGGTCAAAATAGATGCTAAAGTTTTGCCGCAGGTCGTTGACGCGACGGTCTAGGGCATCGACTTCGCTCTGAAGCACCTTGAGCTTTGCGCGCTGGGCCATGTGGTGAGGCACAAGTTTGACAATGGCGGCGCTGGCAGCGGCGATGACAATTAGATTGATGCCCAACAAAATACTCATCTCTAGCGCAATACCCCGCTGCCTAATCCGGTAGAGTGAGGAACGGCGAGGTTGGCGACGGGCGGGCTGCTGCCGATTGTCAGCGTAACGCGCTGGGAGCTGATGTCGTTGAGGAGAAGACTTTCGCTGAGGAACCGCAGACATAAGCGCTTAACCCGCTTTACCTTACTATCAGATTAAATTAAGTCAGAACAAATAGCTAGTTCAAGAGTACACCAATCGTGCAGAAGGGGCACCTTCCAAAGGAGCGTCTACCAAAAAGCGAAGGAATCTCGGCCTGAAGCCACGACACCTCCGCTTTGGCAAGACCTATGGTTATGGGCCTATGAATTATTTGTACAGCTCAGTCGATAGGCGAAACGCAAGGATACCCGGAATCAGGGCGACAGCAAGGGCAACAAGAATTTGTGTATCAGATAGAGACATCGCTTAAATACTCCAATTGTTATGGTCAATCGTGCTCGGCGCTCTTCTCATCTAGCGTTTCTGGTGCAATGCGTCAGACCGCCATCGTTGAGATAAAGCGTCAATTTTTCTTAATTTGAGCCAATCTGCGATCGCACGGTGGTTTTTGTCACACTCCTTAATAAAAGCAGTAGCTGACAGGGTATGGCGGTTGTTTAGACGCAGGTTGCCTGAATATAGCGAGATAGATGCGACCTGTCTCAGATTCTATGGGTTGCCTAAGCCACCTTGTGAGGTAGATTACACTGCCAGATGGCAGGGTAGTGTTCAATAAGAGAAGCGACGTTGAGTCAGCGTGAATTGGATCACTGTGAGCGCAATTACTGTGGGCGCAGTCTTAGTATGGGTGTTCCCACATCTGAGAGACATCTTGACTCAGCTTCAAAACTTGAACACGGGAATTTCAGGGGTTAGCTCGACCAGCTCACCCACATTTGACCTTATGAGATAACGATAATTAGCGTGATTGCTCCATCCAACGAGTCAAAGCCTACTCGGTTAGAGTTTGATCGTCAGGTCCGCCGAATACAGCGAGATGTCCTGCGAATGGGTGCCTTGGTTGAGAGTTCATTTTGGTTAGCCTGTCAGGCCCTATTTGAGCGAAATTTGGCGGCAGCTGACCAAATCAAAATTCAAGAAGAGCGTATTGATGGGTTCTACCGGCAAATTGAAGTTGACTGTGTTAACTTGCTCGGCCTTCAAGCCCCCGTCAACCAAGATCTAAGGCTGCTCAGCGCCATTATGCAACTCGTTAGAGATTTAGAGCGCATTGGCGACTACGCAGATGACTTAGGCGAGATTTCTCTCAAGCTTTTTCCCTACCCCCCTCATACCAATCTGGCTCAGGTTCAAGTTATGGCAAATCGCTGCCGCGCCATGTTGGCCATGAGTCTATCTGCCCTCTCCGATCTTGATGCAGAGTCGGGGTTAGATTTGAGGAATGAGGATGATCGCGTCGATGCAGAGTACGAAGCGCTCTACAGCTCATTGGCTCATCAACGCGATATCTCTGGGACAGTCGAACCAACTATACTCATGGTTTTGGTTATCCGTCATCTAGAGCGCATGGCAGATCATGCAACCAATATCGGTCGGCGCGTGGCCTATGTCGTCACGGGTCAGCGCTAGCGCCTCCCGCCGCCGAGGTCAGCACAACGGGGGGAGTTGGACTGCCGTAATCGGGACTCTAAACTCCCGAGCTATAGGGCTGAACCTGTCATTAATCTGCAGTTTGATCGCTGAATTTACAACGGAGCACTTGCACCGTTGCTGCAGAACGTGTCTAAAATAGAGTGCCCGCATATACGGCGATCTGTAGAGCCAGATAGTTCGGTTCACGGCACCGAATGCGAGGCTAGCCACAAGCGAGTTGACGCGTTTCACGAATCGGGTCGATAGTACCGCAATCTTTCGTATTGACCCATTCACGTCCCGCTGAGCCTGAAAAGCTGGGTGAGCCTAGAGCACTGACATCCAATGATTTTTGACTATTTTAAGGAACAAGCGCCACATGAATTTTTCGATTGCAACGCTGCTGTCTAATTTTACTGACGATAAACTCGTGGCGCCAAAAGCGTTAGAAAAAAAGCTCAACTGTGAGGGAGACGACAACGCTCGCAGGCTTCAAATCGCCCTAGACGCTTTAGAGAAAATTGAAATTTTGAGCAAGGAGCGCGGTCGCTACCGGCGCAACGCTCAAGAAGATTTGATTGAGGGAAAGCTGCGCTGCTCCAGTAAGGGCTTTTGCTTTGCCATCCAGAGCGATGAAGCAGCAGAGGATATTTACATTCGGGAGAGCCACCTCAACACCGCGTGGAATGGCGACAACGTTTTAGTCAAAGTCACGAAAGAAGGCACCCGTCGCCGCAGCCCAGAAGGCGAGGTGAAGCTAATTTTAGAGCGCGCCAATCAGTCTGTGCTGGGTCGGGTCAAGCAAGTGGACGATCGCTTTCAGGCCGTTCCCCTAGACGATCGCCTCCTGTTTGAGCTAGAGCTGAAGCCCAACGGTACGGCCCTAGAAGAGTCGGTGGATAAGCTGGTGCACGTTGAGATTCTACGCTACCCCCTTGGGCAGAGCCCACCGATGGGCCGTGTGGCCCAGGTGCTGGGCATCGACGCTGAAACGGCTTCCGACATTGACATCGTCCGCTGTAAGCACGACCTGCCGCGGGAGTTTTCAGAGGAGGCCAACCGCGAAGCTAAGAAGCTGCCCACCAAGCTGCGTAAGAGTGACCAAACTGGACGGCTGGACCTAAGGGAGCTGCCTACCATCCGTATCTCGGGCCCCCACGTCACCGACAACCCTGCCCTCGACGACGCCCTCTCGGTGCAGAAGCTCGACGACGAGCGCTGGCAGGTGGGGGTACACATTGCCGACATCTCCCACTACATCGAGCCGGATTCAGCGCTAGACCAAGAAGCGCGATCGCGGGGGACTTCTATCCACCTCGGGGAGACGGTGCTGCCGCTGCTGCCGGAGCTGGTGTACCGCCGCTGCTCCCTCACCCCCGAGAGCGATCGCCTCACCATATCAGTGCTGATCACCCTCGACAACGAAGGCAACGTGGTGGAGTTTGAGCTGCAGCCCACCATCATCACCGTCGATTACGAGATTGACTACCTGCAGGCCCAAGCCATCATTGAGCGAGATGCGCCCCTGGCTGCCGAAGACGCTAAGGCTGAGGATAACGCCGCTGAGGACGGTGGGGCTGATGGGGACGAATGCGAAACCTCCCGACCAAACCAGCTCCCAACCCTGGAAGATATCAAACCCTTCGAGCCGATTTTCCCCGTCCTCGATCAGCTGATGACCCTGAGCAAGGCGGTGGCTGAGCAGCGCCACCAGCGGGGCGCGTTCGAGCTGAACCTGCCGGAGAAGCTGCTGCCGGAGACCACCGACACCGGCATGGGCAAGTACTACTCCACAAAGATAGACTACGACGACGAAGGAGCGCTGGGGGCGATGGTGGTCTCCTCCCTGCAGCCCGCTCGCTCCAAT
>JBHJHJ010000099.1:0-19464 GCA_050330955.1 Elainellaceae cyanobacterium | reverse complement strand
TTTGTGTTTTTTGCTCTGGTTGGTGTTTGTTTTTGGGTTCGGGGTGGGGGTGGGGTTTCTGTTCGGTCTGTGTTTTTTGCTCTGGTTCTGGCTGGGGCTGGGGTTCGGGTTCGGGCTGCGGCTCTGGTTCAGGCTCTGGCTCTGGCTGGGGCTCCGGCTCCGGCTGGGGCGGAGCAGTCAGCTCAACCGTCAAGGTATAGTCGCTGGTCTGAACGCCCTCCACGGGCGCAAGCTGAATCGTGTAGTCTCCAGCCGATCTGAGTTCGCCGCTCCAGCTTTGGACCCGCCGCGATCGCCTGCCCTGAACCGGGCGATCATTGGCGCCGAGCACCGTCATCAGGATCCCTTCTTGATCGAGGCTTGCCGACAGGGTCTGAGCCTCCTCTGCGCTCACAACGTAGTTGATGGTTTCGGTTTGCAGCAGGCTGCCCTGCACCACCCGCGGCTCCCCCGGCGCGAGCAAGAGGGGTTGGCTGTAGGTCACGGGACCCGGAGGCTCTGGTTCGGGCTGGGGTTCGGGCTGGGGCTCTACCTCCGGCTGAGGCTCCTCCACTACAGCGGGCTCCTCGGGGGCATTAAAAATAGCGTTGACAATGGCAAAAGCGCCAATGGCTGTCACCACCGCCAGCGCCGCCGCGATCGCCAGCATGGACCAAATATTGCCCCAAAGCGATCGTTCGCGGGGCTGCTGGGCCTGCACGGTGTATTGCCGAGTTGAGGGCGGAACAGGCGGCGGGGCCTGCGGGGGCGGACCTGGCGCAGCGGTAGTGGGGTTGGGGCGACCGACCGCAACGGTCCGCATTTGGGAAGCGGGGGGCCGTTGATGCTGGGAGGGCTGGGTTTGAGGCGGTGGGGCGGTGGGGCGCTGGACCGGCGGCGGGGTGACCCCTGTGGGCGGCGCGGCGCTCGTCATCAGCGGAAGCGTCTGCAGCGCCTCGGCCAGCTCATCCACAGACTGGTAGCGATCGCTGGGGCGATAGCTCAGCATCTTCGCCAAAATTTGCATCACGGCAGGGCTAGCGGGAATGGCCTGCCAGTTCCAGGTCAGAACAACGTCGTCAAACAGATCCTGGGGCTCTTGGCCCGTCAGCAGCACTAGGGCCGTCACCGCCAGGGCGTAAATGTCGCTGCTGGGGTAGGCTCGCCCCGTTTGCGTCTGCTCACTGGGGGCGTATCCGGGCTTGCCCACCGTGGTCGACGGGGTGGTCTTTTCGGGCATCTGCACCCGCGTCACGATCTCCTTGACCACGCCAAAATCGATGAGCACCGGCAGGCGATCGCGCTGCCGCAGAATAATGTTGTCCGGGGTAATGTCGCGGTGAATGATTCCCTTGCCGTGGATGTGGCGCAGCACGGGGATGAGCTGCTGAATTAGTGCCACCACTTCCCCTTCGGTAAACAGCGTTCCAGCCTGCATTCGCTGGTCGAGTAGCTCGCGGTAGGTAGAGCCCTCAATGTAGTCCTGCACTAAAAACAGCCGCTCCGCCTCTTCGAACACCGCCCGAAACTGCGGCACCTGGGAATGCCGAATTTGGTATAAAATTTGGGCCTCCCGCTGAAACAGCTCGCGGGATTTCTCCAGAGCGTAGGGGCTGCTAGAGTTGGGCATGAACTCTTTAATCACGCAGCTTTCATCAAATCTGCCCCGATCTTGGGCGAGGTAAGTGCGGCCAAACCCACCCTGCCCTAGCACGCTTTGGACATGATATCGATTTTGCAGGACGGTGGCGCTGGAAAGGGGTGGTTGCATAGCGAATCGGCGATGCTTTGGGGCGTAGTTAGTCTGTGACGCCAAACTGCGATCGCAAGGGGTGCGTCACGATCAAGTCTAGGGTAGCGTGAGGGACATTGGACAAACAAAACCGCATAAACAAAACCACATAAACAAAGCAGCCCTGTCGGACGAGCTTACCGCTCCGGCAGGGCTGAAACGCAGTTAGGAGGTATCTATTGCCACAGTATCGGCACTTAAGTCAGATGGGCTGGCTTTTAACAAGTTCTTAAGCTCTGGACCTGTAGCCACTGGGCTTTAACGTCATATATAGCGCTGGCCACTTCGCTGAGGACATTTTTGGTGCTGAACCGAACAGCCCTGGAGCGAAGCGGCGAGCCATCACGCACAAGGCCTTGTGGCGATGGCTATACTTCAACGCTATACAATCGCTGCGCCTCAAGCTGCTCTGCTCAAATCTTTTTTAACGCGCTTCCTCACCACCCTTGCAAATGGCTACATCCCCATCCCCCGCTAACCCATCCCCTACTAACCCACCCCCCACCGGAACACTCTATGGGGTGAGCGCAGGCCCAGGGGACCCAGACCTGATTACCCTCAGGGCGCTCAAGCTCATCCAGTCTACGACGGTCGTCGCCTTTCCTGCGGGCCAGGGCGATCGCCCGGGGGTGGCCCAGCGCATCATCGAGCCCTGGCTAACGCCCCGCCATATTCAGCTGCCCTTGCGGTTTCCCTACACCCAAGACCCGGAAACCCTTGCGGCGGCCTGGCGCCAAGCCGCTGCAGCGGTAGCGTGCTACCTGCAGCACGAAGACGTCGTCTTTGTCAGCGAGGGAGACGTGGGCTTTTATAGCACCTTTGCCTACCTCGCTGAGCACGTGCATCGGCTTCATCCTGCAGTCGCAATTGTCCCAGTGCCGGGGGTATGCTCTCCCCTGGCAGCAGCGGCAGTGCTGGGGGTGCCCTTAGCCCTTGGGGATCAGCGGCTGACCGTGCTCCCAGCGCTGTACACCGTGTCACGAGGGGCAGGCTCGGGGGATGGACCTATTGAGGCAGGCGTTTCGAATCTGGAAACGGCGCTCGACACAAGCGACGCTGTGGTTTTAATGAAGGTAAGCTCGGTCTACAGTCAGGTGTGGCATATTTTGCAGCGCCGTCAGCTTCTTGTGGCCAGCGCTGTTGTAGAATGGGCCACCAGCGATCGCCAAAGGCTGTACCGTGACCTGAGCGATCGGCCTAGTCTAGAACTGTCCTATTTTTCGATCATGATTGTCCAGGTTTCTCCTTCCCGATATGGCACTGAGCGTAAGCCCTCGCCTTTGTAAACAATGGCTTGCCATCTCAGGGCTAATCCTCTGGCTGATCATCCAGTGGGCAGATTGGCTCGATTTCGCTCCGGACTGGGGAGCCTTCTGACTAGAATGAATTGTGTACGCCGCTGCACGGGATTGAACGAGCGCTATGCCAAAACGATTTAGTTCAGCCTCTATTCGACGCATGACGAGGCAGCCGGTTTGGTGGGCGGCTGCCTCGTCCCTGGGATTTCACGGGCTCTTGTTCGTGCTGCTGCCGCGGTTGCCTGCGCCGCCCTCGTTTGGAGACGATATCGATGCGCGTACGGTGTCGGTTCTGGAGCTGTCGTCCACAGACGCAGATCGCCTGCCTGGCTTCCTAGAATCTGAGCTACCGCTGCCGTCAGTGCCCGGTGCGCCAGTACCCGATGATGGCGAAGCTATTGAAGTAGATCCACTCCAAGACTTACCCCCTAGCCTCCTCGAGGCCTATGAAGAATTTTTCGGGCAGTCTGGCGGAAGCACAGCCGCATCAAACCCCTACGATATTCCTACCCCCCCCTTCGGCAATGGGTCGAGCGGGTCTCTTGGCAGTACGACCTCCTCTAATACGTCCACCCAGGAGCGTGAAAAGGATAAGCCGCTGGTGGAAGAGGAACCGATAGAATCTGCATCCGCCGCCGCCGCGGTAGAGGGTCTTGAGGAATCTGAGGCCTCCGAAGCAGAAACCGGAACCGCTGAGGACCTACTTGATGAGCAGGAGACCTCAGATGAGCAAACATCCCAGGGCGATGAAGAGACACCGGGGGAATCGTCAGAAGATTCTTCCGGTCAGGGATCCCCGCCCCGGCCACCTCAGCGTATGGCGCTCTCTCCAGAACAAGAGCAGGTTTATGAGCAGTTATATGCCCATGCTTCTGGACAGACCAGTGCTGGTGAGGCTCTCAATACCACTGAAACTTGGCTGAGGGAAAACGGGATTAGCGATGACGAGATGTCGGATTACCTCAGCAAGTCTCTGTCGATTACGATTGATTATCCAGTTGACACCTGTCGCATTGAGCCAACAGCAGACAACAGGCTCGATACGCCGCTGGTTTATGGTGTCGTCTTAGACGAAGCGGGTAATATTACCAATGACCCTAGACTGATTCGCAGCTCGGGGTATGGCGTTCTCGATCAAGAGGGCAAACAGGCTGTGGTGACCAGAAAGTTTAATGCCGGTGGTCCTGGCCCTTATCAGGTCCAGGTAAAGTTTGCCGACAGCGACTCTACTTGCTCGGTGTCAGAGGCGATCGCCCGGCAAGGGGTACCTCAGGAATAAGCCCAATGACCCCAGAGCTGGACTTTAAAGTAAAGCTGGTGCACTCCGCCGATCGGCTGTTCGACCTGATCAACAGCTTTCATCAGGCCCGGATTTTGGTGGCGGGGGACATCACCCTGGACGAATTTGTCACCGGCAGCGTTGAGCGGCTGTCCCGGGAGGCGCCGGTGCTGATTTTGCGTCACGAGAGCACGCGCCAAATCCCCGGCGGGGGGGCCAATGCGGTATACAACATTGCCAAACTCGGCGGACAGGTAAAAGTGGTTGGGCTGGTGGGGGACGACGCCCAGGGCCTCGCCATTCGCCGCATCTTCACCGAGGCGGGCATCGACACCGCCGGGCTGCTGCTGGATCGCGATCGCCCCACAGTGACCAAAAGCCGCATCTCCGGCCACGCCCGCCAGTCGGTGACCCAGCAGATCGTGAGAGTAGACCGTAAGTCTGACGACCCGCCCGCCCCAAATCTGCAGCAGGCCCTAGCGGACTACGCGGAGGCGCAGCAGGGTACGGTGGACACGGCGGTGTGCTCAGACTACGGCGACGGGGTGCTGAGCGCCCCCGTAATCCAGGCAATGCTGGGCTTTTCGCGGGTGGTGGTCGATGCCCAGAGCGATCTCCACCGCTACCCCGGCGCGACGGTATTTACCCCCAACCTGCCGGAGGCGGAAAAGGCGGTGGGATACGGCATTACCACGCCAGAGCTGCTACAAAGAGCGGGAGAAGACCTGCTTGCGCTCACTAAAGCGGAGAAGATGTTGATTACGCGGGGCGAGGAAGGCATGAGCCTGTTTGAGGGCGGCAGCCAGCTCCATATTCCGGCCTTTAACCGCACAGATGTCTTTGACGTGACGGGGGCGGGGGATACGGTGGTGGCGGGGCTGTCGCTGTCGCTGAGTGTGGGAGCGTCGCCCTGGGAGGCGATCGTGTTGGGGAACTTAGCGGCGAGCCTGGTAGTGCGCCAGTTCGGTACGGCAACCACTAGCGCAGCTGAGATGAAGGCGGCGCTGGCGGCGCTGCTGGATAAGTTTAGGTAGGGTACGCGTTGCATGGGCAGGGCTTGCGTTCCCCCGTGGACACGCGCCATTCAACATCACTTTCAGGTAAGAAATTACACTAAGATTAAGATTAAGTAAAATCAAACTCTGTCCGATATCATTTCTAGCAGAAGGCTCAGAATAATAGCTTAGGATTAGGACAGTGTAGGAAAAGATACCTCTCCTAGAAGGCATAGACTAGCTCAGCCAGGGTAGGTAACTCGATTAAAAACGCCGGGAAGCCTGACTACCGCAACCACAGAAGTAATGAAGTGGTCTGCAGGTTGTCTTGAAAGCAATCTTGCGGTGAAACTCTACTTTCGCCCAGAATCAGGTGCTGCTGCCATCTTAAAGCTGCCACTCAGGCAGCAGAAGATAATTAGAGCAGCTCATGAAAAGAACTCGACCTTATCAACCGTTACTGCTCCGACTACTCCATGGTCTCAACGGACTTTTCTTAATCGTAGCGGTCATAACAGCATTTTGGACCTACAGCATTTACGATGGACGGTGGGGTAGAATACCGCTGCCATCCTATCAAGCAATTGAAGGTATTCATGGAACGTTTGGCCTCTATACCTTGCTCGTCTTTCCTGCGTTTGTGATCTATTCGTTTCACAGAGGTCAAAAGCGACTGGTTCAACCAAACGCGCTGAAAAAGATAGCTCAAGTTGGCAAACCAATTTGGTGGTGTACGCTGAATCGCTTCACCAACACCCTATCTCTAATCGCATTAACCTTCGCGCTTTTTAGCGGCAAGATGATGGATGAAACTTGGCTGCCGAAGGGGGAATTAGACCATACTTGGTATTACGCTCACCTGGCTTCATGGGTCATTGTAGTGATGGCGATCGCGCTTCATCTACTCCTGAAAGCAAAGGTTGGGGGCGCGCCGCTGCTCTTGTCTATGGTGACTTGGCAATTTCTCGAAAAAGACCACCCGGCGCTATGGCGGAGGCATACGGCAAACTGGTGGAACCAGGTCCAGTCAAAGTCCTGGCTATACTGGCTCCGCTCAGCCTCTTCTCTTGCGCCACTGGAAGCGCTGATTCTAGCTAGCCTTGCAGCAGGCTGGATTGTCTCATTATTCAAATACGTTTCGCTGTAAACGCTGCTGCCTGTAAGAATTGCAAATCGGGACAAATTACTCAATCTTGACAATTCAGCAGGAACAAAAAGTTTCCATAAGCATCTTCTGCTTAGCTTCTTGAACTCAAGTATTTTCACGTATGCTGAGCATAATCAAAAGAAACTTACTTTGTTCGCCAAAGGAATATTTTTATTTAATTAAATCTGGGATAACGCTAGTGCATCTGCCAAACCGTAAAGCCTCTATTCTCCTCATTAGTCAACAGAGCTTCCCATGTCACTAGCTTCACACCCAATCCAGCATTCAAATTCTGCTGAACCCAAGGTCAACCGACGACGATTTCGCATTAACTCTCTAGGTACTCGATTATTTTTAGTCATTACAGGAGGCGTTTTAGCCGGCATGGGCGGTATGGCCCTGCTGTTTGGGGAAACGGTCAAGTACCAAGCCGAAGACCAAATCAAAGCCACCTTGAACAGTAAGGTCAGTACGATTAATGATGTTACTGATCAGGCTGAAACCCTAGCCTATGGCCTAAACGTAAGCGTTACGACGCTACACGTTCGTCGGGCTGAAACAAAAGAGACGTATCAAGAGCTGGTGCGCCAGCTGTTTCAAGGACGGCCTGAATTTGTTACCGGTCTGGGCTTTGGTCAAGCAGAGTACGGCGTTTTACCTGGGGAGCAGTGGTTATTCCCTTACTATTATTCATCCTCTTCTTCCTTCGATGGAGAACAGGCCACATCCGAGCCTGAAGCACTTTATCGGGACCAGGCTGATTCGGAATACTTTTACCCAGAGACGGCCCGCTATCGCGATTACTTTTTGCCCCAGGAGAGTCTTTGGACAACCCCTTATCGAAGCGATCGCGGCACCTTATTGACCTACTATTCGCAAATTTTTGACCCAGAGGGGGATTGGCTAGGTACCGTTGTGATTGACGTTGACGGCACCTACCTCAGTCAGGTTCTAAACGAGCCCATTATACGAAATGGCGGGGAACTGATGCTGCTCTCAGAGACGGGCCAGGTGATTGCTAATCCGTCTCAATCAAGTGATTTGGGAAATCAAACCTATCAAGATATTCCCGGTTTAAGTGAGATTTGGTCGCAGATTAACTCAGGAGAGTCAGGATTTTTAGAAGGTGAAACGGGATATTGGTCGTACACTCAGATTCCTGAGCGAAATTGGCTGCTGGTGGCCTACGTTCCCTACGAGGTCGTTTTTGGTCAGGTGATGTTGATTACCCTAGGGGCAACTACCGTGGTCGGACTGCTCTTAGCAGGAATGGTCGCGCTGGTTATTCGCTATCTCAATCGACGTCTGAAGCCATCTTTGACCTTATGTCAGCGCCTAGCCGATATGGATACCGTCATGATGGAACAGCTGCAGGACAAAGATGAAATTGACCAGCTCTCCGTCTCATTTTTCTATTTGCTAGAAAAGCACCAGCAGCACCCGTCAACCGTTGAGCAGGCGACCCAGCGAATACAGCTGTTGGCAAAAGCGTTGACTATGGGTGAAGGCCAGCTGCTATCGCAGTGGGTCACCCAGGCGCAGCACTGGGCAGAAACCAGTAGTGAGCTATCTCAAACCCTGAAGAAGCAGGCCCTCATGGCTAACACGCTTGGAAACGAAAACCGTGAAGCGCTTGAGATCAGTCAAGAAACTATCGTGTCTGCAATGGCGAAGCTGGAGACGCTGCGCCAGAGCACTTATCCCATCTTGAACCAGATACAGAGTATGACGGCAGCGGCTGGCCTTTCCACTCAAACAACTGAGAAGCTAGAAGACCTGTTGAAGGTCTCTAAAGCCTTCATTTCCAGTAGCCCGTCATTGTCCACACGAATGTCCAAGCTGCAGGACTCAAATGAGATCAAAGACGCGCTTACCGTATTTCGAGGCTTTACCAATCGACTTAAGGATTTGCTTGAGCAGCTGAGTCGAGCGGAAGCCACACAGCGCAGCAATAAGCAGCACGTTAAGCGGGTTGGCACGCAGCTGAGCCAGAGTATTGGCGCCTTTGATGCTCACCTGAAAGAGCTGGCCACCGCCATTGAGGTTTCTCAAAGCCTGTTGGACCGCAATAGAATCACTGTCAATCAAATCTTCCGTATGGGGGACCAGGGGATTGACTCAAGCCAGCAGCTTGAGGAGCTTGCGCAGGCCATTCAACACAGCATTCATGATGTGACAACCGCAGAAATGGCTCGAGTCTGAGTGCAGGCTGTTGTGGCAGTTCATAACTGTGCTGTAGCAACCGTGCTGTAGCAGCAGTAAAGCCATCGCCACAAGCCTCTGTGCGCGATGGCTCCATTCTGCGACTATTCGTAGCCATCGGGCAATCGCTCCCCAGTCTCTGCGTGAAACCAATGCAGGCTATTGGCTGGCAGCGCCAGGGTAACGCGATCGCCCTCCCAGTTGGCATCAGAGGGCAGCAGCGCCCGTAGGGTGAACTTTTTCTCACCGTCCAGCTTCACGCTGAGCAAGTTGCCCATCCCCAGATTTTCCACCAAGAATACCTCCCCCTCTACTGTCAAAGCGCTGTCCGGCTGCGCCAGCCCAATCTGCTCGGGTCGGATGCCCAGCACCACCTCCGGCGGCGGCACAAAGCGATCGGGGAGCGGGATGGCATAGTTGCCCAACTGCGCCGCCTTATCCCGGCAGGGCAGCTTCAGCAGATTCATTTGGGGGCTGCCGATAAAGCCCGCCACGAAACGGTTAGCGGGGTAGGCATAGATACGCTCAGGGGGGTCGAGCTGCTGCAGGTCGCCGTCGTAAAGCACGGCCACCCGCGAGGAGAGGGTCATGGCCTCGGTTTGGTCGTGGGTGACGTAGACCACCGGAGCCTGCCGCTCTGCAAACAGCTGCTTAAGCTCAGCCCGAACCTGCTCCCGCAGCAGGGCATCTAGGTTGCTCAGGGGCTCATCTAGCAAAAATACGTCGGGGTTGCGCACCAGGGCACGCCCCAAGGCCACCCGCTGCCGCTGCCCCCCGGAAAGATTGGCGGGCTTGCGGTCTAGCAGGTCGCTTAGCCCCAGCAGCTCAGCGGCATCGGTGACCCTTTCTCGAATGGTGGCCTCTGATTCTTTACGCAGCTTCAGCCCCGAGGCGATGTTCTCCTGCACCGTCATGTGGGGGTAAAGGGCATAGCTCTGAAACACCATGGCAATGTTGCGATCGCCCGGCGCAACGCGCTCCATGTGTTTGTCGCCGATCAAGATTTCGCCCTTTGTTGGCTGCTCTAATCCCGCAATTAGCCTCAAAATTGTAGATTTGCCGCAGCCTGACGGGCCAAGTAGAGTGAGGAATTCGCCTTCGTTAACCTGCAGACTGAGGTCCTTAACCGGGACGTTATTGCGGCCAAAGGATTTGTGGAGGCGTTTGAGGGTGAGAGCAGCCATGGCGAGTTGTAACAGGGATAGTTTCAGCTAGTCCTACCATAAGGTTAAAGCACCAGCGTCACCAGGCGAAGCGCGAATCCCTCATTACCCCTTGACCGCGCCGGAGGTGAGCCCCTGAATAATCTTGCGCTGGAAGAAGAGCACCAGCAGCACCAGCGGCAGAGTCCCTAGCACCGTCGCCGCCGCTAGCGGCCCATAGGGAATCTCAAACACAGTAGTCCCGCCCAGCTGCGCCGCCGCCACCGGAATCGTCTTCATTTGCTCGCGGGTGATGAAGGTGAGGGCAAAAATAAACTCGTTCCAGGCAAAGATGAAGGCTAGGATGCCGGTGGTCACCAGGGCCGGCAGGGTCATGGGCAGCACAATCTTCAGCAGCATCTGCACCGTGCCATAGCCATCTACCTTCGCAGCATCTTCCAAATCCTTCGGGAGCTGTTGAAAGAAGCTGCGCATCACCAGAATCGTCAACGGCAGGTTAATGGCCGTATAGGGAATGATCAGCGCTAGGTAATTGTTGCCGAGACCCAACACCCGAATGATTTCCAGCAGCCCCAGAAACAGCAGAATATAGGGAAACAGCGTTACCACCAGCACCCCCGCCAAAATAACTCGCTCCCCCGGCAGCCGCAGCCGCGCCAGCACATAGGCCGCCGGCGCCCCCAGAGCTAAACACAGCGCCGTGGAAACCACCGCCACAAAGGCGCTGTTGAGCATGTAGCGCAGAAAGGGGCGCCGCGCAAACAGCTCAATGTAGTGAGACAGGGTATACCGCGCCGGGATATAGACATTGGGCACCGCCGAGATGTCTTCGTTCACCTTGATGGAGGTGAGCAACTGCCACAGCATGGGGCCGAGGCTGAAGACAACCAGGAGGAAGATGGCGATCGCCAGCAGCACGATCCGCAGCGATACGACGTTGCCGGTGTTGGGTTGAGAGGGTGTGGTGGAGGCCATAGGGATTATGGGTTATGGATGGATAGGGGCGAATGGCCATTCGCCCGTGCAGGGCGTGGGTGGATGGATAGGGGCGAATGGCCATTCGCCCGTACAAGATATCGGTATAGCCATTCGCCCATACGATGCATTGGAATGGCCATTCGCCCGTACAATGTATCGGAAAGGCCATTCGCCCGCACAACGCATCGGAATGGCCATGCCCAATCACGCCGCATTTTTACGCAGCCGGTCAATGACAAACGCCGCGATCGCCACCGCCGCAATCAGCACCAAAAACGTCACCACCACCAGAGCGGCACCGTAGCCAAAGTCCAGATATCGCATCACCGTCGCGTAGATGTACAGCGACACCATCTCCGTCGCTCCCGCAGGACCGCCCCCCGTCATTACCTGAATCAGGTCGAAAATGCCAAAAGACTGGGCAAAGCGAAACAGCATGGCAATCAGAATCTGGGGCAGCAGCAGCGGCAGGGTGATGCGGCGGAAGCTCTGCCAAGGCGAAGCCCCGTCGATAGCGTGGGCTTCGTAAAGGTCGTCGGGGATGGACTGGAGGCCCGCCAGCAGCAAGATGCTGACAAAGGGCGTCGTCTTCCACACGTCGGCGGCGATGGTGGCCAGCAGTGCCAGGGTAGGATCCCCCAGCCAGTTCACCGGGCTGTCAATGACGCCCAGCCGCAGCAGCATGTCATTCCAGACGCCGAACTGGTCATTAAAAATCCAGGTCCAGGTGAGGGCAATCAGGGCGGTGGGCAAGGCCCAGGGCAAGATAGCGATGGTGCGCACAATGCCCCGGCCCTTAAACGTCTGGTGCAGCAGGAGGGCGATCGCAATCCCCAGTACCAGCTCCAGGGCCAGGGCAATCACCGTAAACAGCGTCGTATTCCAGAGGCTTCGCCAGAAGCGCCCGTCGATAGCCATGCGGCTGTAGTTGCTGAAGCCCGAAAACTCTGGCTGCAGGTTGGTGCCTAGGTTCTCGGTGAACAGGCTCAGCCAAAAGGCCCGCCCGATGGGGTAGGCAAACACCAGCAGCAGCAGCAGCAGCGCCGGCAGCAGCAGTAGCCAGCCGGTGAGTTGTTCTTGGGAGCGAAGTTTAGAGGCCATGCGATAAACGTACCTAACCGAAAGTTCTTTAGTCCCCTCGGGGGGACGGCGACAGCAGGGGGCAACCCGCGTCACCATAATCCACAACCCCTACAGTCCCCCCGCAGGGGGACGGCGACAGCAGGTGGGTCAAGACTCCACTAGCCGCCGCGTTTCCGCCGCTGCCCGCTCCATCGCCCGCTCCGGCGACAGCCTTCCCGTAAAGGCAGCACTCAAATAGCGCTGCAAAATGTCCGAAGCCTGGGCGTACTGAGCAATGGGGGGACGCAGCACAGCGCTTTCAATCACCTCTAGCAGGTCGGGGTAGTGGCCGAACCTAGCCACGATATCGGGATCCGTGAACAGCGCTCGGCGGCTGGGGACATAGGCGTTCTCCAAAATGAACTGCTCCTGCGCCTTGGCGCTGGCAAAGTACTCCACCACCCGCCAAGCCTCATCTGGGTGGGGCGTGCTCTTAGAAATCCCGAAGCCCCAGCCCCCCTGGCAGGCGCCGCTATCTTTGCCGGCGGCGTGCACCATGGGCTTGATGCCCACATTCCCCGCGATGGAAGAATCGTCGCCGTTGACCAACGCCCAAGCGTAGGGCCAGTTGCGCATGAATACCGAGCCGCCGCTTTGGAACAGGCGCCGGGCTTCTTCCTCTTGGTAGTTCGTCACCCCGTTGGGGGAAACGCCCTGATCAATGGTGGACTGCAGGGCTTCTAGGGCCGCGATCGCCTCCGGCTGGTCTAGCCCCACTTCACGGGTCTCGGGGTCCACCCAGAAGCCGCCAAACCCCTCCAAAAATTCCACGAACATGGCAGACAGCCCCTCGTACTGGCGGCCCTGCCACACATAGCCCCAGTCTGCCGCGTCTGCCTCCTGCAGCGCTTGGGAAATTTCCATCAGCTCTTCCACCGTCTCCGGCGGCTGAGCCCCGATTTGATTGAGCAGGTCGGTGCGGTAGTAGAGCATGCCGCCGTCGGAGCGAACCGGGATGCGGTACAGCTCATCCTCATAGCGCCCGCCGTTGATGTCCCCGTCTAGAAACTCCGCCAGCTCAGCGTCAGAGATACGATCTGACAGGGGCATCAGCCAGCCTGCAGCCGCAAACTTGGGCACCCAAACGATGTCCATATACACCAGGTCGTAGGGGGAGTCGCCCAACAAGAACGAAGAGGTGTACAGGTCTTCCACCAGGTTGGTGGCGTTGGGGCCTTCCACCATGTTGAGGTCGATGTCGGGGTTGTCCGCCTCAAACGACTCCACCACAGACTGCCACTGAGCGGTTTCAAGGGCCTGAATCAGCACCGAGATCTGCACCTGCCGCGGCTGGGATAGGGCTATCACCGCCGACAGAATGACGCCGAGGCAAACGGCGATCGCCACAATACCAAACCTCAGGGGACTGGCGGTTAGACCGCGTACTGCCCGTTGCCATGAGGAAGGCCAGAGCCAGTTAAAATTTCGTCGGGTCACGTCAAGAATCTCTGCGTCTGTGATGTGAGACGCCGTCTGGATTAAAAAATTAGGCGGCGATTAATGCCATCCTACCGAATGGCGTTCCCATGACCAAACCCAAGACAACAACCACGACGGCGATCGCCCCACCGAGCGTGGTGGCAAACCGTACGTCAATATTTTTAACCCATGCCTAATCGCTAGATTCGTCAATGTCGCACAGCTCTGGCTTCAGCTCCCGCTCCATCAGCGCCGTCACCGCATCTAGAGGGGTCACCGTCCCGTTCAGCAGCCGGTGCACCTGACGGGAAATGGGGATAGGAATGGCCTCCCGGTTAGCCAGCTTCACCAGCACGTGGGCCGTGTTGACGCCCTCTGCCGTGCTGCCCAGCTCTTCTAGAATCTGCTCTAGAGGCTTACCCTGGGCCAGACCAAACCCCACCTGGTAGTTGCGGCTGAGGGGACTGGTGCAGGTGGCTAGCATGTCCCCCAGCCCAGACAGACCGTAGAAGGTTTCGGGCTGGGCGCCGAGCTGGGTGCCCACGCGGATCACCTCCGGCAGGGCGCGGGTAATCAGTGCCGAGCGGGCGTTGGTGCCCAGATTCAGGCCATCGCAGACGCCGACGGCGATCGCCATCACGTTTTTCAGGGTGCCCCCCAGCTCAGTACCCAACGGGTCGGTGTTGGTATAGACGCGAAAGCGCTCCACGGCGAAAATCTGCTGCACGGTCTCGGCGGCGGCTAAATCTTGGCTGGCGACGACGGTGGCGGCGGGCAGCCCCTGGTCGATTTCCTTGGAGAGGTTGGGGCCAGAGAGCACCACCACTGGGTTCTCGGGGAAGGCCGCCTGCCAAAGCTGGGAGGGGGTCTTGGTGGTTTTGGGGTCTAGACCTTTCGTGGCCGTCACCAAAATGGTGCGGGGGGGCAGACCGATGTCGCTCAGACGCCCCGCCAAGTCAGCCACCCCTTTCATGGAGATGGCGCACAGCAGTACGTCAGCATCAGCGACAGCGGCATCTAGGGGCAGCTCCCCCCGCCGCGACCAAGAGCGCGTCGAGATCCCCGCCTCGGTGGCAAGCTGCGCCAGTGAGGTTCCCCAAGCGCCCGTGCCCAAGACGGTCAGCGTCTTCACAGGGGTTAATTGACCGCTCGGCAAAGTGATTGTTGGCGTAGTCGCTTCCATAGCATAAGGCCCTGAATTAGGTTGTCGATGCACCCCGTGTGGGTGAGGCCGGGGCAGACCTCCAGGATTTAGGCCCAGAAATCAGACCTAACCCTAAACCCTGCTCAAGCCGGGACCGCCGCCATCGCGTAGTCGGGCTGGCAGTTAAGCTCCATGAACTCGCGGTATTCCTTGGCCTGGCGATCGCACTTGGCGCTGTCCCAGCCGCAGTACCTGGCAAGCACCTCAGTAATAGTAGGAATCAGCTCCAGGCCGTAGTTGGCGTGCATGGCGAGCACCGTCCGGCGGCGGCAGAAGTCCACCAGGTTGCGGGCCATTTCCGACTCCACGGCATAGACCACCTGAGCCTTAATGTCAGGCAAATCGGCAGCGATGCGATCGCCCAGATCCGGGTAGCGGTCCACTAGAGAGAGCACATTCACCGCCCGGGCTCCGTATAGCTTGAACAGGTGGTCAATGGACTGGCGAGAAATCCGGGGGTGGTAGGCCGCGATCGCCTGCTGAATGCGCGGATCTTTGGCGTCAATTGCGCCGGGGAAAGGCCTGTAGCGCGTCTGGCAGGTGGGGGTGGCCTCCTTGCGCTTCTCGTAGGCCCAGTCCACCAGCTCCTCACCCACCTGACGGAAGGTGGTGAGCTTCCCGCCCACGAGGGAGACCAGGTTTTCAATACCGTCTTCCTTGTGGTCGTAGAGGATGTGGCTGCGGGTGATGCCGCTGGTTTTGGTGCCCTCGGTGTAGGGCAAAGGCCGAACGCCAGAGTAGGTGAATCGCACCTCGTTCCGGCTGAGCTGGGCCATGGGCAGCACGGTGTTCGTCTCTTTGATCAAGTAGTCCACTTCGTCGTTGCTGGCCTTGATCTCATCTAAGCTGCCGTCGTAGCGCAGGTCGGTGGTGCCAATGAGGAACATGCCGCACCAGGGGACGATAAAGTAGGGCCGTCCGTCGCTTTTCGCCTCCACGTAGAGCGCCGTGCTGGGCGCACCGGGGAAGGGGTCGACGATAATGTGGCTACCTTTGGTGCCACCCATCAGCCGCTTCGGGGTGAGGGGGCGGCTGTCGCCCCGCTCGTTGACCACGTCTACCCAAGGGCCTGCTGTGTTAATCACCATGCCCTGGTCTGCAAGCTTGGCGGTGAAAGACTCTCCGGTAGAGAGGTCAGTGCAGGTAATCGCGGTAACCCGACCGCCTTCACTGCGGATTTCGCTCACTTCCACGTAGTTAAACGCATCCGCCCCAGCCGCCTGAGCGGCAAGGATATTCTCCAGACACAGCCGCTCAGCGTACTCCACCTGGCAGTCGTAATACTGAGCCGCACCAGCCACTTCGTCCGAAGTGACCGAGCGAAACAGCTGCTGCAGCTTTTTGGCCGGCAGCATGCGGTGGTTAGGCAGGGTCTTATCAAAGCTAAGCACGTCGTACAGCAGCATGCCCGCCTGGATCTCCCAATAGCTGCGCCGTCCGCCCTTGTAAATGGGGATGGTCATCTGGATTGGCTTCACCAGGTGAGGAGCCGTATTCAACAGAATTTCCCGCTCCCGCAGGGACTCACGCACCAGCTTGAACTCAAAATATTCCAGATAGCGCAGACCGCCGTGGATGAGGCGAGTAGACCAGCTCGTAGAGCCGCTTGCGAAGTCGTTCTTTTCAATCAGTAGGGTTTTGAGACCCCGCAGGGCAGCATCTCGGGCAGCACTCGCCCCATTGATGCCGCCCCCAACGATAATCAAATCATATGGGGAGTCTTGGATTTTAGATAGATCTTGCATGGTAGTATCGATGGACGCCAGAGGCTACACCAGTGCAGAGGCTTTTGGTTGGCTGCCAGCCTCTGCATTACGGTCCACAGCCGCCGCTTTAGCCGCGCGGAACATATGGTTAGCCCACTGTTGCACATCGTAACGGCAAATCGATTCGTACATGGTGCCCATACGGCGCTTTTTCTCCTCCAAGGGCATGTCCAGAGCGCGATCTATCGCTTTGTCCATTTCATATGAAGCGTAGGGATTCACCAAAATTGCGTCCGGAAGCTCAACGGCAGAGCCCGCAAACTCTGAAAGCACCAGCATGCCCC
Source organism: Elainellaceae cyanobacterium (assembly GCA_050330955.1). GTDB lineage: Bacteria > Cyanobacteriota > Cyanobacteriia > CAKZMO01 > CAKZMO01 > JBCCAG01. The sequence goes on along the minus strand of JBHJHJ010000099.1, from coordinate 2,836 downwards.
GCTCCCCTTTGTTCGCAACCACGTACTCCTTTGCCACCAAATTCAAACCGTCCCGCAGGGGCGTAATCCAGGCGATATCGGCAGAGGCGTAAACCGCCATCAAATCGTCAAACGGTAGGGGCGTGGTGAACAGCTTAATGGGAATCCAGTTGAGCTTGCCAAATCGACCGTTGATTTTGCCTACGCCCTGCTCGATCTCTTTTTGGGCGGTGCGGTAAACGCGCATGCCTTTGTTAGGCGCAGCGGCGGTCAACACTAGGTGAATGTTGCCCTGCAGCTCAGGGCGACGCTCCAGCAGGCGCTCGTAGCAGGCCAGCAGCTCTTTCGTGCCCTTAACGTAGTCCACCCGACCGGCGGAAACAATCAGCTTACCGTCACCGATTTCCTCGCGAATCTTAGTGGCGCGGGCCTTCACTTCAGGCTTGGCCACCATGTTGCGGACGTGGTCGGGGTCGGTGCCTACGGGGAAGGCATTGAGATTAACAATCCGGCCCTGGTAGCGCATCTTGGTGGTAATCATCGGCTCGGTGAGGGCTGAACCTGTAGGGGTAAACGCATGCTCATCCACGGGGAGTTGCTCTACGACCTCAGCGCCCCGGATGCCCCGAGCGGCGGACACAAAGTTCTCTAGGTAGCGGGGAATGTGGAACCCGACCAGGTCGCAGCTCAGCAGGCTATCCACAATCTCCGCCCGCCACGGCAGGATGTTAAAGATGTCGGCGGAGGGGAAGGGGGTGTGGTGGAAGAAGGCAATGTTGGCGTTGGGCTTCTGCTGCCGGATGTAGTAGGACGCCAGCCACAGATTGTAGTCGTGAATCCAGATCAGGGCGTCGTCTGCCGCGTCTTCACAGGCGACATCGGCAAACTTCTTGTTGATGGCCTGGAAGTTTTCCCAGTCTGAGGAGTCGTAGGTGAACTGCCAGGGGAAGGAGTGCAGGATGGGCCAGAAAGCTTCTTTCGAGGTGATGTGATAGAAGTTCTTGACTTGATCTGCCAGCAGGGGAATGCGCCGGACGACGCCGCTGTCTCCCAGCCCCTCAAAGGTCATCCGCTCCTGGAAGTCGGCTTCTTCGCCTTCTTTAATCTGCTTCCAGGCCACCCAGGTGCTTTGGTCAGCGTCGGCGAAAAAGCTCTTCAGCGTCGGCACAATCCCGTTCGGGCTCTTCTTTTCCTGGTAGACGGCCTTACCGTTCTCAATCACTTCGTCGTAGGGTTCGCGGTGATAAAGAATGACGAGGGAAGACTTCATGAGATGAACCTCTTGGAAGGGACAGTTGGGTCAAGGTGATTGGGCTAAACCAGCTCGGGTCACGCAGAGCCGTAACTACTCACCACGCTCGACTGATATAGAAATTAACTTAAGTTATTTAACGGCACTGCAGTAGTTTACCATTCCGTCGGTTTTTTCTGACGGGGTGTGCCAAACAATGGGCGTCCTCTAGCCCAGACATTCAGCGCAGTGATCTTGCCCCGAAAAAGTTGACACTCCGGAAGAGAGGATACAAAAGGAGAATGTTCACATGGGTCAAAGACCCCGCAGAAAATTTACAGCAGAGCAGAAAGCGGAAGCCATCCGCATCGTTAAGGCGTCAGCCTATCGTTTCGCTCTGAGCAGGACAAGCACCACCAAGGGCTGCAGGTAGAGATAGACCGCAAAGGGAATAAACCCTGCATCGGTCATCAGCACCGTCGCAGGCACCAACCCGGCAATATTCCACGGAATCAGGGGCGAGAGCACCACCACCGTATTCTCTAGATCTAACGCCAGAGTTGGCTTGGCGCGGCGTGCGGGAACTGCGGGTAGCGCATCCTCAGCGTAGCTCCCATCCACCAACTGCTGGGTTAGCAATATGGCAATCGTCTGGGTACAGCCAAACAGAGCCGTGAGAGGATGTTTGATAAAGGGGTAGGGCTGTAAAAAAAGCTCTCCGGGCATAGGCTGAATGTGAAAGCATATCAGCACCCGAGAGAGCGATGAGTAAAGCCTATCCGAGTAACTTCACCCAAGACCAGTACGAGCTGATAGCAGGCATGCTGCCTGCGGAGAGCGATCGCGGACGCCCTAGAACGACCTGCCTGTGGTCGGTGCTCAATGCCATCTTCTACGTGCTGTGCGAGGGGTGCACCTGGCGCGGTTTGCCAGGGGACTTTCCGGCTTGGCAGACTGTGTACACCTACTTCAGACGCTGGAAGAAGGACGGGACTTGGCTTTTAGTCCATGACCAGCTCTACAAGATGAGTCGGCTGTGCGAAGGACGCGACGCTAGCCCATCAGAGCTGATTTTGGATAGCCAGAGCGTGCCGAGCGCCACCATGATTAGCAAGGAGGTGGGCTATGACGCAGCCAAGCGTATCAAAGGCCGCAAGCGGCACCTGACGGTGGACACGCTAGGACTAGTCTTGCGGGTACTGGTCACTGCTGCGAGCATTCCTGAGCGCGAAGGCGGCAAGCGAGTGCTAAAGAAGAAGGTCAAGCAGATGGGCAAAGCCGTCCGGCGCGTTCACAGCGTCTGGGTCGACGGCGGCTATGACGGAGCGCCGTTCTACCTTTGGGCCATTGCAGCACTGCGCTGGGTCATCCTAGTCGTACTGCGTCCCGAAGAGGCCAAGGGCTTTGTCCTGCTCAAGAAGCGCTGGAAGGTGGAGCGCACCTTTGGCTGGTGGAACCGCTATCGCCGCCTGAGCAAGGACTACGAGGTACTACCTGAGACTAGCGAGGCAATGCTCTACTTGGCGATGGTCCGCATCATGGTGCGTCGCCTGGTCTAATTCTTGACCAAGGACCTAATTCTCAAACATCCTCTTAGCAGGACAATAGGCGATGGGTGCTAAACCA
>JBHJHJ010000098.1:0-11707 GCA_050330955.1 Elainellaceae cyanobacterium | reverse complement strand
TAGAGATTCCGCAGCGGCAGATAGCTGACGTTGAAGAGGGCGATCGCTAGGTTGACGACGGCAACAGTGGCCACAAATTTGCCCCACCAGTTTCGCGATGGGTGGGGCTTGGCGGAGGACTGAGCATTGGGAAGAGAAGCTACCATGGTCGCCAGCGTGAGAGGTATTCAGCATAACTATGCTACTGTAGAAGACCGCGGGCGATTAGCACAGTGGTAGCGCACTTCCTTCACACGGAAGGGGTCACTGGTTCGAATCCAGTATCGCCCATTTAAATTAAGGCGCTAATCTAAACATTTTCTATGGCGTGCTAGTAACATCATCCTCTTGGCAAACCCTATAAAGCGGATGGCGCAGATGATACATCCTGCGATATAGCGGAAGCGTCTTCAGAGGTTTTTCTTAAAGCTGGTGACAAGATTCGAACTTGCGACCGGCTGATTACAAATCAGCTGCTCTACCAACTGAGCTACACCAGCAACAGGAATTTAATATAGCAGATTGCTAGCCGAAGTAGCCACGGAAAATTCTCTTGGAGGCTGATTGCCTGCTGCTATCGATACAAGAATACTTCTCCCCAGTACCGAGCGGTTTCCGCCCCATTCGGGTTGACCCGAGCTGACGCTAGCTTAATCAAAACTAGATTAAAGATAGCGATCGCCATACTGGACATCAGCTACGAGGGAAATATGCTGGTAAAGAATCATTCATGTACTGCACTTCTTTTTCGTGACTTATCGTAACCCCACACCCACTGTTGACCTCGTCATCGAGCTCATAGACCGTCCCGAGCGGCCCATCATCCTAATTGAGCGACGCAATCCGCCCCACGGATGGGCGCTTCCGGGTGGCTTCATGGATTATGGAGAATCTGCCGAAGCGGCTGCTATTCGCGAAGCTAAAGAGGAGACGGGATTGGATGTTCGCCTGCTAGAGCAGTTTCAGGTTTACTCAGATCCAGAGCGAGACCGGCGCAAGCACACCCTCTCGATCGTATTTTTAGCAGCAGCACGGGGGACCCCTCAGGCTAGCGATGATGCTAAGGATGTCGCCATTTATCGCCTGCATGAGCTTCCGACTGCGCTTTGTTTTGACCATGATCAAATTTTGCACGACTACTGGTACTATCGCCAATACAGGCAGCGTCCAGCAATACGTCTGACATCGGGGTGATTGAGTCGCGGACTAGCGTTGTGGTTCCCTAGGAAGGGAAGACCTAGAGCAGTTCACTGGCCCCTTGTGGACTGCTCAGGTCGCTGGACTTCTCCATCTCCACCCAACTCAGCCATGACCCATACCGCCATTCAAACCGATCGCGCCCCGGCCCCTGTTGGCCCTTATAGCCAAGCTGTTGCTGTGACAGGCCAGCTCATCTTTGTGGCTGGCCAAATCCCACTTGATCCAAACAGCGGCAACCTCGTTGGAGAAGACATTACCGAACAGACCAACCAGGCTTTGCTTAATCTTGAAGCGGTGGTTCAAGCAGCAGGTGCAACCCTAAGCAGTGTCGTTAAAACAACGGTGTTTTTAGCTGACATTGAGGATTTTGCCGCCATGAATGCGGTTTACGCTAAATTCTTTGACACCCCAATCCCCCCTGCCCGTGCCTGTGTCGAGGTGTCACGGCTCCCCAAAGACGTCCGTGTAGAAGTTGACTGCATTGCGGCAGTTTCAGCGCCATGAGGTTGTGGAGACGGCTCTCTTCTAGCTTTTCGGATGAATCTTTTCTAGAAGGGCTGGAAACGTTTGAGGCTGTGGTATCGAAGGCGCTATCTATTGCGATGGTGGTGGTGCTGATTGTCTCTATTGTCGACCTGTTCATCGTGCTTTCAACGTCGCTGTTTACCCAGCCCGATCAGCTGTTCGATCAAAATCTGTTTGTGATCTTCGGCCTATTTCTAGATGTCCTCATCGCGCTAGAAATTCTAGAGAATATCACGGCCTATTTGAAGCGTCACGTCGTGCAAGTGGAGCTGGTGATTGTGACTTCCCTAACGGCAGTCGCGCGCAAAATTATCATCTTTGATTTTGCCAAATCCACTGGCCTAGAGCTAATTGGGCTTGCGATCGCGATTTTTGCTCTCGCTGTTAGCTACTGGATTGTGCGGCGACTCAACGCCTAATGCAAGGAGTCATAGATGTTGAGAATTGTGAAGAGCGCACGAGGGACATGATGCCGCAATACCTCTTGTGCGCTCCCTGCAATTATGTTCGCCGAGTTTAGAGGACCTGTTCAACTTCAGCTATTTCGGGAATGGACTCTCGCAGCTTACGCTCGATGCCCATCTTGAGCGTCATGGTTGAGCTGGGGCAAGAGCCGCAGGCGCCCTGCAGGCGCAGCTTCACGATAGGGCCGTCGATGTCAACGAGCTCGACATTGCCGCCATCGGCGATTAGGTAGGGGCGCAGCTCATCTAAAACGGTCTCGACGTTGTCGTTCGTCAACTCCATGGTCTGTGGCATAGTTCTCTCCGTGAGAAAAGCAACATTTCGGTTGTTTAACTTTTTTTATTCTAAATGACCGGGCTCAATTAGTGTATGGCCAAGCGGCCTTTTATTTGCCAGCGCGTCAGTCTTTCGGTTCTGAAACCAGCTCCGCATTCAGCTCGTTGACAACCCGTCGCCGCAGTTCTACAGATTCCGGTCGCGGCAAGAGGTCGAACACCTCCCGCAGGGTATCGTCAATCTGCTCAAATGGAACTGATCCAATCTCATTCAGGACCACGTCGCCAGCCTGGTTAAAAATCACAATCTGCGGTACAAGCCCTCTATAGTAGTAGCCTGCCTCAGTAGGTTCATAGGTCTCCTGAGGCGGAATAGCGTCGACGCTGATAAAAATGAGGTCGGCAGCGCGGCCATAGAAGGCGTCAATTTGGGTCAGCGTAGCGGCATAACGCTTGCAGTCCTGGCTATCGTCGATGTAGAACCCCAGAACCGTTGGGCGATCGCGACGGCGTAAAGACTGGGCCAGTGAGACCCTAGGGGGAATCAGTGAGCCGTTGCCAGCGTAGAGGGGAAAAATGCTGCCGTCGTAGCGATCGTCGTTGAGCCCAGCCTGTGCCGGGCTGGAGAGCGCAAAGATGCCGACAAGGATGACGGCGGTAATCACGAGTCTTAGACCTTGGGTGGCTAGGCTACGGAACAAAGAGGCTCCCATAAATTGTTCAATAATCTGGACTGAATCGGTTGGGCTGACATCATACGGGCTGACGTCCGGTAGATTGGCCAGCCTCTATGCTTATACTATCGGACGCACCACCCCTGACGATTATTTGGTGAATCCACGCCCTAAAAAGCTATTTTTAGCCTTCTTCAAGCTGGGACAGTACGTCAGCGATCGCCCGCCGCCGCCGGGCCTGATCGGCCCGGACTCTCCAGATCCGATTTCCCAAACCAGGGGCGTTGAGCTGGCGTGTAGCCGGATCCACATAGGCCCAGGTGCGCGCCCAAACAATTGCATCTGCGCCGCTAAGCTGGCGTTCATAGGCCTCTGCCAGACGCTGTACGTAGCCGTTTTCGCCTAAAGCCGCCAGAGGAGCCTGGTTGGCGAGATCAATGCCGTTGAGTTCCTCCTCCAAGCTCAGCGCCAAGTTGAGCGCCTCAGCCTGATGTCGCAGCTCTAAAGCCTGCTGCCTGAGGCGCTGCATCTGCTTTTGGTCCGCCTCCTCAGGCGATCGCGTCTGGTGTTGATAGGAAAAACTGCCGAGATTCCAAACGCCGTTACCCGGGTCCACATGACCGTAGTAAGCAGAAGTCCGCCCACCTGCAAGGGTGCGTGTCCCTTCCGCGTGGCCGACGCTGCGAGCCACCAGGGAGTCTGATTCGCCTAAAAATAGGGCATCTAGGGAACTGGACTGAAGCGCATGGTGCGGCGCAGTGGGGGTGGAACCACTGGATAAGCCTATGGAAATCAGCCTAGGGAAAGCTCTCCCAGCAAGCACTGGCTCTAAATCTCGGCTGGGGAGGGCGATCGCAGTCATTGTGAGGATGAGTCCCACCTGAAACCAGCTAGCGGAGGACCGAGCGGTGCGCCGTGACCCACAGGACGGCGCACCGCTGCAGGGAGAGGACTGAGGTTTTGCCGTAGGGCTAAGGGTTTGTGATGAGCTGATAGGCATAGGGAATTAGTGTGAGCTGTTATAGTACAAAATTACTATAATTTGTCTTTGTAAGGCAAGCTTGAACGGCAGTCTGTTGCGCAATTGCGCTTGCAGTCAACCATTTCTGGCACAATTTGATACTCTAATCAGAACCTTTCCAGCGGTGACACGGTAGTGCGCGGTTAGCAACACCCGATGGCAGTGCCCTGTAACGGTGTTGGGAAAGTTCCTGGTACAATTTGCGTGGGGTACGTCTGATAAAAGACTTGTCTAGCTTCTAGAAAAGCTGCCGTTTGTTATTTAGCGATCGCCTACGTCAACACACCATGGAATTACAGACAATGCCTACCCTCGCTGCCGATACAGCACTCACGGCGTCGACTAACCGCATAGGCCGGGTTTTGGTGGTTGAGGACGAAGAGGTTATCCGAGAAACCATTGTTTTAGCGCTATCAGAAGAAGGATATGACGTTCATACCGCAGCGGACGGCAGCAGTGCCCTTGAGGCAATTGGTCACCTGATTCGCGATGGCGGGCAAGGGGTGGAAGAGGGCATCCAGCCCGATCTAATCATATTGGACCTGATGCTGCCCAACATCAACGGCCTTGACTTATGTCGCCTGCTGCGTCACGAGGGCAACCAGGTTCCAATCTTGATTTTAAGTGCTAAAGGCAGTGAGACCGACCGGGTGGTTGGTCTTGAGATTGGTGCAGATGACTACTTAGCGAAGCCCTTTGGCATGCGGGAGTTGATTGCCCGCTGTCGCGCCTTGCTTAGGCGATCTAGCCATCTACAGGTGGCCAGCAAAAAGAGTAGCTTAACCTTTCAAAATATTGTGCTCTACCCGCAGGAGTGTCGCGTTATGGTACGCGACAGCGAAGTCAATCTATCGCCAAAGGAATTTCGACTCCTCGACCTATTTATGAACCACCCCAGACGAGTTTGGTCACGAGAGCAGCTCATCGACCGGATCTGGGGACCTGATTTTATGGGAGACAGCAAAACGGTGGATGTCCATATTCGCTGGCTGCGGGAGAAGTTAGAGGTTGACCCGAGCAACCCGGAGTATATTGTGACGGTGCGGGGATTTGGCTATCGCTTCGGCTAGCGCTTCGAGACAACCTTTCAAAACCGGCGCTTAGGGCCACACGCGAGGACGACATCCCGATCGCTGTAGGTGATGTTCCCGAACCACAGACCATACCCCCTCAAACCACTGCCTCGCCTGCGCTGATGAAGCGCCTTGGTAGCGGCACAGTAATCCTGACATTAGGCGAGTCACGCCAAACTTAGGGGAGCGATCGCCGCTGACCCCAGTCTGATGCGCCGCTTGAACGGCGATCGCTTGCTGACGACAGGCCGCAACCAAGGATGGCGGTGCGTCGCGGCCAATAGCCACAAATGTGCCAACGACTGGTGCCTGATTTAATCCATTTAGGCTGCTCAGGAGCTCGCTATCTCCATTGATCCCAACTAAGTCTATCCACACTGGTTTTCCGCCCTGATGCACCACCGTCTCGCTGCGCCAGCTTCCGCTCTGCAGCGTTTCTCCCCGGGCGCTACGCCCCAGACGCACAATGTCCCAGCCCAACCACAGGGCGTCAGCAGCAAGCGAGACGTGCACCTGCTGGCGGTAGTGAGCGCCATTAAAAAGGATGATCTCTTGAGGAAACCACTCAAGACAGGCTCCGGATTCAATGGTAATCTCAGTTGTCTGTAGGGCAGTACCGCCAGCGCTACGATAGACCTTGGCCGCAGCCGCAGTGGTCACGAGGGCATGGGCGTCTGGGTGCAGGGTAAGGCGATGGTGGAGACAATCGCCCCCCACTATTCCCCCCGCTGTATGCAGCATTACAGTATGACAGCAGCGATCGCCTTCAGGATAAAACGGACGCTGCAGCTTAAGCGGGGCCTTTGTATGGCGGTGGTCAATTTGAGTCTTGCCCCTTCTATAGATGAACGACATATCCAGGTATCCAGACCAAGATTGTGGCGTTTGTGAAGATTGAAGGCTTGGAGACAAACTTTTGGAAGGCATAACTTACGCTAAGTCGAATAGCTATATTACTTTGTCCAATACTTTGACTTTTTAAAGGCTATTTAAAGATATCTCTAGGTAGATGCTCGTCAACTTTTATATCGATTTAACCTGTATACACTCTTCAAGGCGATCGCGATAGCGCGATCTCACTATGCCGTTTTCGAATGCGCTGCTTTTTGGAGTGCGTGGTCAGAGCACTCCACATCTAGCTATCACGGCATTCTATATGCGAGTATTTCTTGCGCGCATGTGTCTATTATCTAAAATCTTCAGCTTCGACTGATCCAATGACCTCGGGCTGACATATCTATATTTGACATCTATGTTTTATCTAGCCGCTCAGTCTTTGCTGCCGCTACATCCTTTGAATAGATCGCCATTAGTCTTGGCGATTCCACTTACAGAAGTGCTTGACCCCGTTGCCTTGACACTGGGCATTATTGCCTTTGCGCTGGTTGCTTTTGTCGCCGAATGGCTACCCGTCGATCTAACTGCGCTGGTCATTAGCGTCATTTTAATGCTGGTAGGTCTTGTCACTCCAGAGGAAGGAATCTCAGGATTCAGTAACGTGGCAACGATCACGGTGATGTCTATGTTTATTCTTAGCGCGGGTGTCTCTAAGACTGGCGTTATTCAACTGGTTAGAGATTTCTTGCTGCGATACGGCGGCAAGCACATCTCCAGGCAGATTCTCGTCATGGGATTTATCGTTGGACCCATCACGGCGTTTATCAACAACACTGCTGTGGTTGCAATCTTTTTACCTGTGGTGGAGGAATGGTGCCGCAAGCAGGGGATGTCTCCCTCTAAGCTCCTGATCCCCATGTCCTATGCCACTATTATGGGCGGGTTGCTGACGCTGGTGGGTACTTCTACCAATGTGCTGGCCAGCAGCATCTCTCAGCAGCTCGGCTACGGCGCCTTTGGTCTGTTTCAGTTTACCCAGCTCGGTATCGTGCTCTTCCTCATTGGGATGGTTTACCTGGCCTTGATTGCGCCTCGGCTGCTGCCTGCCCGGCAAGATCCCTACAGCGATGTGATGAACGAAGGCTACGGCATGCGCGACTACGTCAGTGAGCTGGTGATTACCGAAAACTCGAGTCTGGTTGGTCAGACGCTTCGCTCCACAGAAATTCAGCGTAAATTTGATATCGATATTTTAGAGCTGCTTCGCAACGGCAGTCACTTTCCGCAGCCCTTAGCAAATAAGCTGCTGAAAGCAGGCGACATTCTGATTGTCAGAGGCAGCAAGGTGGATTTGCTTGCCGTCCGCTCTCAGCGCGGTATGGAGATCGGACCCGACGTAAAGTTTGGCTCAGGTCTACTTCAGACAGAGCTGACCTCTGCTGAGGAAGCAATTGCGGAGGTGCTAATCCTCTCAAACTCCCGGTTGAGTGGCGCAACTTTAAAAGAGCTGCGCTTCCGTCAGCGTTACAACGCTACGGTGCTCGCCATCAGGCGAGGGCAGGACGTGATTCGAGAGCGATTGGGCAAAGTTCCCCTTAGATTCGGCGATTTGCTTTTGGTTCAGGGGCCTCGAGAGAGCTTTTTGGGACTTCAAACAAGCCGTGAACTCTTGGTGCTAGAGCAGCAGGGGATTGAAATACTCCGCTGGGAGAAAGCGTGGATTGCCCTGGCGATTGTAATCGGCGTCGTGCTGATGGCGGCGCTCAACATTGCTCCCATCGTGGTAAGCGCACTTGCGGGGGTTGTACTTATGGTGCTTACAGGGTGCCTCAAGCCTGGAGAGCTCTATGGCACCGTGCGCTGGGACGTCATCTTTTTGCTCTCTGGTCTAATTCCCTTTGGGATTGCCATGGAGCAGTCTGGCGCAACGGATTGGCTGGCGGCACAGCTGCTGCGGTTGGGAGATAACGTCTCGGGATACTGGATTTTACTGCTGTTTTATGTGGCTACGGTGCTTCTGACCGAAGTTCTCTCTAACAATGCTTCTGTGGTGCTAATGGTGCCTATTGCCGCTAAAGTCGCTACCGCACTGAGCCTCAACCCCCTCGCATTCATTTTTGCGGTTGTCTTCGCTGCGTCTAACAGCTATATGACACCCATTGGCTACCAGACCAACACGATGGTCTACGGCCCAGGAGGCTATAAGTTTCTAGACTTTACCCGAGTGGGTGCTCCCCTCAGTGCAATCCTGGCCATAGTGACGCCGCTCTTAATCATAAAGTTCTATGGCCTTTAGACCTGTGGGCGTCGACGCACTATGACCTCCGCTATACCTTAATTTCAGAGTATTCAGGACTTAAGCCCCGCGCTTCAGGGCATTCTCAACCTGCTTAAACTCCTGGCTTAACCGCTGTTTCATCTTCTCTGGAACAGGGCGGTTGGGGTATGAGCTGTAGTGGCCTGCCAGCGAGTTGAGCGCCGTGCGCATCGTTGTGTAAGACCCCAAGCTGTCTAGATCCCCATTGCGGCGGTAGAAGGCAGCGAAGTCGTTGATGACTTGACGGGCTCGGGCCTGGGTGCTGGCACGCTCAGGCGAGTCATCTGACACATTGATAGCGCTTTGCAACGTCTCAATCACTGTCAGTGTGTCCTCTCGATAGTTTCCAGTGAAACCTTCTGGTGGTGGCGTGGAACATCCAGCTATGCCAACTACCACGACCAAAAGTAGAGCGAGTAGACGAGAAAAGAGCGTTTTCATAGAACCTCAAAAAAAGCCAAACAACAGTGGGCAGTTATCTCGCGCGCTTTGATACTCGCCCTATAGGCCAAGCAGGCATAGCTTCGGCTGACATACCGCAACGACGCGCCATTATATTACCGTGATTTGTCTCCCTTAGCCTCAATCTTGGGGGCAGGGTCAAGCAGCGGGGATCAGCGAGTGGCTCGGCTCTTCTCCACTCACACTTTGCTTAATCACATGACTGACATTGCTTCTCGCTGATGTTTAATGAGAGTCTCCGTGGGTAAGGGCCCCTGCAAATGATCCCAGGGTAGGGGAGCATCCGTCGGCCAGTCAGCGTGGACGTAGAAGTCGAGCGGCGGCAGCTTGCCTTTCAGGTCCTTGAACCCGCGCCGGTAGCTGCCCAAAGAGTCCCCATAATGGCGTACCCGCTCTAAAAGATGGGATATGCGGCGATCGCCTCTTGAAATCAGCGCTTGAATCACCGACCACTTGTAGCTCTCGGGTCTAAAATCGATGCCCAGGGGCCGCAGCTGCTTCTGAAGGGATTTGAGCCGCTTATCCCCCTGGTCGCTGACGCCAAACCACTGGAACGGCGTGTGGGACTTGGGTACAAAAGTGCTGCAGCCGAGGGTGAGCCTCAGGCCGGGGGCGGACTGCTTTAGGGTCTTCATCAAGGCTACGGTTCGGGCTAAATCATCTTCGGTCTCTCCGGGAATGCCCACCATGCCATAGAGCTTGAGGCTAGAGAGCCCCCCTACCTTGGCGTTGACGGCGGCCTGCACGATTTCTTCGGTGACCAGCTTTTTGTTAACGATTTGGCGCACCCGCTCTGAGCCGCTTTCCACCGCAATGGTAATGGAGCGGGTGCCGTGCTTCACGAGGGTTTCGGTCAAAGTCTGGGTGACGGTGTTGGTGCGCACCGAGGCGATGCTGAGGCGAACGTCGTCGTATTGGGGCTGGTTAAGGTGGGTGAGCAGCGCCTCGAATTCAGGGTGCTGGGTGACAGAGGCCCCCAGCAGACCTAACCGATTGGTGACCTGTAGGCCCCGCTCGATGGCGGGCAGCAGGGAGCCCTCCAGGCTGGCGGTGCGGAACGGCAGGGTCAGATAGCTGGCAAGGCAAAAGCGACACAGCTCAGGGCAGCTGCGCACCACTTCCACCATGTAGATATTTTCCCAGGCGGCTCTCTCGGTCACCACCGTAGAAGCCGAGAGTCGATTTTCGCGGTAGGTCTGTTTCGTGACTGAGGCGGGGATGCCGCTGTCGGTAGGCGTGATGCTGGCAAAAGGGCCTTCCGCGTCGGCATAGATCGGTGCATACAGAGCCGGGATGTATAGTCCTGGTACCTGGGTGAGCTGGTGGAGAATGGCTTGGCGATCGCTCCCCCGCGCGGCTTGGTAGGCGTCGATGAAGGCGCCCAGCAGCAGCTCCCCATCCCCTAGCAAAATAACGTCAAAGAAATCTGCAAAGGGCTCTGGGTTAGCCGTCAGCACCGGGCCACCGCCGAAAACAAAAGGATGGTCCACGGTGCGGTCAGCAGCGCGGACCGGGATGTTTAGCTCTTCCAGCAGGGCAAGAATATTGGCGTAGTCTAGCTCCCACGACAGGGAAAATCCCAGCAGCTCGGGGGCAGGCGGTAGGAGTTCGGCGGCATCGGTAAACAAGCGGCTGACGGCTAAATCGCTGCGGGCAGCTAGGGTAGCCCACACCACTTGGTAGCCCAAACTGGTGATGCCGACGCTGTATTCGTTGGGAAAGGCAAAGATTAGCGGTACCGCATCGGGGTCGGGCGCTGCGGGCGTGAAGAGCAGCCGCTCGTCGTCAAAGGGCGTCACAAGCAGTTAAAAGAAAATAGCCCCTTCAGGCTAGCACGGCGCCCTTGGTCAGGGCTTTTGGGCAGTCGCTAAATGCCTCGGACCCGGCGGCGGAAATCGACGCGGGAATCGAGGTCGAGGGATCGCAGTCTTAAGGAAAGGCTCTCTGCCGATGAGCGAGACTGGAACCCGCCCGCATAGACATATGACCCCAAACGGGAGCTGGCAAAACAGGCTCTGGGCACTTCGCGCCGCACAATTCGTAGGGTCTCTAGGTCGTCTCGCTTAGCGGGTACCACAACAGCATAGGGCCCCGTATTCGTCAACGGCTGCTCATCTCCCGAAATGAGCAGACCAAGCGCCCTTGCCGTTTCCTCATCCACAATGCCATTTGCGGGCTCTATATCTTCCGAGCGCTGAAAGAGCACCACTGCACGTTCGGTATTCGCCCCGAAGATACCGTCAATCCCTTGGGTATCGAACCCACGGTCAGTCAGCTGCTGTTGCACAATCCGAACGCTCTCGCCAGCATCACCCCGCTGAATTGTTCCGGCGTCAGCAAGTCCCCCGCCTGAGCTGATGAATACGCTGCAAGAAGCTGTGGAAGGATCGGGAAGCTGCCCCAGTAGGGTGTCGTCGTTCAGCGACGGTGTGCCCGTCACAGGGGGAGCGGTGAGGGGGGGCAAGGTAGTGATGACGTTGGGGTTGGGTGGTACGGGCGCGAAGACAGTGACCTGAGGCGATCGCCCAAACAGCGCATCCTCCGAAAGCGGACCGAATACCCCGTCTGCTGTCAGACCGTTTCGCTGCTGTAGACGGATAACGGCCTCTTGGGTAAGCTCCAGATACTGTCCTGATATAGGGCCATCAAATAGCCCCTGGCGCTGAAGCTCGATTTGCAGTTGCTCAACCTCAGGCCCCGAATCTCCAAAGGAAAGGACCTGCCCGAGGGGTAAAATCTGGGCGATCGCACTATTGGCCAGCACGATGATTCCGCCCGCAGCCGCCAGCGCTACCGTCAAGCAGCGCCGAACCAAGGCATTGCAGTTGTAAAACGACTGGTGAGACCGATGCGAGCTAGGGACGGAGCGACGAGAAGTC
>JBHJHJ010000097.1:0-44210 GCA_050330955.1 Elainellaceae cyanobacterium | reverse complement strand
CCTTCCGCGCCCACCGCTTCTGGGTTGTCGGTCTGCGTGATGGGGCACTCCAGCAGCTTTCGCACTATGCCCTGGGCCATGGGCATGCTGCTTCCCCCCCCCTCCAGATCCACCTCGTCAATCTGGCCTGACGAGAGGCCGGCATCGGCCAAGGACTGCTGCAGCGGCACCTGCAGGCGGCTGACGAGATCGCCGCACAGCCCCTCAAACTGGGAGCGCGTCAGCCGCGGCTCTAGGTGCTTTGGGCCATCGGGAGTGGCGGTGATGAAGGGGAGGCTGATTTCGGTGGCGGTGACGCCAGACAGCTCAATTTTGGCTTTCTCTGCTGCCTCTAGCAGTCGCTGTAGGGCTTGGCGATCGCGGCGCAGGTCAACTTCCTCTTCTGCTAAGAACTGCTCGGCCAGCCAGTCTACGATGCGGCGATCGAAGTCGGTGCCCCCAAGCTGGGTGTCGCCGTTGGTGGCCTTCACCTCGAACACGCCGTTCTCTAGCTCCAGAATAGAGACGTCAAACGTGCCGCCACCGAGGTCGAACACCAAGATACGACGGTAGTCTTTTCGCTCTAAGCCGTAGGCTAGAGCCGCCGCCGTAGGCTCATTGATGATGCGCTTCACCTCTAGGCCAGCGATGCGTCCCGCGTCCCGCGTGGCCTGCCGCTGGGTATCGTCGAAGTACGCCGGCACCGTAATCACCGTTCCTGTCACCGCTTCTCCCAAATAGCGCTCAGCCTCTTGAGCCAGCTTACGCAGCACCATGGCCGAGATTTCTTCTGGGAAAAACTCCTTTTTCAAGCGGGGGCAGGCAATCTTGATTTGGTTTTTATCGTCGCGGCGCAGGGTGTAGGGCACCCGCTTCGACTCGGGGGAGAGCTCCCCATAGCGGCGACCAATGTAGCGCTTGACGCCAAAGAAAGTGTTTTGCGGATTGAGAACGGCCTGACGGCGTGCCATCTGACCGACAAGCAGCTCACCTTCCTTGCTGAAAGCCACTACCGATGGCGTGGTTCGCAGTCCCTCTGCGTTGGCGATTACAACCGGCTTTCCGCCCTCCATCGCAGCGACAACTGAGTTTGTTGTTCCCAAATCAATTCCAACAACCTTCCCCATGGACTGAGCCGTTCCTCCCGTTCTTGATTCCGTCAACTGCTGCGGGGCATTTCCCGTTATCGCAATTAAGTATTGCGATTCTAGTGTCGCGGCTGAATACCTATTCCACTTGGCCCAGTTGTTCAAGCCAATACGCTTAGCTAAGAGCCTCAATATCTCTATAGACAACTGGGCAGGTACTTATCCTAATTCATCAAACTCATTGGGATAAGTGCTGTATCGCTCCATTCTATCCTGCCGTTGAAGAGGATACCTTTTGAGAATGGTCTTGGCTGAGCAAGCGCTTTTGAATTGCTACGATGCTCGCCGCTAGATGGTCGGACTCGGCCCTCAGATAGTCCAGAAACGTGCTGGCCACTACCGACAGTTGCTTGCCTGACAGATGGACGATGTACCACTGACGCTTAATGGGGAATTCTTCCACGTCCAGAATAGCCAGCTCTCCTAGGTTGCCCTCGGGGGTGAGGGTGTGGCAAGAGAGCACGGATAGCCCCAGGCCGCCGGCGATCGCTTGCTTAATCGCCTCATTGCTGCCCAACTCTAACCGCACCTTGACATCAATATTGTGCTTGTTGAACAAGTCATAGATTGCCTGGCGCGTCCCCGAGCCCGACTCCCGCATGATAAAAGGCTCGTCCATCAATCGCTTCAGGGGGATATTTCGCTCTTTTGCTAGCGGATGGTTCTTGGGCGCTAGCACTACTAGCGGATTGTCTAGGAATGAGTAGGTTTTAACGTCAATGTGCCGAGGAATTTGGCTCATGACGTAGAGATCGTCTTCATTTTCTGAAAGCCGCTCTATGGCCCGCTCGTGGTTGGTGACGGTTAGGGAAATGTCGATGCCGGGGTATCGCTGACAAAACGGACCCAGGAGCCGGGGCACGAAGTATTTTGCAGTAGTAATCACCGTCAGACGCAGCCGTCCCTGCTTCATGCCTTTGAGGTTGGCAATCTTCATATCCAGGGTGTTGAGCTGCTCAAAGATATCCTGGCACGCGGCATAGAGCTCGCGGCCCGCCTCCGTAAGATAGAGGCGCTTCCCAACCTGCTCGAACAGCGGCAGCCCCACAGATTTAGTCAGTTGTTTCACCTGCATCGAGACCGTAGGCTGGGTCAGAAATAGCTCCTCTGCCGCCCGAGTAAAGCTGCCATGACGAGCCGTCGCCTCAAAGACTTTGAATTGGTGCAGCGTCGCGTGAATCATTGATTTTTCTCGTGTATGGGTGTGAGTCAGCACCCGCTTACTCGGCACTATTACAATAGAGCCAATTCTATTATTAACGCTATTTGAAAAGAGTTTTGTCTATATTAGCGAGATTGCTGCGCTTTAGCGCGTGTTGAAGTCTACTGAGATCTTGAGGCGCTCGGGCATCCGAGCGAGACCAGGTTCCTATATCTCTGAAATTACGACAAAAAATTTACTGCCAAAAAATTGCTATAAAAAGCCGTCACGCTCGACCTCTTCGATCACCTGAAGCCCCCTTGCATCCCCTAGCTTCAGCACGGCTGAGCGCGCATCTTCTTTGACGCCAACGTCCTCATCCTCAGCAAACGCCTCAATCAGGGCATCGACGGCGGTAGCATAAACGACGTTAGACGGCAGCTCTCGGCAGAGCTGACCGATGGACCAAGCGCAGTTGCTGCGTACCGCTGCGGTTGGGTCACGGCGCAGGGCTTCAATTAGGGGCGGAATCGCGCTGATGATTGCGTCGTAGTCAACTTCTGACATCTGGGCCAGGGCGCTAGCCGCCCACAGCCGAACCGCAGAGATGTCTGTACGTAAGGCATTGAGCAGCGACGGTAGCGATCGCCGATCGCGGCAGTTTCCCAGCGCCCAGACCATCCCTTTGCGCACGTAGCCGTTCCAGTCGTGTTTGAGCTGATGGATAAGCGGATCTACCGCCTCTGAGCTGGGATTACGCCCTAGCCCATAGGCCGCGCTAACTCGAATTAAAGGACAGGTATCTCGCAGCAGCGCGATCAGCATGGGAACGGCCCGCGAATCTTGAATTTCGCAGAAAGCCCGAGCCGCTAGCATGCGCTGAGCATTTTCTGGCGAGCCTAGAAGCGCCAGCATTTCATCAGGATCGAAAGCGCTCTCACTGAGGTCGCTGGAAACAACTTCTAGCTGATCCAGCGGGCTCTCAAAGCCGCTGACGGCATTCAGTACAGTCAAATCGTCATCACTATACATACAGCCACTCTACCGTATTGCTGCAGCCATAAATCACCCCGCAATCGGTGGATTGTGATCTTGGTTGGGGGATCATCACG
The DNA here is from genome assembly GCA_050330955.1 of Elainellaceae cyanobacterium. Lineage (GTDB taxonomy): Bacteria > Cyanobacteriota > Cyanobacteriia > CAKZMO01 > CAKZMO01 > JBCCAG01. Next base: position 40,830 of record JBHJHJ010000097.1, on the reverse strand, counting down.
ATCCAGGGTAGGCATCCCCGTAGTATTCTGTAGAGAGCGTTGGGGTAAGGCTGGGCGCAGTTGTCATTGCGCGATCGCGTTTGCTGCCAGTGACCTGATGCTTCGCGGGATGCTGATGGCGGCATCGGGTTTCGGCAAAGCTTTTTAGAACATCGGCCTAGAGTCAATGAGTCGCTCCGTCTCCGTACTGGAAGAGCTGCTGCAGCAAATCCCTCACCTGCGGCCCCAAGTTTATTTCAAATCTGCGCTAACGGCCCTGTCCCACGCGATGGAAGATCAGGTCCTAGCGGCGTCAGAGCCCTCTCTGGTGATTGCGAACTTCCAGTGGGAGCGGTTCTATCGTCAGGAGGCCCAGCGCTATCTCCGCATCGCCGAGCGCAACGACCAAGTCTACGTCTTAGCTGCGCCCGAAACTGGGTTTTCAAGCGCTTCTGAGGTATATGAAAAAGTTGCGTTTGACCCTGCAGACGTGTTGACCAACGAGTGGCATTTGGTGGTGGTCAACCCCCTTTACTCCACCTGCCTGATCTGCCGGGAGCGCCATTTGACTGACGGCGGCGTGACTGATGCGTCTCTCCCGCTCACCATGGATCAAACCCGCCGCTTTGAGGGCATTTGGACGTTCAACCCGCAGGTGTGCCAGGCTGCTGCTGATCTCATGCTGAACCGCGTCCTCAGCTATCGTCCGGAGCTTTCAGAAAAGGTCGAAGTGGCCCGGTTGCACTATCTCGGCGACAGCAGCTCCGCCGGCACCACGCGGGACATTGACCCGGATCCGTTTGCCCAAAGGCTTGTGACCTATCTGCAGGCTGGGCAATACAAGCTGATCAAGGCGTATCGATCTATTGCCCTCAAGGAGCGGCGAGAGCGTCTGATCAACTTAATGTCCTCCGCCATTCGGCAAACCTTAGACACAACCAAGATCTTCTCTGTAGCCGTGCGCGAGCTGGGCCAAACCCTCAAAGCCGATCGGGCGCTCATTTACAGCTGCCAAAGCCAGGATGAAGCTATTACCGTTGAGCACGAATTTCTGTCGCAGCCCGCCCTAGCGTCTCTTATTGGCGAAACCTGGTCCTTGCAGAAGAATCCGCTGATTCAGCAGGTGATGGCAGACCAAGAGGCGATCGCCCTCGGTGACACCGCGGCGCCAAAGGAGTCTGGTCTTTCAATCAGCCTCAAAGCGCTGCGACAGCCCATCAAGCGCCTGCAAATTCGATCCTGGCTGCTGGTGCCCATCGTGCACCAGGGCAAGCTCATGGGCATGATCGAACTGCACCGCTGCCTCAAGCCGCAGGTGTGGACTACCAATGACCAAGAGATGGTGGAAGCGATCGCTGCCCAGCTTGGGGTAGCGCTGATTCAAGCAGACGCCTACGCCAATTTGGAGAGCTTGAACCAGCAGTTTGAGGCTCTAGAGCGCACCCGCAGTAACCTGATTGCCATCACCGGGCACGAGCTGAGAACGCCGTTGTCCACGATACAGGTCTGCCTAGAGAGCTTGGCCAGCGAGCCCGATATGCCCTTAGAGCTGCGTCAGGTGATGTTGAGTACGGCCCTAGAAGACGCCGAGCGCATGCGCAAGCTGGTGCAAGATTTTCTCACCCTCTCCCAGCTTGAGAGCGGTCGGGTGGCGTGGCACGTGGAGGCCCTCTCTGTGGAAGAGTGCATTGAGCTCGCCCTCAGCAGCCTTAAAGCGCGGCAGCGCAATGAGGACCTCCCTGCGATCAAAATTCAGGTCCCCGATGGGCTGCCTCTGGTGCGGGCGGATGGGGAGTGGCTGGTGGAAGTGCTCTCTAAACTGCTGGACAACGCCTGCAAGTTTACCGAATCGCCAGGGGAGGTCAGCATTGAGGCCCACCGAGACGGACGCGGCATGCTAGAGGTGACCGTCGCCGACACTGGGCGGGGTATCGAGCCCAACCGTCTGGAAGCCGTTTTTGACCGCTTCTATCAGGAAGAAGGGGCTCTGCGGCGAACGGCGGGGGGAACGGGCCTGGGGCTCGCCATTTGTCGTCAGGTCATCCGTAATCTGGGCGGCCAGATTTGGGCCGTTTCAGCGGGGCGGGGGCAGGGTAGCCAGTTTCACTTCACGCTGCCGCTGTTTGGGAGTAAGGGGCCCCGTAAGCACGGTAGTCCTGACGCAAGTGGGGTTCCGACAAATCTGCGTTAGACAAAATTGCCGGATTCCGTTAAGTCTAGGACATCGGTTTAGAATACTTAATATGGCGATATAGCGATGCCAAGCTTCTCATGAAGCGTAGGTGAGAGCAGGGACGGGCTCGATCGCTCCTCCCCTCATAAATCATTTAGGATTGCTATAGGTGAGATTTGGATACAACAGCAAGGGTATAAGGCAGAATGCGAGTTGCAATTATCGGTGCGGGGCTGGCAGGCCTTTCGACCGCAGTCGAATTGGCAGATGCAGGCCACGCGGTCGAAATTTTTGAGTCTCGTCCGTTTGTGGGCGGCAAAGTTGGAAGCTGGGTGGATCCCGACGGTAATCACATTGAGATGGGGCTCCACGTGTTTTTTGGCTGCTACTACAACCTATTTGCGCTAATGAGAAAGGTAGGGGCAATTGATCATCTGCGCCTCAAAGAGCACATCCACACCTTTATCAACGAGGGCGGCGAGACGGGAGCCTTAGACTTCCGCTTTCTCACCGGCGCCCCGTTCAACGGCCTAAAAGCCTTTTTCACCACCTCACAGCTTTCCGTGCGAGATAAGGCCCAAAACGCGATCGCCCTAGGCACGAGCCCCATCGTGCGCGGGCTTGTAGATTTCGACGGCGCCATGGAGACCATCCGCGAGCTCGACCGCATCAGCTTTGCAGACTGGTTTCGCCGCCACGGCGGGTCCAACGGTAGCCTCAAGCGTATGTGGAACCCCATTGCCTACGCTCTAGGCTTCATCGATACTGAGCAAATTTCAGCCCGCTGCATGCTGACTATCTTTCAGCTGTTTGCGGCCCGCACCGAGGCCTCAGTGCTGCGCATGCTTGAGGGCTCCCCTCAGGGATACCTGCTGCAGCCCATCCTCGATTACCTTGAGCAGCGCGACGCCAAAATACACATCCGCCGGGGTATCCGCCGAATCTTATTTGAACTGGAAGGCAGCAGTACCCGAGACGGTGCCCGCGTCACTGGGCTGGTGGTGAGCGACGGCGATCGCGAGGAAACAGTGAAGGCTGACGCCTATGTGTGCGCCTGCGACGTGCCCGGCGTCAAGCGAATGATTCCACCGGAGTGGCGCCACTGGGCCCTGTTTGACAATATCTACAAGCTGAGCGCCGTTCCTGTAGCCACAGTTCAGCTTCGATTTGACGGCTGGGTGACTGAGCTGCAAGATTCAGAAGCGATGGCACAGCTTGACCACACTGCAGGCATTGACAACCTGCTCTACACTCCGGATGCTGACTTCTCCTGCTTTGCTGACCTAGCCATCACCAGCCCCAGCGACTATTACCGCGAGGGTGAAGGATCTCTATTGCAGCTTGTGCTTACTCCCGGCGACCCGTTTATTAAGCAGTCCAATGAGGCGATCGCTCGCCACGTCCTAGAGCAGGTGCATCAGCTCTTCCCCTCCTCCCGCAGGCTCAACATGACCTGGTACAGCGTCGTGAAGCTGGCTCAGTCTCTTTACCGAGAGGCGCCGGGCATGGACCCCTACCGTCCTACCCAAGCTACGCCGGTCTCCAACTTTTTCTTGGCAGGCAGCTATACAGCGCAGGACTACATTGACAGCATGGAGGGGGCCACGCTCTCGGGTCGGCAGGCTGCGCGCGCCGTCATGGAGATGACGGACCGACCTGCCGTCGCGCAACCGGCATAATCCACACACGTCAACCCTCAAAGATTCCCCCGATATCATGGCTGACTGGCTCGAACACAGCGTACAGGTTGACGTTGACGTCCCGATAGAAACGGCGTGGGGCCTCTGGTCTGACTTAGAGCAGATGCCCAACTGGATGAAGTGGATCGATTCAGTCAGAATTTTAGAGAACGATCCAGATTTGTCGCAGTGGAAGCTCGCCACTGGCGGCCTTGAATTCAAGTGGCTCTCGCGTATTCTCGAGGTTCGGCAAAACCAAATTATTCGGTGGGAGTCGGTAAGTGGCCTGCCTAATCGGGGCGCGATTCGCTTCTACGATCGCCGAAACCATACCGTTGTCAAGCTTACGGTCGCTTATGCTATTCCAGGGATCCTGGGCCGGATAATGGACGATCTGTTTCTGGGGCGTGTCGTGGAATCGACGCTTCAGGCCGACATGGACCGCTTTCGGGAGTATGCCCACAAGCACAGCGGCGGCCCTACCAATCAGCCCTAGCGCGTAGCGCGTCTGCCCAAATCGATCTGACTTACGGACGCCCTATGCCCCCCCTTAGCCCTGCCGCTTTCCAGCCCAGTCTGCCCCTGCGCAACGGCGTCGCGATGACGCTGTACGCCGCCCTATGGGCTGGCCGTGACTGGCGCAATGGCGTGCCGACTGCGCCTCCATACAAGCCGATGCAGTTTCGCGGCGCCGAGCAGGTGCCTATCAGCGGGCTCATGGCGCGGCAGCCCGATCATAGTCGTGGCACCATAGTGGGAACCTACGGCATTACCGGGGATCTGGACAACCAGTGGTTTCTGCGGCTGATGGGTCGAAAGGCCTACGCTGCGGGCTACGACGTGGTGCTGTTTGACTGGCGGGCCCATGGCAAGACCGCTGAGCTGTCCCCGGCGCTCACCTCTGACGGCATTTACGAAGGTCCCGACTTTGTGCACATTGCCTCTCAGGCCAGGGCCGTTGGCTGCGCAACTCCGATGTGGTTTATTGGCTTTTCCCTCGGTGGGCAGCTGGCTCTTTGGGGACTGAAAATAGCGCAATCGCCAGATTTGGAGGCGCAGTACGGTATCCCTAGCGCCGATATCGGTGGAGCAGCTGTCATTTGCCCCAGCCTAGAATCGGACCGGTCGCTCCGCTATCTAGAGGAGGCGGTTCTAGGGCATTACCTAGAGCAGGCGATCGCTCAGACCCTGCAAAAGCTAGCTTGGCGGCTGTACGAGCTTCATCCTGGACAATTTAGCGCTGAGGCGATCAAAAAAGCGACCACTATCCGTAAGTTTGATCAGCACATCGTGATTCCTAAGCTCGGGTTTAGCACTACCGAGGCTTACTACAAGGCCACTAGCCCCCTCTATTTTCTGGAAACCCTGACAAAACCAACCCTAATCCTCTACGCTGCGGATGATCCGCTCTTCGATCCGACCCTGGTTCCAGAGCTTCAAGCGCTCAGCAGCGCTAACCCTGCCATTGACCTCAGACTCACTCAGTACGGTGGGCATGTCGGATATTTCAGTAGCGTAGAGGGGCAACGCGCGTGGGGTGATCCTGACCCATGGTGGGCCTGGAATCGAGTTTTGCACTGGATGCGGTGATTGTTCACTATCTCAGATCAGTAGAACGAGTCCGCCGGTTATAATGTGTTTACCCGATATGTCGAGAAACGTTTCTGAATTTTAAGATTAATTAAATTATTTAGCTTGCGTCGTATCAGTCGTTATTTTCTCTCTTTAAAAAGATGCCCCGTATTCTTGTGATTGACGATGACTCCGCCATATCAGAGCTTGTCGCGGTGAACTTGGAGATGGCTGGTTACGATGTGAGTCAAGCCGTAGATGGCATTAAGGGGCAAGCGCTCGCGCTTCAGATTATGCCCGATTTGATTATGCTCGATCTGATGCTGCCTAAAGTCGATGGATTTACGGTTTGTCAGCGGCTCCGAAGAGATAGCCGGACAGCGGACATTCCCATTCTTATGCTCACAGCCCTGGGGCAGATCCAAGATAAGGTAGATGGCTTTAATGCCGGAGCAGATGATTACCTTACCAAGCCATTTGAAATCGAAGAAATGCTGGCCCGCGTCAGGGCGCTGCTGCGGCGGACCGACCGTATCCCGCAGGCCGCGAAAAGTTCAGAGATTTTAAACTACGGTCCCCTTACGCTGATTCCAGAGCGGCTAGAAGCCATTTGGTTTGATAAAACCGTTAAGCTTACCCACTTAGAGTTTGAGTTGATCCACTGCCTGCTGCAGCGGCATGGGCAAACCGTCTCCCCAGGAGAGATTCTTAAGGAAGTGTGGGGATACGATCCGAGCGACGACATTGAGACTATTCGAGTTCATGTGCGTCACCTGCGCACCAAACTGGAGCCTGATCCCCGGCATCCAAGCTACATCAAGACGGTATACGGCGCTGGCTATTGCTTAGAGCTGCCAAGCTCTAAGGAAGAAGTGGAAGAAGTGGAATCGAACGTCCTATAGCAAATCGTCTTAAACATCGGGTGATTTACCCGAGCTATGGCATTGGCCGCAGCAGTTTTGATGCTGAAGTAAAGTGCTTTAGAGCCGCAGGCGATATCTCCCAGGGCTCATCGGGCCTGAATTAGGGCGAGCGCAATCAGCTGGGAATGCCATGAGATTGTGGCATTCCCAGAAAGCAGTCGCTAAGACGCTACAGCAGCCTCTTTAGACCTCTCTAAGGACTGCAGCAGCAAAACCAGAAATGGGTTGCTTCTTAGTTCCCGTCGAAACGCTCGCCGCAGCTCCAGCTCCAGAGTAGACTGCATCTTGGCCCACCCATCTGGGCTGAAGTCATTTCCAGTGCTGGCGAGGCTCGACTGGATTGTCTGCGCAGCTAGCTTCACCAAGCGCTCCTTTGCAACAGAAGTGACGACACCCCGGAGATGAATTTCGGGCTGAGTGACAAGTCGGCTGCCGTCTACAGTCGCTGCAATGGTGATCAGCCCTTCCTCGGCTAAGTGCTGGCGATCGCGCAGGGTTTGCGCCTGAACCACACCATTGCGGGCCGCATCCATTAGCTCAATGCCAGAAGGAACCTTATCGGCCACTCGAATGGAGTTTTCCGTCAGCTCGACCACATCGCCATTGTCGATGATCACCATGTTCTCCGCCGGAACACCCATACTTTGAGCCGTCTTGGAGTGCTTAACCAGCATTCGGTGTTCCCCATGAACAGGCACAAAGAACTTAGGTCGAGTGAGGGCCAGCATAAGCTTTTGGTCCTCTTGAGCGCCATGGCCCGAAACATGCAGCCCTTCTTTGCGCCCGTAGACCACCTTTGCTCCCTGCATCATCAACTGGTCGATGGTGTTGACCACCGCAATCGTATTGCCGGGAATCGGATTCGCGGAAAAGACCACCGTGTCTCCTTCCTGAATTTTGAGCTGCCGATGCTCCTTACGGGCAATGCGGGTCAGCGCCGCCATGGGCTCGCCCTGAGAGCCAGTTGTCAAAATCAGCAGCTTGTCGTCTGGCAGCGACTTGGCCTGCTTTAGCGGTACAAATAGCTTATCCTCGCACTTGATGTAGCCAAGCTGGCGTGCATGGGCGATGACGTTTAGCATTGAACGCCCCACAATCGCCACCTGCCGGTTGTGCTTCTTGGCAAGCTCCAAAATCATGTTGACTCGGTGCACCGAAGAGGCAAAGGTGGTGACCAAAAGCCGGCCTTCTGCCTGACCGAATACCCGATCTAAATTGGGATAAACGGAGCGCTCAGAGGGGGTTGAACCCGGCACCTCCGCATTGGTAGAGTCGCTCAGAAGACACAGCACCCCCTTCTCGCCGTATTCTGCCAGCTTTTGGAAGTCGAAGAACTCGCCGTCCACCGGGGTGTGGTCGACTTTGAAGTCGCCAGAATGAATGACGACGCCAATCGGGGTGTGAATCGCAACGGTAAAGCTGTCGGCAATGGAGTGGGTGTTGCGAATGTACTCCACAATAAACGAGCTGCCCAGGCGAACCATATCTCTAGGGCGCACCGTTCTTAGCTCAGTGCGATCGGCAACGCCTGCCTCCTGCAGCTTTCCGTCTAACAGGGCCATTGCTAGGCGGGGGCCGTAGATTACTGGAATGTCAAATTGCTTCAGGTGAAAGGCAATGCCCCCAATATGGTCTTCGTGCCCGTGGGTGACGATCATCCCTTTGATTTTGTGGCGATTTTCTCGAAGGTACGACACGTCCGGTAACACAATATTAACGCCGTGCATTCCGTCGGTGGGAAACGCTAGCCCTGCATCCAACAGAATAATCTCGTCATTAAATTCAAACACGCAGGTATTTTTCCCAATTTCGTGAAGCCCTCCCAGGGGAACAACCTTCAGCGTTTTAGATGAGCCATTTCGAATCATATGTGTCCTTTAATACATCAAGTTATACGTATTTTAAGCTTGCCGCTACAGACCTCGTGCGATTTTCTCTTTACAAGAATAGGTGACCCTTCAGAGAGGTCACTCCAGCGCCGCTTTGAGGGAGCAAACGATGCGCTAGGGCAGTAGCCTAGCTTCAATATTCAGTTGTCAGAAACTCTTTTTAGGGGTATGGCCAGAAATACGATAAACCCATCCATTGTCAGTAGGTTAAATTCTAATCCGTAAAGACAATGTGCCCGCATAAAGCAGGAGTTTGCTCTCAGTACAGGTTACCTATCTAACACTATAACCTTACTGAGATAGTCTTATCGCCTCGCCACAGCATCATACTTCTAGCTGCAGACATAATCCTTACGGGACTATGCTTATATACTAGGTCTCACCAGGAGAGGTATAGATGCTACTAATAACACTATTATTAGCATAGACCGCCTACTCTGCAGCGATTACCCCTAAATCTTGAAGAACCCGCTTTAATGTCTGCATCACTAAGCCGGAGGCTTCACATAGCGGAGAACGAGGACTGCCTACCCCCCAACCGAGAATCTCAAGGGCGGCCTTGACGGGAATCGGGTTTGTTTGTGCAAACAGCGCCTTAAAGAGCGGAAAGAGCTGAATATGAGTCGTTGTTGCTTCGGAAGTCTGTCCAGACTGGTAGGCGCGCATCATTGATTGCAGGCGATCGCCCACTAAATGACTGGCAACGCTAACTACGCCACATCCCCCTACGGCCAGCAGCGGCAGCGTGAGTGAATCATCTCCAGAGTAAATTGCAAACTCGGGAGGGGTAATGGCCCGGATGTGAGTTGCCTGGTCTAGGCTGCCGCTGGCCTCCTTAATCGCCACGATGTTGGCCATCTGAGCCAGCTGGGCCACAGTCTCGGGAGCTAGGGACTGGGCGGTGCGCCCTGGCACATTATAGAGCATTATAGGCAGGTCTGGGCAGGCGCGGGCGATCGCCGCGAAGTGGCGGTAAAGTCCTTCCTGAGGCGGCTTGTTGTAGTAAGGCACCACCTGCAAGGAACCATCTAGGCCGAGTGCCTGTGCTTTTTGAGTGGCCTCAATGGCCTCTTGGGTTGAGTTCGACCCCGTCCCCGCCAGCACCACGGCGCGATCGCCCACGCAGCTTTTCACCACCCGGTACAGCTCGAATTCCTCAGTCCAAGACAGAGCGGGAGACTCCCCGGTCGTGCCGCAGACCACTAAACCGTCGCTGCCATGAGCAACAAGATGGTCAGCCAGCTTTTCAGCCACCGCATAGTTGACGCTGCCGTCAGCGCTGAAAGGCGTCACCATGGCGGTGATCACGCGTCCAAAGCTCGTCATGGGAATCGTCTCCTTACACCGTGTCCAAACCTAGCTCGCTGCCACGGCAGTGGGGAGCCAGCGCCGCGCCACCAGCAATTCTGCTATCTGGACCGCGTTCAGGGCTGCCCCTTTACGAATTTGGTCGCCACACAGCCACAGCTCCAGACCGTTAGGGTGGGAGATATCGGCGCGGATGCGGCCCACGAGCACGTTGTCTTGACCGCTGGCATCGGCGGGCATAGGGAAATAGTTAGCCTGCCAGTCCTCCACGACGGTAACGCCAGGTGATTGAGCCAGAATAGCTCGCGCTTCGTCTGGGCTAAACGGCTGGTCAAACTCTAGGGTCAGCGCCTCAGAGTGGGCTCTGAGGATCGGTACCCGAATGCAGGTGGCTTTGATGCGCAAATCAGGCTGGGCAAAAATCTTGCGGGTCTCGTTCACCATCTTCATCTCTTCTTGACAGTAGCCTTGGTCGTCGAGAGGAGAGTTGTGGGGAAACAGGTTAAACGCGAGGGGGTACGGGAAAATTTCGGCCTTGGGCTCGTGTCCCGTCAAAATCGCCGTGGCCTGGTGCTTTACCTCTTCCATAGCGCGGGCACCGGCCCCGCTGGCGGACTGATAGGTGGCGGCCAGAATGCGGCGTACAGGGTGCACCTGATGCAGCGGCCACACCGCCATTGCCATCAAGATTGTGGTGCAATTGGGATTAGCAATGATGCCCTGATGATCTGCCGCCGCCTCAGGGTTAATTTCTGGAATCACCAGCGGCACCGACGGATCCATGCGGAAGGCGCTGGAGTTATCCACCACTACGGCCCCTATCTCAGCAGCCACGGGAGCCCACTGTTTGGAGATGGAGCCGCCCGCAGACGCCATCACGATGTCAATATTTTTCAGGGCGCGATCGCTCACCGCCTGCACGGGCACGTCTTGCCCCTTAAAAGTTAGAGTGCGCCCCGCTGAGCGAGGCGAGGCCAGCAGCACGAGCTCTGATACCGGAAAATCCCGCTCTTCTAACAGGCTCAAGATTTCGGTGCCAACAGCGCCTGTAGCACCCAGCACGGCAATTCGATAGGCATTAGACATGATGGATATAGCCTCCTCTTGTCACAGCGTCTCCTGGCGGCCTGTGACATTGACCCATGACGAGTATCCTACACCGTTCTGCCTGCTTCGGGTGGGCACCGCTTTTCCCAAGGCAGGTGGCTCGATGGATGTGTCACGAGTTCGTAATGCTTATCACGGGATCTCGTTCAGATAAGCTAGTATAGCTAACTGCGGCTGTGCAGTCTTGCGCGGCTGCGTTTTTTTCATGACTGGTGCTGTAGGGTTTGTTTTACATAGCGTTTTCTTCAGAGGAGACCGCTTTACCTAGAGAAGCCCTGAACCAGTCCCGATGTGTTCCAGCAAATTTTTAGACGTTTAGAGTAACGCTGATGAAGGTTATCCAGGAGAAGCTCCCTGCCAGCCAGGTCCGACTCGACATCGAAATCTCCCCCGAGATGTCGACCCAGGCCTATGAAAAGACGCTCAAAGAATTCATGCGGAACATCAACATTCCTGGATTTCGTAAGGGGAAAGTGCCCCGGCAAATTCTGATTCAGCGGCTAGGGCCAACCCGTATCAAGGCAGCGGTGCTGGAAGAGCTAGTTGAAGACGGCTTAAAGAAAGCGCTAGAGCAAGAGTCCGTTGATGCCATTGGCAAGTTTGAGCTGCGATCCCCCTTTGAAGAATTGATTGGGGCCTTTCGACCCGGAGAAGCGTTCACCTTCTCAGCGGTGGTAGATGTGCCGCCCGAAGTCGAGGTTAAGCAATATATAGACCTGACAATCCCGGCTGAAGAAGTGGTCTATAGCCCTCAGCAGGTGGAAGACGTGCTGAAAGAGTACCAGCAGAAAACGGCGACGCTGGTCCCCGTGGACGATCGCCCCGCTGAGATGGGGGATGTGGCCCTGGTGGATTTTGAAGGTCGCTTAGCTGAGCCGGATGAGAGCGGCGAGGTGATTCCTATTCCAGGCGGCAGCGCAACTGACTTCCAGATTGATTTGGAAGAGGGCCGCTTTATTGAGGGCTTCATTGAGGGGGTCGTGGGTATGACGCCAGGCGAATCCAAGGCCGTTGAGGCCACTTTCCCGGAAGCCTATCCTCAAGAGGACGTAGCGGGAAAGCCGGCGATCTTTGACATAACTCTCAAAGAGATTAAGGTGCGCGAGCTGCCTGAGCTAGACGACGACTTTGCCCAAGATATCAGCGAGTTTGAAACCCTGGCCGAGCTGCGTGAATCCCTAGAAAAGCGCTACCGGGAAGAGGCGGAAGAGAAGACAAAGACCAATACCCACGAAGCCATCTCTCAGGAGATGCTTCAGCAAGTCGAGGTCGCTCTGCCTGAAACGCTGATCAAGCAGGAAGTCGACTATATGGTTACCCAGACCGCGATGCGGCTGGAACAGCAGGGCTTAGACATCAAACAACTGCTAACTCAAGAGCTGGTGGAAGGCATGCGGGAGCGATCGCGCCCTGATGCCATCACTCGCCTTAAGCAAACCCTGGCCCTGGGTGAAATTGCCAAGCGGGAGTCTCTTGTCGTCGAGCCCGAAGAGCTGGAGCAAAAAGTCGATGAGTTCATCGATCGATATGAAGATAAAAGCATCGATCGCGATCGCGTTCGTGAATTTTTGAAAGACGATCTCGTTCAAGACAAGGTCTTAAGCTGGTTGGCAGAGCACAACACCATCGAGCTCGTTCCAGAAGGAACCCTGTCTGAAGCTGAAGATGAGTCGCCTACAGAAGATGTGGCAGACGGAGCTGGTGAGGCCGGTGAGTCTGCCGCTGTGGACACCAGCGCAGACTCGAATCCCTCAGCAGAAGTTTCTGATGCGGAGGCCATGGTCGTTGAGGTTTCTGCATCAGAGGTCCCTGGCGATGAAGCGGCTAGCGAAGACACAAGCGGAGCGGCTGAGACCACTAAAGCTGAAGCGGCTGAGAATGTAGAGCCTGCTGAGGAGAACTCAGTGGATGACCGCCGCAACACCTAAGCTGACCCAAGATAGAAATCATAGGATTTCAACGGTCTTTTACAGGCACCGCAACTTTCTGACGAGTTAAGGCATAATGACGGGTAGGTGCATTGAGCTCAAACTGGCCAGCTATCTTAAGTGAGACATTGGCTCAAAGCCTCCCGCTCAATCTAAACTAGATGGCCCTAGAAAGGCCTGTGAACCCGCTCCGGGTCAGGCGCTCGTGGTCGTCTAGTCCCTGAGCGTCTCTTGAGCCAACAGCAGCTTCTTCGCGCAAGTTTCCTGATTTATTCCCGAATTTGACGTTGACATGATTACGAGCCATCACTCATCCCCATTTCACTCCTTTCAGCCATCTGCTTTTGATGTGGCTTCTACCCACCGATCTCCACATGGAGTCGTTCCGACCGTTGTAGAGCAGTCCGGGCGGGGAGAGCGGGCTTTTGACATCTACTCCCGCCTTTTGAGGGAACGCATCGTCTTCCTGGGCTCTCAAGTCACTGACGAAGTAGCCGACTCTATTGTGGCCCAGCTTCTATTTTTAGATGCTGAAGACCCAGAGAAGGATATTCAGCTCTACATCAACTCGCCTGGTGGCTCCGTGACCGCCGGTATGGCAATTTACGATACGATGCAGCAGGTCCGCCCCGACGTGGCGACAATCTGCTTTGGGCTGGCCGCGAGCATGGGCGCTTTTTTACTGGCCGGTGGCGCGGCCGGTAAGCGGCTGTCGCTGCCCAGCTCCCGCATCATGATTCATCAACCGCTAGGCGGGGCTCAAGGGCAGGCCGTCGACATCGAGATTCAGGCTAAAGAGATTCTTTACCTTAAGCAGCGGCTCAACGAGATGTTGGCCCACCATACAAAGCAGCCCATTGAAAAGATTGAGGCGGACACCGAGCGAGATTTCTTCATGTCAGCAGAGGAAGCTCAGCAATACGGTTTAATTGACCAGGTGATTTCAAGGCTTGAGGCTGACAATCCGGCTTAGAAAGATTTGGCCCCGTGCAGCAAGTAATCAATACGGCAGGTGATCAAGAGGCAAAATCATGTCTAAATACGATTCCCATCTCAAGTGCTCTTTCTGTGGCAAGTCCCAAGAGCAAGTCCGAAAGCTGATCGCAGGGCCGGGCGTCTACATCTGCGATGAATGCGTTGACTTGTGTAATGAGATTTTAGATGAGGAATTATTTGACTCTAGCTCAGCTGTGCCCCAGCCGCCGCCGCGCCGTGAGCAAACTGAAAAGCGTCAAGGCCGAGGCTCCTATATCTCTTTGAGCCAGGTCCCTAAGCCTGTTGAGATCAAGCGCCATCTCGATAAGCACGTTATTGGTCAGGACGAGGCCAAAAAAGTTCTCTCAGTGGCCGTCTACAACCACTACAAGCGCCTCAGCTATGAGCAGAGCAAGCGCGGGGGCAAAACCGACGATCCAGTCCAGCTCCAAAAGTCGAATATCCTCCTGATTGGCCCCACAGGCTGCGGTAAAACGCTGCTGGCCCAGACCCTTGCTGAAATGCTGGATGTGCCCTTTGCGGTGGCAGACGCAACCACGCTGACAGAAGCAGGCTATGTCGGAGAAGACGTCGAGAATATTCTGCTGAGGCTGCTTCAGGTGGCAGACCTAGATGTGGAAGAGGCCCAGCGCGGCATCATCTACATTGACGAGATTGACAAAGTAGCCCGGAAAAGCGAGAACCCTTCCATTACCCGAGACGTGTCTGGAGAAGGTGTGCAGCAGGCTCTGCTCAAAATGTTGGAAGGCACTGTGGCCAATGTACCGCCCCAAGGCGGGCGGAAACACCCTTATCAAGACTGTATTCAAATCGACACCACTAACATCCTTTTCATCTGCGGCGGCGCCTTTGTGGGCCTTGAGAAAACCGTTGAGCAGCGCATTGGCAAAAAATCCATTGGATTCATGCAGCCTGGGGAAACGCAGATCAGTAAAGAGCGCCGCATGGTAGACGTGCTCCAGCACATGGAGTCGGACGATCTGGTGAAGTTTGGCATGATTCCGGAGTTTATCGGTCGGGTTCCGGTGGTCGCCGTGGTCGAGCCCCTAGACGAGGATATGCTGGTGGCGATTTTAACGGAGCCCCAGAATTCCCTTGTGAAGCAGTACCAAAAGCTGATGCGCATGGACAATGTGCAGCTTGAGTTTCATCAAGACGCCATTCGAGCGATCGCCCGCGAAGGCTACCGCCGCAAGACGGGCGCCCGCGCCCTGCGCGGCATCGTTGAAGAACTGATGCTGGACGTGATGTATGAGCTGCCCTCCCGCAGTGACGTTACCCGCTGCGCCATCACTCGCGAGATGGTGGAGAAGCGCTCTACCGCAGAGCTGCTGCTGCATCCCTCTTCGCTGCCCAAGCCAGAATCGGCATAGCGCAAGCTTTTCAAGACAAGCTTTTTAATATCAGCACTTATGGCCTACGTAGATATTCGGGGTGTGCCGCACTTTTACCGCTGGATTACGGCTGCAGGAGAAATTGATCAGCATCAGCCCACCAAGCCGGTGATGGTGTTTATCCATGGCTGGGGCGGGTCCCTGCGCTACTGGATGACTACGGCCCAGGCGCTTACCGATCGCTTTGACTGCCTGCTTTACGACCTGCGCGGATTCGGGCGATCGCGGCTACTTCGTCCTATCTCCCCAGACGTAGCGGCCCTGGGATATGAGCTTGAAGGCTACGCGGACGACCTGGCGCTGCTGTTGGACCACTTGGGCTTAGGGCGCGTCTACCTCAACGCCCACTCCACCGGCGCCTCCATTGCGGTTCTGTTCCTCAATCGCTACAGCGATCGCGCCCACCGGGCCGTTCTCACCTGCAGCGGCATCTTTGAATACGTGCCCTGGGCGTTTAAGCTCTTTCACCAGGCTAGCCGCGGCGTTGTTGCCCTGCGGCCTTCCTGGCTGAGCCGTATCCCTGGCGTCGATCGCTTGTTCATGACCCGCTTTCTCTACCGCCCTATCCCTAAACCCGAGCGCATCGCGTTTTTGCAGGACTATCTGCTGGCCGACGGCGAAGCCGCCATGGGTACAGTTTACACCGCAGTCAGCCAGCGGGCGTCAGAGGTGATGCCCAACGCCTTTGCGGCTCTTCAGGTGCCTACTTTATTAATATCAGGGGAGCACGACCAAATCATTCCTGCCCAGCTTGGGGCGAACGCCGCGGCCCTGAACCCCTGCGTTGATCAGGTCATCCTTGCGGACACGGCCCATTTCCCTATGCTGGAAGACCCCAGCGGCTATCTTCATCAGCTGGCATCATTTCTAGCGCCTGCGATCGTCCAAGCCTAATTGCCCAAGCCTGATCGTCCAAGCCTAGATAAAACTTTGGCAAGATACAGCGTAATCCACGCGAAGTCGTGGGATAGAGCCTGTACTATTGACAAAGTGGTCAGCGGCTCGCCCTGCGCCCGTTCAATCTTGGTACGTTCGAGAACACGTGAAGCATTCCTTACGCCCCCGTCAGCAGCTCACCCATCTCATTACTATTGCCGCTACGCTATACGGCAGCTTTATCGGAGTCTCGGTGTGGCGCTGGTTCGCAGCCGAACCCTCACCGCCGTCCTCAGCCGTAGCCCGCACCGGACTTGACCAAATCCTACCTGTAGCAGACGCAGCTCGCCATGCTTTCGAGGATGAATGGACCTGCGAGGTGGTCGTGTTAGGGGGCTCGCTGGGAGGGGTCGCTGCAGCATCCCAGGCCATGAAATCGGGCGCCCAAACCTGTCTCATTGAGTTAACTCCCTGGCTGGGCGGTCAAATCAGCGCTCAAGGCGTTTCTGCCATTGACGAGTCGCGGCTGGTTCGCCGCTCTCAAAACACTTCGGCAAAATGGAACGAATTCAAACAGCTTATTCGCCAGCAAATGGTTAACTTGCCCGCTTGGGCGGGTCCTGCCAAGTCCGTGGCTGAACTCAATAGCTGCTGGGTCGGAACCCTGTGCTTTCCGCCGACGGCGGGGGCGTTGGCGGCTCAAGCGCTGCTGGAGCGAGGCGCTGAGCGATCGCCCGAAAGCCGCTGGGCCACCAATACCGCCTTTAAGGGCGCCGAGTTTGACGACAGCGGGCGCTATATCACTGCGATTCAGGCTGTGCGGCGTATTCCTCGCCAAAGAAATTACCGACCCCAAGGCAAGCTATGGCAAGAGCTGCCCCAGTGGTATTCCTGGTCCAGCGATGAGGCCTTTGAGAAGGTTCCCCTGCGCCTCGTACCCCCTGACGACAAGCCCTGGATCTTAATTGACGCCACAGACACGGGGGAGCTGGTGGCCTGGGCAGATGTGCCCTACCGGCTAGGATCGGAGTCGTGGCAAACCACCGGGGAGCTTCACGCTTCTAGTCAAGACAATCCAGACTGCACCCAGGCCTTCACCTTTCCCTTTGCCCTGGCGATCGCAGACGACGGCGGCGCAAGCCATCAATACCTGATGCAGTTTGAGCCCGAGTTTAACCTAGAAGAGCATTGGGAGAGCTATTCGCTTGAATCCTTTGCCATGTTCTCGGGCCGGAGCTTCTTCAACTATCGCCGTATTATCAGCCTGGCGAAAAATAGCCCCATTGCCGGAACGCCAGTCTTGGGAGATGTGACGATGGTCAACTGGCATCCCGGTAACGACTGGAACCTAATGGATCCGCCCCTCATTCTCAATCGCGATCGCCTCATAGAGACAGCGCAGTTCGACAACTGGATGGGTGGCCTTTCCCTTAGCGCCTTGAAACACGGGGCCACCCACGCCCTGCTGTTTTCCCGCTGGCTAATCGAAACCCAGGCTCAGCCTGACAAGCCGCTGACTCATCTGTACGGTGGTGCCCCCATGGGCACCGAAACGGGGTTGAGCATGGTGCCCTATATTCGAGAGGGGCGCCGTATTCTCGGGCGTGAGGCCTATGGCCAAACCGACTTCATGGTGCGTCAGGCGGACATGCGATGGGACCAAGACGGCGGGCGAGATTTCACCACCACGTCAGTGGCCATTGCCCACTATGACATGGACATCCACGGCTGCCGTTACCGCAACTGGACGCCGTCCTACGAAGCTTCCAGCGCACCTACCAATGAGCAAAACATCCGGCCTACGCATATTCCCCTTGAAAGCCTGATTCCTCAAGACATCGACAACCTTATGGTGGGCGGCAAGGCGATCGCCGTAACCCACATTGCCAACGCCGTCACTCGAATTCACCACAGTGAGTGGAACATTGGGGCCGCGGCGGGAGCAACTGCCGGCTGGCTCGTGACGCAGGCTCCGCAGCTCACGCCAGTAGACATCGTTTCCCAAGGCTATACCGAAGACTTACAGGTTTACCTAAGGAACCAAGGACTCCAAACCCACTGGTGATCGGCCTATAATTTTGAACTCAGACCGTCAATTATGGGAGACAAATCTTTGGGGGATTTGAGGATCCAGTTCACCGCTAAGTTCGAGTAACGACGCTGCGGGACCATCCCTGAACCATCGCGCCCGTCGTCCACCGCGGCAATTTTCAGCTCAGCTGCCGACTGAGTCTGTCGCAGCTGGTGAATCAACTCACGGCTGTCCATATCTGCGACCTGCGTTCCAACAATGACAACATCGGGCTGCAGCGCGTCGACCTGCTCTGCAGCATGGCATCCCTCTAAGACCCAGATTACTTGATAACCCGCCGCCGCTGCGCTATCGGCAATGGCTTGTGCCGACTGACTCAGGCTATCCACCAGCAGGATACGATGACCAGCGCGATCGCCAGTAGAAAGATTGGGCTCAGGTCCATTAATAGACGATACCCGCGGCAGCCGCACTGTAAAAATTGTTCCGACATCCACCGTTGAGTCACAGTGGATAGAGCCGTGGTGTAGCTCGACCAGCTGTTTTGCTAAGGCGAGTCCCATACCTGTACCTTCATACTGTCGGTGGTATGAATCATCAAGCTGCTTAAATTTTCGGAAAATAACGGACCGATGCTTCTCCGCAATCCCAATTCCCGTATCTTGCACCTGAATTTTGACTTCAGTTTCGCTCAGGGACAGCCGGACAGTTACACGACCGCCCGCTGCCGTGAACTTAAGTGCATTGCTGAGCAAAATTGCGATTACCTGCCTGAGCCGATGGGGATCTGCTGCCGTGCTTTCTTGGTGGGGGACCAGACCGGTCTCTAGGACTAAGTCGATCTGTCTACGATCTGCCTCAGCCTGATAGTCCCGCAGACATTGCTGGAGCAGCGCGGAGAGCGACACTTTCTGAATGTCTAGCGACATCTGACCAACCTCGCTTTGAGAGAGATCGAGAATGCTGTTGATCATCTCCAGCAGATGTTTACCTTGGTTATAGATACTCTCCAAATAGTGGCGCTGCTGCTGCTGCAGGGCAGCGTCAGCCCCGTTATCAATCCAGCGCAGTAGGGTGGTGGACATGCCCAGAATATAGGTCAGTGGCGTCCGCAGTTCATGGTTGATTGCCGCGAGGAATTTGTTTTTGGCATGCTCAACGGTCATGTACTCCACCTCAGCCTGACTCACCTTAGCCTGTGCCACTTCCGCCTGCTCAGAGACTCTGCCCACAGCCGCACTAACGCAAGGGGCTGCAGAAATCGGCTCTGGAGCGCCTGATTGAGGGTCGTCTATCGTTAGCCTCTCATAAGCGTCGGTTGCATTCACAAGCCTTTGATTGGGGCTTCGATTGAGGTGCGAGTGCCACAGCAGCGCGGCAGAGGACGGCTTCTCGTAATAGGCTGAAGCAGTTGTGTTCTGAGAAGCTTGAACGATTTTAGCGGCGAAGCGCCGCTCAATATGGGATAGCTTTTCTAAGAGCAGTGGAACCACAAGGTTTTGGGCGGCTTGATTCTGGGCGGTCTGGCGGATGGTCTGCTGCATCTGCTGTACCATAGGGAGGTGCTCTGACCCCGGCGGCAGTTGCTCTACTAACCAGTCCACGAACTGGCTTGTGGCTATTTCATCCAGTAAGTTCACCGCACATCGCTCTAGGTCGGTCTCGTGAGACTGCAAATTTGAGGAAACGCGCTGAGCCACGAGGGCCGCGCTAAGGCCGTCTGAGACAATCACGCTGAAGTAGTCGACGTTATTTACGGCAGACCGATTTAGGGTCAAAGATGACTCTGTAACCAGGTAGCGTCTTGGGTGTGACAGGTTCGGGCCAGCAAGCTGATGGAAGCTGTCGCGCAAGTTCTGAAACAGACTTGTCGATAGCGTGTAGCGGAACATGGGGTCGAAGCTGGGCATGGATGAACGGCGTAGAACATCGTGCCAAGAGCGCCACGGCGTTGATATAGATGACATCTCGGGGGACCGGTACTCGTGAAAAGAAATTGTGCTGAAGTATCTGGTCCTTTGAAGATTCCACCTGCAGTAGGTCTGAGCAATTGCTATGTTATCTTGCCCCTCAACGCCGTCCTGGGAATCTAAAGAATTTCATGATACTTACGTGAGCCAGAGCCGATGCACCGCCTAGCCGCAGTCCCTGGAGGATGGACGCCTAACAGCGACGGCGTCATCTTTATCAACCAGCAGCCCGCGCCAGGGGTCATCCTCACGGCGGCTGATACCGATATCCAAACGCTGGCTAGTGCCATAGAGCGCCTCCCCGCGACTTTCCCGGCATTTAGAGTGACTAGCCTACTGCAGCTCCAGCAACAGTTAACGATTGATGCCTATGCTGAAGATGTCTTGCGCCAGGCCCAAATTGTTGTGTTGCGGCTTTTAGGCGGGGCTGCATACTGGCCTTACGGATTGGAGGTGGTCAACCAGACGGTGCGCGCGTCTGGGGCCCAACTGATTGCTATCCCAGGAGACGATCGCCCTGATCCTCACCTGATGAGCCACTCTACGGTTTCAGTGGCGATCGCAGACCGGGTGTGGCGCTACTTCACCGAAGGGGGCGTGATTAACCTAACTCACGCCCTGCAGTATCTGGCAGACGTTGGTTTGGAGACCAGCTACGCGCCCCCGCCGCCAAAGCCGGTACTGCGGGTCGGCCCCTATGAATGGATCAGCGCGGATTCTGAGGGAAATCAAGCTGCTGAGCCCGATAACACCGCTCCCATAGAAATTAGTCCTCCTGAGGTAGGCATCCTGTTTTACCGGGCTCACTACCTCTCGGGCAACACGACGCCCATCGACGCCCTCTGCCATGCCCTCGCGCAGCGGCAGCTTACCCCAAAGCCGCTGTTCGTCTCCTCGCTGCGGGAGCCCGATATTCAAGACCAAGTGGCTCAGCACCTGGCCTGCGCTCAGCTTGTGCTCAATACCACTAGCTTTGCCATCACTCCAATAGAGCCTGCCCAGATGGCGATCGCGGGCCGAGCAACCCATCCCTCCCTTTGGCACCATTTAGACGTGCCTGTGCTGCAGGTCATTCTCAGCGGGGGCACCCAAGATCAGTGGCAGCAGCGGTGGCAGGGGCTATCTCCCCGGGATATGGCGATGAATGTGGCGCTGCCAGAGGTGGATGGTCGCATCATTACTCGGGCTGTGTCTTTTAAGGCGATCGCCACCCAAAGCCAGCCGCTGGAAACCGACGTGGTCACCTATCAGCCCGCGGGCGATCGCATCCAGTTTGTGGCGGATCTAGCCGCTCGCTGGGTGCGGCTGCGGCAAACGCCCCCGGCAGAGCGCCGGGTGGCGCTGATTTTGGCCAACTACCCCAACCGGGATGGACGGCTCGCGAACGGCGTGGGCTTGGACACCCCCGAGAGCTGTGTTCGGGTGCTGGCTGCGCTGCGGGAAGCGGGCTATACCGTGGGCAATATTCCGGAAACGAGCGATGCCCTGATGCAGCAGATTATCGCTGGCCCCACCAACGACCCTGAGATGCGGCCCCTCAAGTCGCTGCAGCAAGGGATTGGGCTACCGGACTACTGGAGCTTTTTTCATAGCCTTCCTCAGGCCGTGCAGCAGGGCGTGACAGACCGCTGGCAACAGCAGATCACCACAGCGGCGAATGACACCATTCCGGTGTTTGGCTGTCAGTACGGTAATGTTTTTGTCGGCATCCAGCCCTCGCGGGGCTACGACGCCGACCCCAGCCTCAGCTACCACGCCCCGGACCTGGCCCCCACCCACGACTACCTGGCCTTTTACCAGTGGGTACGACGGCACTTCGATGCCCATGCCGTGGTGCACTTGGGCAAACACGGAAACTTAGAGTGGCTGCCTGGTAAAAGCATCGCCCTCTCCCAAGACTGCTATCCCGAGGCGGCCTTCGGTCCGCTGCCCCACTTCTACCCCTTCATCGTCAACGATCCAGGGGAGGGCTCCCAGGCAAAGCGACGGGCTCAGGCCGTTATCGTGGACCACCTCACCCCACCCCTGACCCGAGCTGAACTCTACGGGCCCCTGCTGCAGCTTGAGGCCCTAGTTGACGAGTATTACGACGCTCAGAAACTCGATCCAGGGCGGCTGCCGGCCATCTGCGATCGCCTGATGGCTTTAGCGCAGCAGGTAAACCTGGACAGCGATTTGGCCTGGCCGTCCAATAGCAAGAGCGCCCCGCAAGCGCTGGATGTGCCGGCCTTTATTGCCCAGGCCGACGGCTACCTCTGTGAGCTAAAGGAGGCCCAGATTCGGGGCGGGCTGCACATCTTTGGGCAACCCCCGGAAGGTGAGCAGCAGCGGGATCTTGCGGTGGCGATCGCTCGATATCCCGCTGTCAAGACTGGGACTAAGCCAGGAAGCGATCGCCTTGGGCTGACGCGGGCGATCGCTGCCGCTTGGGGCCTCGATACAGATCCCCTCACCGATGACCTGGGAACGCCCCTCGAAGCGACTTCTGCCAGACTAACCGCCTGTCGCACCGTGGGTGATGCTGTGGAAGCGATCGAATCGGAAGCTAGCCGCCTGGTTGAAGCACTTGTTGCGGGTCAGCATCCCGGTAACCTCACAGCGGAGCGGGCACTCTGCCACGAACTCACCTGGATTGCCCAGCAGCTCTTACCTGCGCTGGCCCAAACCCGCCAGGAAATCACCGCCCTTCTCCACGGCTTAGATGGCGGCTACGTGCCCAGCGGCCCCTCTGGGGCGCCCACCCGGGGCCGCAGCGAGGTGCTGCCTACGGGGCGCAACTTCTACAGTGTTGACAGCCGCGCCATCCCGACCCCCAGCGCCTGGGATGTGGGGCGGCGAGCGGCAGAAACCCTAATCGACTACTATACCCAGGAGCACGGTGAGTACCCCAAAACCTTAGGTCTATCGGTATGGGGCACCTCCACCATGCGCACAGGCGGCGACGACATTGCCGAGGCGCTGGCGCTGTTGGGGGTCCAGCCGGTGTGGGACGGAGCCTCACGCCGCGTGGTAGACTTCGAAATTTTGCCGGTGGCCACTCTAGGTCGTCCGCGGGTAGATGTCACCCTCAGGGTCTCCGGCTTCTTCCGCGACGCGTTCAGCGGTTTAATCGACCTATTTCACAGGGCTGTGGAGGCCGTAGCCGCCCTTGAAGAGCCGACGGAGGATAATCCTTTAGCAGCGCAGGTTGCCCAGGACATGGCCCAGTGGCAAACGGCGGGTCTTCTGCCGGATGAAGCCAGAGTGCGATCGCAATACCGGGTATTTGGCTCGAAGCCGGGGGCCTACGGAGCCGGACTCCAAGGCCTGATCGAAGGGCAGAACTGGAGCAGCGCCGAGGATTTAGCGCGAGCCTACATCAACTGGAGCAGCTATGCTTACACTGGACGGGAGGGCAAAGCCGCGCCAGAGGCCTTTCAGCAGCGCCTACAGCAGATGCAGGTGGTGCTACACAATCAGGATAACCGGGAGCACGACCTGCTCGATTCCGACGACTACTATCAGTTTCAAGGGGGCCTTACAGCAGCCGTGAGAGCCCAGGGCGGCAGGCCTGCAGTCTATTTTGGCGACCATGCTGTGCCAGAGCGTCCCCGCATTCGTCACCTCCGCGACGAAATTGCCCGAGTTTATCGCTCGCGGGTGATTAACCCTAAGTGGATTCAGGGGGTGATGCGCCACGGCTATAAAGGGGCATTTGAGATGGCGGCTACGGTGGATTACCTGTTTGCCTACGATGCCACTACCAACTGCGTCGCCGATCACATGTACGACGGCGTGGCTGAGGCCTACGTGCTAGACGAGGCGGTGCAGGCTTTTGTCCAAGAGAAGAACCCTTGGGCGCTGCGAGACATGGCAGAGCGACTACTAGAGGCCCATCAGCGCCAGCTCTGGCAAACCACCACAGAACGGCTAGAGGCACTGCGAAACGTCGTCCACCAGTCGGAAGCGGTGATCGAGTCGGAAGTCACGCCATCACCGTGACGGTTGTCCCGCTGTAAGGGGCGGCTTGAAACCGCCTCCTTCACCTATCGCGAAGGGCGTCGCCGCTGCAAAAACTCAGGAATATCTAGCCCAGAAGACTTCTGCTGAGGCTCAGAAGGAACCGCAGAGAAAGTCGGCTTTGACGCAGGGCGCTTGAGCGGGGCGACGCGGGGGGATGTCGTCTGAGATTCTGCCACCTCGGCGGTAAACCCGGTGGCAATCACGGTGATGCGCACTTCACCCTGGAGGCGATCGTCAATGACGGCGCCGAAGATAATGTTTGCGTTGGGGTCAACGGCCTCGTAAATAATCTCGGCTGCCGCGTTCACCTCATGCAGCGTTAGATCGCTGCCTCCAGTGATGTTGAACACGACGCCCTTTGCCCCGTCGATGGAAGACTCTAGCAGAGGAGACGAGATAGCGGCGATCGCCGCCTCGCGAGACCGAGACTTCCCTGAGCCGATTCCAATCCCCATTAGCGCTGAGCCAGCATCTGCCATTACCGTCCGCACGTCCGCGAAGTCGACATTGACTAGGCCCGGCACCGTAATAATGTCGGAGATTCCCTGGACACCCTGACGCAGGATATCGTCGGCAACCTGGAAAGCCTCCTGCACTGGCGTCTGCTCTGAGATGACAGATAAGAGCTTATCGTTAGGAATGATAATCAGCGTGTCGACGCGGCTCTGAAGCGCTGCGATGCCCTCCTCAGCTTGAGAGGTGCGGCGGCGGCCCTCAAAAATGAATGGACGAGTCACAACGCCCACCGTCAGGGCGCCGACCTCCTTAGCGACTTCAGCTACCACAGGGGCGCCGCCAGTTCCGGTACCGCCGCCCATGCCGGCAGTAATAAATACCAAATCCGCACCTTCTAGCGCTGCGGCAATCTCATCTCTGGACTCTTCCGCCGCTTTCTGCCCGATAGCCGGATTCCCCCCTGCCCCTAAACCTCGCGTCAGCTTCTGGCCAACCTGGAGACCGTTCTGAGAAGCTGAGCTCTGGAGTGCTTGGGCATCGGTGTTGATTGCCCAAAACTCAATTCCTGATACTTCACTGGCAATCATGCGGTTAACAGCATTGCAGCCGCCCCCACCGATACCGATGACTTTGATCCTGGCTATACTGCTTGGCATCACAGAATTACCCCTCGTCTGCTCATCTGGCACACCGTCGTCGTGACCATTTGTCTGCCCACTGCTGACAGGCCCTACCAAATGGGGTCTAGAGTCTGTAAAAGGATTTGATGTATTCGCGGTGTTCATCGGCGGCTAAGACACAGGGGCAAAAGTTGAGGCCAGTCAGTACAATGATATTGGAAGCGATGCACCTATATATTACTATCAGCTCCGAATTTGCCTTGTCTCTCTGGGCTTACCTGACTTGCGAAGGCCAAACTTTTAAGGCGTAGATTCATCGGTGCTGGACAAATCGAGCAAATAGTTATAAGAACCTTTTGGGCACCGGGCTATTCCTGTTCACTATAGGGTAAGTTGCTCTAAAACACCAACCGCTTGAGCAAACTCAGCCTTACGGCGCTTTAGCCGTAGATAAATCGTGGCGTTTGCCACTCTACGGATGGAAAATCAGCACGGTCTTTGCCCTGTATCTTACTCCAATACTAAGTCATCACTATCGGTATGGTTGGCATCCATAGGCAAAGCATCAGTCCCATGGGGCGTCAACATTTGAAGAAAGGGCTCTGGCGACGTTAAATCGATGTACTGCAGCTCTGAGGCCGACAGCGTTTGGGATAGGTTTCGCATCTGGTCCAGCGTCTTGAGCTGATGTCTGAAGCGTTCAGCTTCGTAGGTGCCAATATGGACTGGACCAAGACTGCTTAACAGAATGATATTTGCTGGATTTCTCAGGTCGACTTCGGTGACCTCGATGGGACTGCGCTTGATTTGGTCGTAGAGCGAGGACCAGAGCCTGCGGTGATGCTGACGCATGCCAATTAGCTTGAGCGTGGGCAGCTCTAAATCTTGGCTCACCGTGGTGTAGCTTTCAATCGGAATTAACGTCCCAGTTTCATCTAGCAGTCCTGTGGGCTGCAGCGTAAGGCCTACTGAAGCAGGGGATGGGGGGCTGCCATCAGCAGTTTGCAGATCTGTCTTACCTAGCAAGAGCGCAACGGGTCGCTGCTCTTGAATGTGAACCTTAAGGCCGGGCGGTAAGATTTGCCGATTGATAATTGCTTCTGCAATCGGCCCACGGGCCTCTAGCGCCACCGCTAGACGCTTTGGCCTAACGCGCAGGATAGAGCGTGGATAGTCGATGGGCAGCAACGTCTTTACGGTTTCCGCCGTGAGGAAATCGTTGCCGCTGACAGTGATTTGGTCGGGCGATCGCAGCACCCACCCCGGCAGTGATAGGGTCCACACGGCACCAGCCGTCAGAGCGCAAACCACCAGAAACTGCCACAGCGATCGCACAATGCGCAAACGGCGGCGACGTCTAAGCTGCCGCCGCCGCTTCACAATCTGTAAATGGGAGAGCCGGGAGTTGGCCATATTAGCCCTACTAAATGCATTCAGTTGAACGTATTCGGCGTCGATCTGTCCGGTGCTTCTTTACGGCCCACTGAGCGAAGCCGGAGCCTGCAGGTCTTTTCGAAGGGCCTCACGCCACTGCAGGGCCATCTCGGCGTTCGTAAAGGGAATGGACTTGACCATGCCGCCGGAGAGACAAAGCTCCAGCATGGCCTGACCCGAAGAATCCGTCTCATCGACGAGCTGGTCCCCGACGCGAACCTGAATCGATTCGACTTCATCTAGGGCGACAGTCTGCTGTTCAACCAAGCCCTGACGTGTAGGCTTACCCCAGATCAGATGACGCCCCCGCTGCCCCAGGATAGCCCGAACGTCGTATTTAGCGCGATCGCAGGTCTCAGCCCAGGTGCGGTAAGCCTCCACCTTTTGATACTCGTTCCAGCCGGCCCAGGTGAGCCCAATAAATACCGCGAGCAGCGGCAACCACATCAGTCCGTGCAGCATTGTTTCAGTCGTCTATTGGTATTAAGTAGAGCGCCGTAATTAAACGTAGCTGTCAGGGGGAGCGCCCCCCGCAGGGGGACGCTCCCTCTTTCGTTTCATTATGGCTATGTAATTAGGAGCTTAAGATTAGGAGCTAAAGTTTTGCATCAGCTCCTTCATTCTAGGCCTAACTCCAGGGGCGGTTGAGCTAAGGTGGGACATATCTTGTTCGTTCGTACCATTACACCCGATTAGATCTATGAAATGGCAGTGGGGCGTTCTGTTTCTGGTGGGTTTGGGTTGGGCGTTAACCACGCTGGCCGGAGGGCGTGCTGAGTATGACGGCCTCATTCTCGACTTCCGCGACGACCTGACGACCGCACAAATTGAGCAGCAGCTAGCGAGTTGGGGCGTCTCCTCAGCGCAGCTCAACAGCCCCTTCTCCGAAGCCGAGCGAACTTACCTGCTGTCGGGTGACGCCCTGGGGTCAGCTTCCAACCAGCGCCAGCGCCTCAAACAGCTTCGGCGTTCAGAGCTTAAAGCCCTGACAGAAGCTATCGAGCCAAACTACATCTATCAAGCCACCGAAGTTCCCAACGATCCGGACTACGCTCAGCAGTGGAACTTTCGCAGCGTCAATGTAGAGCCCGCGTGGGATGAAACCCATGGGGAAGGCGTCACGGTGGCGGTGATCGACACCGGCATTAGCCGGGTCAAAGACCTGGCCCAAACCAAGTTTGTGGCGGGCTACAACTTTGTAGACAATAGCCGCGACGCCTCAGATGACAACGGCCACGGCACCCACATTGCCGGCACCATTGCCCAGTCCACTAACAACGGCTATGGCGTAGCAGGGATTGCCCACGGCGCCACCCTAATGCCGCTTAAAGTTTTGAGCGCTTCGGGCAGCGGCACGGTGGTAGATATTGCAGAGGCCATCCGTTACGCCGCCGACCACGGGGCCAACGTCGTCAACCTCAGCTTAGGTGGTTTGGGAGAGAGCGCCGTGCTTGGGCAGGCCATCAATTACGCCCACGACAAAGGCGTTGTCGTCGTAGCCGCAGCAGGTAACTCTGGCGAAAATGCCGCTGCCTACCCCGCCCGCTACCCCCACGCGATCGCCGTCTCGGCCACAGACGCCACGGGTGCTAAGGCCCCCTACTCCAACTACGGGGCGGGGGTTAACATTGCCGCACCGGGCGGCAGCCTGGGGGAAGCAGAAACCGGCGGTATCCTGCAGGACACCATCGTTCCCAATGCGGGAACATCGGAGCTGCGATCGCTCCAAGGCACCTCCATGGCTACGGCCCACGTCAGCGGTGTTGCGGCCCTCGTGGTGGCCTCCGGCGTTGAAGATCCAGACGAAGTGGCCGAAGTGCTCTACCAATCCTCCCGCTCAGGCCGCAGCGACGAGCTGAACTATCTGGGGGCAGGGCACCTCGACGCAGCAGCAGCGGTCAAGCTGGCCCAGGCGGGCAAAATCTCCCCGAAAGACTTCTTCCAGTGGCTCAACCGCAACGGCTACCTCAACCTGCGGTTCTGGTTTGACGGTGGCGTGGTGGCTCTGCTGCCGAAAATTGGCATGGTGCTGGGGTCGTACCTATTGGCCTGGCTGCTGCGCACCTACCTGCCAGCGGCCCTACCGCTGGCGAGTGGCTGGCTGGCCTCGGGCCTAGTCGCAGGTAGTGCCGGAGCGTTCATCCTCAGAGGCCTCTACGTGTTTGATCTGCCCCAGTGGCCCCTGCGGGTGATGGGCAGCTCAATTCCCGAGCTGGGCACCGCCATCGGCGGCAGCGGCGTCCTCAACCCCCTCACCGCCAGCGCCCTAATTCCCCTAGCCCTACTGGCGCTGCTGCTCTCCCACCCAACGCTGAAGTGGTTCGCCATCGGCAGTTCCCTAGGTGTGGCAAGCTGCCTCACCGTCAGCGCCTTCCTCGCGCCCGCGCTGGTGTGGCTGGGTGGCGGAGCGATCGCCTCCCTATTTCTGCTGGTAAATGCTGGACTTTGCGCGGTCTTGGCCTACCTTGCTCTCAAAGTGGAGGCAGCGCGATGAGCCAGGACACGATCACGGTAGAGGGCACCATGGCCCGCGCCGGGCTAGGGACCGGCACCTGGGCCCTAAAGACCGAGCAGCAAACCTACGAAATTTACCAAGGGAAACCCGCTGAGCTCCAGCAAGAGGGGCTGAGACTCCGAGTGACGGGCCGGGTGCGCAAGGACGTTATGACTCTGGCGATGATTGGGCCTGTGCTTGAGGTGCAGCAGGTTGAACAGCTTTAGGCCTAGCGACGGGCAAGAGAACTGACATGTCTGACTCAACCCCACACGCTGACGCCACCCTATCCTCGGGTCAGCTTTGGTCCCGCGTCAAAGCCCAAACCGAATACGCCCTCCAGTGCGGGGCGCTGCAGTCGATTCCAACCCAGTCTGAGTTTTTAGACGATGGCGGGATGCTGTTCGTGGTGCGCATTTTGTCCAACCTGGCCCGTAAGGAGAAGGCTAAAAAGCAGACCAAGGCTACGGCTGACGGTAAACCCTTCAACCCCTTTCTGCCCTACGATCCCGATCTATTTGTCGGCAATTTGTCGCAGACTCACCTCTGCCTGCTGAACAAATACAACGTCGTAGACCACCATCTGCTGATGGTGACCCGGGCCTTCGAGCCGCAGGACAATTGGCTCAACGAGCAGGATTTCCACGCCGCCTGGCGCTGCCTGTGCGAGATTGATGGACTCGTGTTCTACAATGGTGGCCCTCTTGCCGGCGCTAGCCAGCCCCATAAGCACCTGCAGCTCGTTCCCACCGCCACAGATGAAATTCCAGTTGACGCGGTGCTGCAGTTTGAGCGCCTAGAGCAACCCAGCTCGTTTTCAACGCTGCCTTTCCGCCACGGTGCCATGGCCCTAGGCACGAGCCCTGAACCGGCGAAGCAGCTTCTCGCAGCCTATCGCCAGCTTTTAAAGTCGGTGAGCATAGATCTGCAGGGCGAGCAGCAGACGAAAGCGTACAACCTCCTGTTCACGCGGCGGTGGATGCTTGTGGTGCCGCGATCGCAGGAATCCTTCAAATCTATATCCGTGAACTCCCTCGGCTTTGCCGGTTCCCTGTTCGTTCGGGATGAACACCAGCTCGCCCTGCTCAAATCCTACGGACCGATGACGGTGCTAAAGCAGGTCGCCGTAGCCCGATAGGGTGGTGGTGCGCTGCTGGGTCAGTCGGGCCTGACAAGCGGCATAGTAGGCGTTGTAGCCTGTTGCCCCGTAGGCGTTGTGAACTTCAGATAGGCAGTGAGCATCGCGGAAGTCGATCCAGGCGAGCTGGGCGTCTACTAGGCTGTCTTTTGCAGCGGTGGTGGGGCCGTCCTGGATAGCCTGGTAGACCTGGTTGAGGCGATCGTCTTCGCGCTCGTAGCCTAAGCCGATGCAGTAGTTGATCTCAGGCGTTCCCTGGGGGTCATCGCAGTTCACCGTCTGACTGCCCTCCACGGTCACGCTGCCCAAGCCGGTTAACAGCCAGTCGGGTACTACTGGTGCGTCATCAGTCAGCTTCTGGTCGAGCTGGGCGGTGCGATCGCGGCTCATTTCCGCCAGACAAGCCTCCTTAGGTAAACCCACCAGCGGCTGAAACCCGCATTCGGCATCGCGGAACGAAATCCAGGCCTGCTGGGCGTCAACCAGTTTTGTCTGCGCGTCTGGCGCAAGGGTATTCATCACGGTGCCGTAGGTCTGGTTGAGCTGACGATCGGCTTGGGCGTAGGACTGACCCCCATCTGAGGCCCCTGGCTGAGGCGGGTCGTACTCGTCGCCCTCTGTTTCATCTCTGTCTGTCTCGTCTCTCTGGGGCTCATCTCCTAGGGGCGATCGCGCCGCCTCTAGGCGGTTACCATCTACCATCACGGCCCGGATCACAGCGTCATCCCGGTACTGGGTGGTCTCAAAGAAGGAACCCCCCGCCGATTCGTCGTAAATTCCGGCCAGGCCAGGCCCCGCTTCAGAAAAGCCGTTGGTGCGAAACACGACGCTAGCCGCGTTGAAGTTGGCAAAGCGTACGGACTCCCGCATCTCATTTTCTGTGCTGTGGGCCAGGGTGGCCTCACCGTAGGCCGCCTCTGCCGCCTGCAGCGTCGTGCCAGGACCTACCCCCTTAGGCGTTTTAAAGCGCGGGTTCGTGGTCAGCAACAGTTCGACAGGTTCACTGTCGCTGAGGGACTCTGAGCCAAAGTACAGCGCATAGAACAGCGTTTCTTCCCCTAAATTGACGGCGATCGCATCCAAATCCACCATGAAGTTGGGCGTGGGCACAAAGGTGACCTCCTCGCCATAGGTCTGCTTGACCACGGTCTCTAGCTCCCCCAAGGTGGTGCCTACCCGCACTGGGCCGATGCGATCGCCCGTGATAATAGTTTCATCCGCCGTAGCCACGGCATCTTCAGCAGCCACCTCTGGGGTAGAGGACGGGGCTGGGGAATCGACTTTAGGACCGGCGCAGCCAACGCCAGCAATCAGCAACACAAGCAGCCAACGACGCCACATGAGCGGGCCTCCGTAATAAATCGGTGATGAATGGGTTCTGCTTCTACGCTAATGCACCCTACCCTAAAATCCTGCGGGCAATAGGCTACTTTTCGGGCTGACTTGGGGCTTGTCCGCTAGTTCTTTCCGGCAGCAGATAGGTCCAGCCCGAGACTCTTCTCCCAAGCGGTAATGGAGTGAGGCACGATGGGGGATACGAGCTCGTGGGCAGCGCGGGCATAGGCCGTAATCTCGTTTTGAGCCCCTTTACCCAAGCGAAGCTGCAGGAAGTGCAGCAGGGCCTGTAGGGAAACCGTCCACACCCAAGAGGTGTAAACTGCCGGAACGAGGACGCCCCGGGCCTGCTCTCGGCCTACGCCTAGATCGAGCAGGTGACGATAGGCTTGATAGCTCTGTTGACAGAGGGTCTCGTAAGTTTCGACTGCCTGCCGGTTGACGTCAGGGTCAAGCGCCCCTTCGGTAGCCTGCTTGTTGACCTTAGCCTGCTGCCGAAAGGTTTGCGGGCAGTAAAACTCCTGGCCATCTTCAATGGCCACATAGCGGAAGCTTTTTTCGTTCCAGCCCACTTGCTCGTCGTTGTGGCTGCTGGCAATCACGTGTTTCCCGTTTGTGTTTCGGCTAAACCGATTCCGCTTAGCCTCTTCAGGTTTCTCTGAAGACCAGACTATATCATCATCCTTCCAACTAGGTTAGGATGCCGTGCGCTTCGAAGCCTCTTGGCCCCTACTCCCCAGAGGGATAGTCGTTGCACCTTCCAAATCAAATGATTCGGCTTGGCTCAGGATTGCCATATTTCCCGATTCTTCAATCGAGAGAACGTAGGGTTCCCCTGAGTTCACACGGTACGCATCTAGAATTTCTTCTAGATGGGGCAATGATTTACCATTGACGAGCAACAAATAGTGGTGCCTTAACTTTAAACTTGAACACCACACCTCTAAAAGGAGAAGTATGCTGATGTGCCGCGAGATAATTAAGTAACTTAATATCCTTCTCGCTTAGCTCATCCGATACGCGCTCAAAAGAGGCGCGGGCGTCGTTGACCACATCCAAATCTGACCCCATAGAAGAGACCAAATGCATGCGGCTTTTGCCGTCGCCAAGGGGATCTTTGAGCAGATCCTCGGACGCTGAAGTAATCTGCGTGCTTACCATATGCTGCTGTGAGAGTAAACGACATCTCAACCCATCGTCTGGGCATAAGACCCCTACCTTAGCAAGGCCACCTCGAAACTAGAAGCACCCGACTAGAATCGTAAATAATGCAGCAGTTGGTTAATTGCCTCGCGAGACAGCCCCAAACGACGCTGCAGATCCACCAAATTCTCAAATGGCCTCGCCTCACGGGCCGCTACGATCGCCCCCGCTATTTCCTGGGTTAGGCCGGGCAGCGCCGCCAGTTCGGTCAGTGGGGCACTGTTGGGATTGAGGCCGCCGAGGCTGGTCTCATCCGTGCAATAGTAGTGAAACTGAATCAGCGTCGAGAAGGGCTGAAACACAGACAGTGAGACACCGAGACCCGCCGACAGATCTTCTAAGGAATAGAAGGTGACCCCGGCCCCCCGCAGCGCTACAAGCTGCCGTGCTTGATGGATGGAGAGGTAGGGTAGCCGCAGCCAATCGTCTACCGCAGCGCGGTTGGCGTCAATGAACAGACCCAGCTCCACCGCGATCGCTACATCCTCCGAAGTTTGCAGGCGACAGTAAGGATTCTGTCGAATTTCCTGCAGGCGAGCCTGAGTCACGCTGTCCAGCGATCGCCTCATCCCCCCAATCCAGCGTCTTAGCTCCACGATACTGCCCCTATGCCCCAACTCTATCTAACGCGATAGCCCTAATGCTATAGCCGGTTCTAGCTATAGCACTAGTCTATGCGGTCTAGCCACTGACGGCGCTTCTGCTCAAATTCATATTCAGAGATAAGTCCATCTTTACGGAGCTGGTCCAGCTTGCGGAGGGCTTCAGCCACCGACTCAACCCGCTTCGGATCGGGCAGGGTTTGCACCGCCTGAGCCCTTTGCTTGGCCAAATAGCGGCGGTTGAAGTTGTGATCAAACACCTCATCGCTCATGGAGCAGTACCACAAGCCCTCAATCAAGCTTGCGAGCCGAGAAATCGGCGTCGTTGCAGCCACCAAATAG
This sequence comes from Elainellaceae cyanobacterium, assembly GCA_050330955.1. GTDB lineage: Bacteria > Cyanobacteriota > Cyanobacteriia > CAKZMO01 > CAKZMO01 > JBCCAG01. The sequence continues at coordinate 7,378 of JBHJHJ010000097.1, read as the reverse complement.
ACAAGACCCCAGCGCCACTCGCCTAGGTAAAACTTATGCAGGCCGGGGATCAGAACGCCAGCAAATGCGAGCACGATGGCTCTACTGCGGTATCGGGGCTTTAGATTTAGAGAAGACGTCATCGGAGTGGTCCGAGCGAGGTCTCCTCCATAATAATCAATTCATATAATAGTCAATCTGGGTAATGGCCAATCTGGGTAATGGTCAATCTAGCCCCGCGGCATTTAGGGCCGTGGCATCACGGGTAGCAGCAAACTGCTGATTGTGCAGGGCGGCATAGCGATCGCCTCTCGCCAGCAGCTCTTGGTGGGTGCCCGTTTCCACAATGCGACCTTGCTCCACCACCACAATGCGGTCAGCCCGGCGCACCGTGGCGAGCCGGTGGGCAATGATAAACACCGTGCGGCCCTTCATTAGCCGCTCTAGCGCTTCCTGCACCAGCGCCTCCGACTCAGAATCCAGCGCCGAAGTGGCCTCATCCAAAATCAAAATGCGGGGATCGAGCAGCACTGCCCGGGCGATCGCCAGCCGCTGCCGCTGACCACCCGACAGGTTCACCCCCCGCTCCCCAACATAGGTGCTGTAGCCCTGGGAGAAGGTTTGAATAAAGCGGTGGGCATTGGCGACGGTGGCCGCTGCCTCAATCTGATCCCTGTTTACATTCCGCTGGCCGAAGGCAATATTCTGGGCAATGGTGCCGGAGAACAGCAGCGTATCCTGGGGCACAATGCCGATTTGCTGCCGCAAGCTGCGCAATCTCACCTCGCGGATATCAATATCATCAATCAGGATTTGCCCGACCTGGGGATCGTAGAAGCGCGGCAGCAAATTGACCAGCGTCGTCTTCCCCGAACCGCTCGGCCCCACTAGGGCGATCGCTTCCCCCGCTTCCACCCGCAGACTCAGGTTTCGTAGCACGGGCTGGACCTCGCTGTAGCCAAAGCTAACGCTGCGGTACTCCACCCGCCCCGCGACGGTGGGCAACGGCTTTGCCTCAGGCCGTTCTACCACGGCAGGCCGTAGGGCCAGCAGCTCAAAGATGCGGTCCACCGACGCCTCCCCCTGCTTGAACTGGCTGTAGTTATCGGTGATGTGGGCGATGGGGTCAATCAGCAGCAGCACTGCGGCCACGTAGCTACCAAAGGACTCCCCGGTGAGATTCCCTGCCGCAATCTGCCACCCCCCTAGCAGCAGCAGCAGCAAAATACTGATGGCGTAGAGAAACCCCACCACCGGAAACTGGACCGCCCGCAGCCAAGCTGCGCGGTACTGGGCTTGCCGATTGCGCTCGGCTTCCTCGCGAAACCGCTCTCGCTCAAAGGCCTCCGCAGAGAAAGCTTGAATAATGCGCATGCCGCTCACCATCTCTGTCACCAGGGAAGACAGGTCAGAGACGCGGTTTTGGCTGCGGCGGGAGGCCGTCAGCATGCGATCGCCAAACCAGCCGATTAGCCCCGCCAGCAGGGGCACCATCACCAAGGTGGCCAGGGTGAGCTGCCAGTTGAGATAGACCATGTAGCCAAAGACCACGAAAAGCTGCAGCACGCAGGGCAGAAAGTCGTGGAATAGCTTGTTGACCACCTCACCAATGCGATCGATGTCCTCCGTCAGCCGGTAGGACAAATCCCCGGTTTTAGCCGTCTCAAAGTAGCTGAGGCTGAGGGTCTGCAGGTGGGCGTAGGCATCCAGCCGTAGGTCAAAAGCAATGCGCAGCGCAGCCTGGGCCATGAGGGCATCTTGGCCATATTGGGCCAGCTTCTGCACCAAAAATAGCAGCGTAGTCACCCCGGCTAGCCGCGCTAACCGCATTACCTCGCCCGCAGCTAAGGCCCCCAGCATCTCTCCGGCGATCCAGGCCAAAAACGGCCAGAAGACCGTGAACACTAGCGTACACAGCAGCGCCCGGACGATAGTGCGCCAGCAAGATCGAATGTAAGGCAGGAGCTGCCAGTAGTGGGAGCGCTGGGACATGGCGGGTCAGGGAGATTGGTACACGGCGGCGCCATGTCTCTACTCGGGGCAGGGTTCGGAATAGGTGGGGATCGCCCCGGGCGTGTGCGCGGTCTCCTGTCTGGCTAAACCCTGCCGCATGGCGTCGACAAACTGCCCCACGCGAATCGGGTCAATAGGCTGGGCGATTTGCCCTTTGTGCTTGAGAGAAGACGACACAATCACCCCATCCGCCGCCTGAATTAAGTTGGGAATATTTTCCCAAGTTGCGCCACTGCCAATAAACACCGGCACGCCGTTGGAGGCGGCGGTTGCCAGCTCTAAGTCTTCTTTACTTGGGGGAGAGCCCGTCGCCCACCCGGAGAGAATGACGCCATCGGCCAGACCGCGCTCAATGGTCTCCTGCACAGCGGTGGTTAGGTTCGGCGCCCCCAAAGGACGGGCGTGCTTCACCAGCACATCGGCCAAAATTTTGACGTCGCTGCCCAACTCGCGGCGATAGCGCAGCAGCCGGTGAGCATCCCCTTCAATCAGACCCTGATCTGTGGCCATCACGCTTGTAAGAACATTTACCCGGATGAATTGAGCCTCAACGCAGCTCGCGATCGCCAGCGCGCTGCGGGCGTCATTACGCAGGACGTTGATTCCGAAGGGGAGAGCCACCAGGTTCATCAGCCGATGAACAATCAGGGTCATCGCGCTCACGATAGCGGGATCAGCCGGCTCTTTGGTGAAGGGAGCATCAAAAAAGTTTTCAACAATAATGCCATCAACACCGCCCGATGCCAGCGCGACAGCCTCTTGCTCTGCTCGTGCTCGCACTACCTTAAGATCTCCGCCCCAGCGGGGAGAAGTCGGCAGCGGCTGCAGGTGAACCACACCAATAATTGGGTTCGTCGTATTAAAGACCTGACGTAAGTTCACGTAGCGTTGCCCATACAGTCTGAGGTTAATGCCGGGGTAGCTCTTAACAAAGCTAGCCAAGAAGAATCAAGAACACCCCAGATCCTATCGAATAATTGACGCCAAGGCGACCTCAATCCAGTTTTCTCGACAGGATTCACATTGACTTGACTCCAGTCTCTGCCGTTGAGTACCGTAAGCATCCCAAGCGTAAGTGGCCCATCAGGACAGAACAGGTGCAGCGTATGAAAGCATTACAGCTTAACCACAGCAGTCCATTTGGGCGATCGCTTAGGCCACTGCTAGCGTCTATGTTTATGATTGCTGCCTCTTTTAGCACGATGTTCCAAAAACACTTCACATTGTTATGTATTTTTACGATAGGATGGGGCAGGGCCGTCAGTTTACATAACTTATTTAAAGTTGTGGCCTTTAACGCTCTCACCGCTGCTGCCAATTGACAGAGCAAGTTTAAGGTTTGCTGGTTCGGACGCGCCTCACGTCGCAGACTTTCTCATTTCGCAAGCGCTTTCAGGACTTATGGGCACAAAGCCAACAGTTGCCATTTCCCATTTGGGATGCGAGAAAAATAGGATTGACAGCGAGCACATGCTGGGTCTGCTCGCCAAGTCTGGCTATGATGTCGGTGGCCATGAGGAGCTGGCTGACTACGTTGTTGTCAATACCTGCAGCTTTATCCAAGCCGCTCGCGAAGAATCTGTGCGCGCCCTGGTTGAGCTGGCTGAAGCGGGCAAGAAAGTCGTGATTGCGGGCTGTATGGCCCAGCACTTCCAAGAAGAGCTGCTGGCGGAACTCCCAGAAGCGGTCGCCATCGTAGGCACAGGGGATTACCACAAAATTGTCGACGTCATCGAGCGGGCCGAGCAGGGAGAGCGCGTTAAAGCGGTTTCTCAACAGCCCACCTACATTGCCGATGAAACTACGCCGCGCTATCGCACCACTGCGGAGGGAACCGCCTATCTGCGGGTGGCCGAAGGGTGTGACTATCGCTGCGCGTTCTGCATCATCCCTACCCTGCGGGGCAAGCAGCGATCGCGCTCCATTGAGTCCATCGTGGCAGAAGCCCATGCTCTAGCGGCTCAGGGCGTTCAAGAGCTGGTGCTGATCTCTCAAATTACAACCAACTACGGCCTCGACCGCTACGGCAAACCCCAGCTGGCCGAACTGCTGCGAGCTCTTGGGGAAGTAGAGGTTCCCTGGATTCGCATGCACTACGCTTACCCGACGGGACTGACTCCGGAGGTGATTGCCGCCATCCGCGACACGCCGAATGTGTTACCTTATCTAGACTTGCCTTTACAGCATTCTCACCCCAGCGTTCTCAGGGCTATGAATCGGCCCTGGCAGGGACAGGTCAACGATAGGGTTATCGAAACCCTAAAAGCAGAGCTTCCCGATGCAGTGCTGCGCACGACATTTATTGTCGGATTTCCAGGGGAAACCGACGCGCAGTTCGAGCACCTTTTGCAGTTTGTTGAACGCCATCAGTTTGACCATGTTGGGGGATTTACCTTCTCAGCAGAAGAAGGGACGGCAGCCTACAGTCTGCCTGATCCCGTCCCTCAAGCCGTGATGGACGAGCGCCTAGAGCAGTTGATGCTGCTTCAGCAGCCCATTTCTCAGCGGAGAAATGCTGCTGAGGTGGGCCGGGTTGTCGATGTTCTCGTAGAGCAAGAGCACCCCGGAACCGGGCAGCGGGTTGGTCGCTCAGCGCGGTTTGCCCCCGATGTCGACGGGGTCGTCTATCTCGAAGGCGACGCGCCAATGGGCAGCATTGTGCCTGCCCTGATTACAGATGCAGATATCTATGACCTCTACGGTCATATTGCAGACCCTCAAACTCAGCTTAGAGGCGCGCTCCGACGTGTCTCAACTACTTAATACAGGAGACACGGATGGAGTTGACATTTAAGAGCTTGGGCTTATCGGAAGCCCGCGTACAGTCCCTCGAACAGGTGGGCTTTGTTCACCCCACTGCAATTCAGGCGCAGGCGATCCCCCACCTGCTGTCTGGAAAAGACGTTGTGGGCCAAGCGCAAACGGGCACGGGTAAGACTGCGGCCTTCTCGCTACCCCTACTAGAGCAGCTTGATCCCAACGCCAAAGGCGTGCAGGCGCTGATCCTAACGCCCACGCGAGAGCTTGCCCAGCAGGTCTACCAGGCCATTCGTGGGTTCAACGACGATCGCCGCGTCCACGTTCTGTCCGTATACGGCGGGCAGTCTATTGACCGGCAAATTAAGCAGCTTCGGCGGGGCAGTCAAGTGGTGGTCGGCACCCCAGGGCGAATCTTGGACCTGCTCAGCCGGGGCGAGCTTCAGCTCGATGCCTTGGAGTGGCTCGTGCTAGACGAGGCTGACGAGATGCTCAACATGGGCTTCATTCAAGATGTGGAGCGAATTCTAGCCCAGGCGCCAACGGAGCGCCAGACGGCATTCTTCTCGGCCACCATGGCCCCGGCAATTCGGGCTCTAGCCACCAAGTTTTTGCGATCGCCCGTCACCATCACCGTAGAGCAGCCCCAGGCCACGCCGAGCCGCGTGGTGGAAACGGCCTACATGCTGCCTCGCGGGTGGAGCAAGGCCCGAGCGCTGCAGCCCATTCTAGAAATGGAAGACCCTGAGTCCGCCATCGTATTTGTCCGCACCCGCCGCACGGCAGCCGACCTCACCCGGCAGCTACAGGCGGCAGGCCACAGCGTGGACGAATACCACGGCGACCTGAGCCAGTCCCAGCGGGAGCGGCTGATGCTGCGGTTCAAGCAGCGCCAGGTGCGCTGGGTGGTCGCCACCGACATTGCGGCGCGAGGCCTGCACGTGGAAGACCTGACCCACGTCATCAACTACGACCTGCCCGACAGCGTTGAAAACTACGTTCACCGCATTGGCCGCACAGGCCGCGCCGGCAAAGAGGGCGCCGCCATTACCCTGGTCCACCCCCTCGATAAGCGCAAGGTCCGCGAAATCGAAAACCACACCCGTCAGAAGCTAGAGTGGGCCAACATCCCCACTCGAGCCGATATCGAAGCGCGTCACCTGCAAAAGCTCAAATCTCAAATTGAAGAAGTGCTGGTGGGGGAACGGGTCGCCTCCTTCTTGCCCATCGTGGCCCAGCTCAGTGAAGACTACGAGCCTCACACCATCGCCGCCGCCGCCCTACAGATGGCCTACGACAAGATTCGTCCCCCCCAGTCGCGGGTTGAGCATGACTCAGCGCCTACGCCTAAGCCGCGGCGCCGGGGTCGTTCTGGCCAGCGCCGAAGCCGTGACTCGCGGGACTCAGTACCCTCCAAGAAGTAGAGGTGTCGAGTAGGGGAATGGCGCTGAATTAGTCCCGTAGCGCCTTAGAGAGCGCCTCTACTTTGTCCCAGGCCGCGCCGCTAGAGAGAACTTCACGGGCTCGCTCAAGCTGAGAACGATAGGTATCCAGCCCCGGCTCACCTGCCTCACCTGCAGTGGTCAGGGCCAATGCCGCATTAAGCGCGACGACATCCTGCTGCGCCTGAGTCCCTTTCCCCTGAAGCACGGCTTTCATAATGTCGGTGTTCTCCTGCAGGTCGCCGCCCCGCAGCGCCGCCGTAGGAGCCCGGCTGATGCCAAGTTCCTCAGGGTTCAGCGTCGCGGGCTTCACCTGCCCGTTCCACACCGTCGCCATGTGGGTGATGTCGGCCAGGCCGGCCTCATCTAGCCCTTCCTGGGCATTGAGGACGATGGCGTGGGGGCGACCGAGGAGCTGGAGCGCCTGGGCTACCGTGGACACCAGAGCCGGGTCATAGACCCCCAGCACCTGCCCGGTAATGGGCAGCGGATTGACTAGAGGCCCCAGCAAATTAAACACGGTGCGCACTTTCAGCGCTTTGCGGAAGGGGACCACTGACTTCATCGCGGGGTGCCAGCCTGGGGCAAACAAAAACGTGATGCCAACGGCTTCCACCGCAGCCTCCACCTTACCCAAGGGCGCCCGAAGATTGATGCCCAACCCCTCCAGTACATCCGCCGAGCCCACCATACTGGAAGCAGCTCGGTTGCCGTGCTTCGCCACGGGAACGCCCGCCGCCGCCGCCACAAAGGCAACGGTGGTAGAAATATTAAATGTAGAGGCCCCGTCCCCACCCGTGCCGCAGGTGTCAATCAGCGGCGTGGGGAAATCGGTCCTCGTTTTCGGCTGCGCCTGCGCCTGCAGCACCTGGGCCATCCCCGCTAGCTCAGCAGGGGAGACGTTCTTGGCCTGAATCGCGGCGAGAATTGCCCCCGACAGCACGGTAGAAATGGACTCGGTGAGCCAGCCCTGCATTAGGGTTGCAGCCTGGTCGCGGCTAAGAGATTCTTTGTCGAGCAGCTGCTTTAGTAGGCTAGACCAGTCGTAGGCGCTGAGGTCGGAGGAGGCGATCGCAGAGGTGGATTCGGGTGGCATAGGGGCAGGTGGGGTCAACAGCGTTGTTTATGTTCAGAGCCTATCAGCAAAGCCGATCTGCACGGCAACTGTAGCCTCAATACTATCGCTG
>JBHJHJ010000096.1:0-10375 GCA_050330955.1 Elainellaceae cyanobacterium | reverse complement strand
GTCGCTGGTGATTTACAACCAGGCGGCGGAAGAGCAGGTGCGATTCAACTTCAGCGGCGCCTGGCCGTTGAGCTATAAGGCGGCTGATCTCGGTGCCCAGAGCACTGACATTGAGGTGGAAGAGCTAGAAATGGCGGTGGACAGCTTTGTGCGGGTCGAGCCATCGTCGTAGGGCGAATGGTGCCATGTACGTAGAATATTTGCGTTGATCCGTAGGGACATGGCACTGCCATGTACGTGTTTAGCGAGTATGGAAAACTATGCCGCATTCTGGCTTTACCCCCCTCAATCCCCCCTTGTAAAGGGGGGAAGCAAAGTTCTCCCCTTTTGCAAGGGGGAGCTAGAGGGGGTAACACCAAGACGCTAAACAGATACACTGCCATGTCTTAACACCACATTCAGGCCCAATGTTTCAAACCGAATTTGAATTCACCCTGCCCAAGGGCTACCTAGACGGGGAAGGCAACCTACACCGGACCGGCGTGATGCGTTTGGCAAAGGCAATCGATGAAATTGTGCCCTTGAAAGACCCCCGAGTGCAGGCCAACCCGGCTTACGCTACCGTTGTGATTTTGTCTCGGGTAATTACCCAATTAGGGGCGTTAGAAGAGGTCAATACCGCTGTGATTGAAGGCCTATTTGCCGCAGACTTGAATTACTTATATAACACCTACCGGCAGGTCAACGAGCTGGACGACGGGCGGGTCGCCGATGGAGAGGCGATCGCCCAATCCGGTACTCAATCTTCAACCGGAGCAGTGGCTGAGGGCGAGTCCCCCCTCGCGGCTTTAGGCACGGAGGAGGGCTAATCCATGGGGCGATTACCCGACGTCGTTGAGCGCGTCACGCGCCAGTTTAGGGAGTTGACCACCCTTGTCAGACACCCCGGCGCCATGCTGCGGATGCACGCCACCCGGCGGGCGCGATCGCTTTACGAAAACGCCGAGCTGCCGGGGCAAGGCCAGCAGGCCGCAGAAACAGATCAAGCCGAAGGGCGTGATTCTCAAGCCCAGCCGCGCCCAGCCGAGAATCATCAAAATGGTGCGGCATCGGGGCTACGCACCCACCTCGGTGTGGCAAAGCAGATCGAGGTCACCGCCGGTAACAGCTCTGTACCGCAAACGGCTGTTGTTGATCGGCATTCGGACGCCAGCGGTCGCCTCGACGACTTCTCAACGGACGGCATTGAAAGCGTCGATGACCTAGAGGGCTACGACACCCTAGACTGGGCCACCGCCCCAGCGCCGCTACTTTCCCCCGGCACCTCCCTCAAAGGGAGCCAGTGGTACCGCTACGAAATTGGTCAGCCGCTCCTAGAGCAACCCTGGGTGCGCTGGTACCAGGCCACAAACCAGGCAGGCGAAACGGTGCTGATCCAAGAGTATCTGCTGCCCGATACGGAATTTCACGCCACGGAGATTCAAGCGCGGCAAAAGGCCTTTGTGCGCTTAGTGAACCTTAATGTCAAGACCCTGAATGGGCCAGGGGAGGGGCGCGACTTTCGCCTGCTGAGGCTGATAGAGGCATTTTCGCCGCTGGTAGATCACGAAACGGCGCGGTGCTACTTAGTGGTGAAGATCCTCGCAGCCACGCCCCTAAGGAGCCATCTTCAGCAGCACGGCCCCCTAAAACCGAATGAAATCCGCGAAACCTTGCGCCAGGTGCTGCAAACGCTGCAGTTTCTGCACATGGTCTGCCGCATCCAGTTTTCTACTGCTCACATGGAGCGGGGCATTCCCCACGGCAATCTGTCCTTGGATAGCCTGCTGATTCGCCACACCAATTTGGCGGGCGTCAACAGCGATCGCCAGTTTTTTATCCACGTTGCCGACCTGATGCTGTGGGAGCACCTGGTCCACCCGCCGTCTTCTCGCCTCCACAGCACCATTGCTCAAACCGCCGCAGACCTGGGCAGCACCGCTGATGATCTCAAGGCGCTGGGGCAGGTGGGCTTTCAGCTTGCGGGCTACCGGCTAAACCCAGACACTCAGGAGATCGTGGGACTGCGCTCTGGTCCAGAGTTCGCTGCTCGTCAGCACGGCCTCGACGCGCCGCTGTATCACTTTTTATGTCGCTTGATCGGGGAAGAAACTCCATTTAAGACTGCTGATGAGGCGCTACAGTCGCTGCGGGATCGACCGACCCAATTTCCCGCAGCGCTACCGCCAGCCGAGACGGAAGAGTCGCCAGGGCGATCGCCCTGGTTAAACCGTTGGGGACTGCCCCTAGCGGCGCTGTTGATCCTGCTGGTGGGGGGCACAGCTTGGTGGATGCTGCGCAACCCGGCACAACCCGTCGTAAGCAAAGACCCAATTTTTCCCCCAGCATCAGACACAAAACCCCTAGAGGAGCTCAAAATCGCCGCTGCCCTTCCCCCAAACGGCGCTGTGGAATACCAGGCCGAGCGCTATGGCGTCTGGGAGGATGTTCTCTACAGAAAGCTCACAACCTCCCGAAATTGGGAGACCCAAGCCGATAACCGAGAGCCTCAAGATACGCCACTCCCGCTGATGGATGAGCTTGAGCAGCGCCATCCGGGCCTACAGTGGACCATCGCTCGCCCGTCTCGCTTTCAACCTCGGCAGGATGTGATTGAGTTCGCTGGGCGATCGCCTGACCATGTGGGCTTGGTTCGCCTGCCGCCAACGCTGCCCGCAGATGTTGAAGCACGCACCATCGCATATGATGCCTTGGCGGTGCTGGTGCCGTTCCGCGACAGCTACAACGTCGATAGCAACCTTCCTACTCAGCTTGAGGGCCATATTTCTTTGGACGAGCTGCGCAAGCTCTACACCAGTGACGACATCAACAACGTGACTCTGCGCGGGCTTCCGGTGCGGCTCTATTTTCCTAATGCATCGGGGAAGGACAACCGGACTAACCGAGACACGGTGCACCTATTTAAGGAAACCGTACTGGGCAACGACCCCGAGTTGATTAATAAGTTCGAAGCTTTGGAGCGGCAGGCGATCGACCAAAACCCCGCTCCCAGCGGCGCCCGGTCTGACCTGTATGCAACAATGTACAACGCCCATGAGGTCGCCGGGCCAGATTCCGACGTCATCCACATCGGGTTTGACCGCCTGAGCCGCGCCTTCGGCCAATGCACGGTCTACCCCCTCGCCATTGGCAATACGCCCCGTGCCAGCGTTCAGCCCCTCATGCAGGTCACCGAGCAGCCCATTCAGCCCGATGCAGACCTGTGCGGCGCTAAGGGCAACTACTACGTCAGCCTACCCGAGAACTACCCCCTGCGCCATGAGCTGGCGCTGGTGTATCAGCAGGGCTCCATCTCGGGGGCTGCGGTTGCCGACGTTTTCTCAACCTACGAAGCCCAGTATCTGCTCAGCGAAGTGGGCCTGGTGCCGACGGTGCCGACGAGAGAGCTGTGGCCATTTGTGTGGAGGCAGCGTGACCCAGAATAAGCAAACGAATCAGCAAGATACCCTGCTGCAACAGTGGGCCGACCACCTGGCCGAAAACCCCAATGACATGCAGCGCCTGTGCGATCGCGTTTACGAGTTGTTGACCGAGGAAATGCGGCAGCAGCGCGAACGACGGGGCGATTGGCCCCACCGGTTGTAAAAAATCCGTAGGGACATGACGCGTATATATTCAACGTTTCGGATTACCCCCTCTAGCTCCCCCTTGGTAAGGGGGAGAACAGTGCTTCCCCCCTTACCAAGGGGGGATTGAGGGGGGTTAACGCCAGACCTGCCATGTCCTACCAAAACCCATTCCGCAGCAGAACAACGCAAAACCAAACCCAGAGAACAGCCATGGCAAACGACGCCATCCGAGGAGAGAACTACGTTTCCAGCAATCGATTCTACATCGAGATGGAAAGTACGATTAAGGCCGCCTTCAGCGAATGCTCCAGCATCGGCATCAATATCGAACCCATCCTCCATCACGAGGGCGGCGTCAACGACCAAGTGCGAGTCATGCTGGGGGAGCCCAAATTTGAATCGGTTACCCTGAAGCGGGGCACCACCAACGACCTCACCTTTTGGGACTGGCTCAAAAGCGTCCTCGACCCCAGTAAGAAGGTTGAACGCCGCAACGTCAACATCGTTGTCTTTAACCAAGCTGGCGAAACCATGCAGTGCTGGACCCTGCTGGGGGCCGTTCCCGTCGGCTGGAAAGCGCCGCCGATGCAGGCTTCTGAAAACGCGATCGCTGTTGAGGAACTGACCTTAGCCTACGAAGGGCTACAGGTGAGCGACCAGCGCTCCGACGGGGCACAGGTCCACTCCCAAGGCCGCGACTCCCTCGGCTATTTCACCGCTGGTGCATAATAGGCCTCCCTGATCAACTGCTGAAAACCGCCGAAACTGCCCCATGTCTCCACGCCAGCCCCTCGGGTTCTGCCCCTCAAATTCAACTCCCCTTGGGCAACCGCTGAGTTGGCTGTATCGTCGACCTGCACTAGGAAAATTTACGCCACCCCCAGCTTCGTTGCTGGCGAGAAGGACGGGCCCGCTGCCGTCCCCCACATTGGGACAGGTGATTCAGGCCAAGCTGCAGGATCATCCCCTGTTGCAGCCTGTGCTGCACCCCAAGACCACACTTGAAGCCGCACCTCGAACGATGTCGAGGGTTTATTGGCCCGCTGCCTGGAATCGATTTATGGCAGCCACCCTCGATGGTCCTCCAGCGGTGCAGCGCCGAGAGACCATAGACGAGAGACCAGAGGCGATCGCTGACCGCCCAGCTACGCCAGTAGACCTCCCGCCGCCTCAACAGCCCCCTCTTCACCCCGATGTCCAAGCGCGGGAGGAGCCCCAAACGACCATAGAAGAGACGCCGCTACCCCAAAGGCTAGGTGCCATTATCCCCAGTCAAGTCTCTAATGATGAGGTCACTTTTGGGGCAGCCAACCCACCGACTCCGCCGCCAGCCGCCACGAATGCCGCTGACGCAGGACAGCCCGCCTCCCTATTGCCCAAGGCGGCCCCTGACAGCAGTCCTGACAATAGCCTTAAATCTTCGACGGAGGCACCGCCCCTTCCATCGGACTTGCCCACGATTGCCCGACAGCCGCAGCAAGCACCGCCTCAGCCCGAGTCTCACAGCGATATAGGCGCTGAACCTGATTCTGAGGCACCATCCTCTGATGCTGCTCTCCCCAGCAGCCTTCCGCCAATTCGGGCGCGGCAAAGTGACGCGGCTAGGACTGACGCGAGCGAAGGCTATGGCTCCGATGACGCTGGCTCCAGTGACGCTACCGAGCCAGAAGCGCTAGGGGCGACGAGGTCAGAGGATTCTGTTGCGATGGAGCCGCGATCGCCCCTAGCGCCTCCCAGTCTGCAGCCCAGCCTAGCGGCGTTGCCTGACCCGCTACAGGCTGACTCCAACGACAACCTCCCTTCCAGCCGCCAGCCCACCGAGACGCATGGGCCTCCTGCGCAAGAATCCCAGCTCCAGCCATCCCCATCCCAGGACTCTCAGCTCCAAACGCCTCAGCCCCAAACGTCGCCACCCCTATCGCCTGCCCCATCCCGCACCGAATCTCCCCAGTCGCCCACCACCACCGCGCCAGAGCCACCAGCCTTAAGTCCCCAAGCAACACTCCCCGACGCGGCTGCCCTCCCCACTGTGCCTGCGATCGCTGGCCAAGCAGCGACGCCTATTGAGGTCGATCCTTCCCATTCGCTGGATTTGGAGCCTAGGGCAGTGGGCTCGTTCGTCGCCGGGGACGCCGAGATGACGCCGTTTCCAGCGGTACCACCAGAGCTGCCAAGGGGCGATCGCCAGCCTGCTATTCAGCCCAAGTATACGCTCCCCAATTCAGTCGAGCTTGGCTCAGCTTTGGAGATAGAGGGGGAAGCCACTGAGATGAGGCGCAGTCAGATTGACAATCCGGTTGCTGAAACCCCACGCACCAATTATTCCATTGACAACACGCAGCTCTCAGGTGACACGGGCGTGAGCGATTTCAGCCTCTATACGGCAACGCCTGCAGTCCAGCCCAGCGGAGCCGATATTCCTCCAATGGAGCTGCCGACCTTAACACCACAGAAGCCAGCAACCATCTCACCCCAGCTTCTGCCCGGTGCTCCCTTCGCCACTGAGGATCAAATTAAGGATCAAGTGGTTGAGGAGCAGGTGATAGAAGCCGCTCCGGTAAGCTTGCCGCCCGATGCTACCCTCCCTGGGGTTGTCCCAGCAATACAGACTGCCCCATCCCCACCGCGATCGCCCCACGAGCCAGGCCCGCTTGAACCAGGTCCGCTTGAAGCAAATCTTGCTGAATCCCAGGCTCAACTCCATGAGCTGCCCCTTGACGCATCAAACGCGATCGATATATCCCCTGCAGCGCGGCACAACTACCAGCGTTCCCGACCGCCTTTACCTGCCGCAGCCACAGTCCCCACCGACGACTCCCAAATCCCTCCATCCGCCGAAGCAGCGCTGCTGCAAGCTCGGTTCACCCCCCTGATGGACCCGCTTAGGCGTCCCCTTGGGCAGTGGCGATCGCTTCAAGAGCGCTCCCGGGTGCTCCCGGCTCAGCGTGACCCGCAGCAGTTAGTGGTAGAGCAACTGCCAATTGCGGAGCGCTTGGCGGACAATTCTGTTGAACAGCTAGAGAATCAGCCTCCCGAAACCTGGTATAGCTTAGAGGAGCTGCTAGCGGAGCAGGCCTCGCCAGATCCGTGGGAAGAGCAGTTCGCTTTACCAACACCCCAGCAGACGCCACGCCCCAAGCTGGCGGATGACGCGGGCGAGGGTGAGGGTGAGCTGGGGGAAGCGGCCCCCATGACTCCAACGCTGCCGTCTGCCGGCGAGGCACTGGAGCAGATTCCAGCTCAGGCCGGCGTGCTGCAGTCCCTCGCCAAGACTGCCGACGCACTCCTCGACTCCTTAGTCCAAAAGCCCGCCAAGCTCGACGACAACAATCTGGAGCTTCTGGCACAGGCCGTCTATCTCCAAGTGCGCGATCGCCTTGTGCTGGCCCAAGAGCGCCACGGCTTGCCGCTGTTCTACCCGCTCCCTTGGCTAGCGGCGTACTCTCAACAGAGCTTTATGGGGCGATCGCCGCCAAGGTCGCTCAGCGCCTCATCTGACAAGATTCCGACTTCTCGGGAGGTTGATGCTTTGATTGAGGCAGTGTCCCAGAATCTGGCAAGTCGGCTATGCCGCGATCGCGAACGGCATGGATATTGAAGCGGTTAGAGTATTAATTCAATTATGAAACTAGAAAAAGCCTACCTAAAAGCTCTGGATAATGATGTTCCAGACATCCACTTTATGTTCAACCCAACCAAGTTAAGCTTTGTCCACGAAGCGATTTCTGAAGAGAATCAGGGCGCACAAACGGGGGAGAAAGGCAACGCAAAAACGAATTTTTCCCACATCAAAAACCGCGTGATCACTATCAGTGATATCGTTTTCGATACCTACGAAGAGCGGACCGACGTACAGGTTTATCTGCGGCCCTTCATCTGCGCTGTAGAATTTGTCAGCCACGTCAAACAATTTGCCAGCCAAATCGAAGAAGACCTGTCCAAGCTAGTGGGCGATCGCGCGGCTCAGTTTGCGATGGGAGCAATCGACACCTCCGTCAAGCTGACTTCTGGTGACGAGGACACCAAATATCAGAGAACCCCCATCTATCGGTTTATCTGGGGCAATCAAGACAAATACTTGCCCTACTGCTTGGTCCAGCAATTATCCTATGACCTGACGAAATTTTTGCCCGACGGCACCCCGGTTCGAGCAGTCATTGGTCAGCTTACTCTGAAAGAAACCGATGGGCGGGCTAAGCCGCTGCTCAACAAGCTCAAACCCGATCGTCTAGGTGACAGCGTCACGGCTCGGTTAGGCGGCATGTTGGGAATATAGTTTTTACGCCTGCGAGGTTATCCAAATGCCAGACAATAACTCCCCTGTTGGAAGCTATCAATCCCTCCCCACCATCGAAATTGACGGCGATCGCAATCCTTCGACATTGATGGAGGACCTGCTGCAGGTAGTGGTAGAAGAGAGCCTACACCTGCCCGCTACCTTCACCCTCGTGCTGCGTAACGACTACCGCCCCGTGACGCCGGATGAGGCGGTGTGGAAGCATGAGGACTTGCTGACCATGGGCAAACCAGTGAATATCGGCTTTGTACCTAGCACTACCTCTAACGAGGAGAGCAACGGTTCGAGTGATTCCAGTACTAGCGACTCCGGCACAGATGATGACAACTTTCTTATCAAAGGAGAAATCACCGCCATCGAAACCCACTTTAGCGATCGCGCCCAGGCTCCTATTGTCATTCGCGGCTACGACTTCTCCCACCGCCTCCATCGGGGACGCCACAACCGCTCGTTCCAGAACATGACCGACAGCGACATCGTCAAAAAAATCATTGATGAAGTGGGCATTGAAGCGGGAGAAATTGACGAAAGCGGCATTCCCCACGACTACCTGTTTCAGGAGAACCAAACCAACATGGCCTTCCTGAGGGACCGGGCGGCGCGGTTGGGATACGAGCTGTTTGTGCAGGACGGAGCCCTAAATTTTCGGGAGCCCAGCAGCGATGAGCCCCTCACCCTCAAGTGGCTGCACGACATCAGCAGCTTCCGGGTGCGGGTCACCAGCGCGGAGCAGGTAAAAGAAGTAGAGGTCCGGGGCTGGGACTACGCCAGCAAGCGCCCCTTTGTCTCGACTGTTCAATCGGAGAACCTGCTTACTGAGACCGATAGCGGCAGCGGCAAGGACAGTAGCACCGCCTTTGACGGCAAGCCCGACAGCCCAAAAATGCTGCTGGTGGACCGACCCATGTTTCAGTCGAAGGAGGCGGACACCATGGCCCAGGCCCTGTACGACGAGCTGGCGGGGCAGTACATCTACGCCGACGCCAAGGGGGAGGGCAACCCCGACATCCGCCCCGGTCGGGTGGTGGAGCTAGAGGGCATGGGGCCCCACAGCGGCAAGTACTACGTCACCGAAACCCGCCACAGCTTCACCGACCGCATCTACACCACCGAGTTCAGTGTGCGGGGCCTGCGGATGGGGGATTTGCTTTCGACCCTTGCCCCTAAAGCACGTCCTCAGCCCGGACAAACCCTGCTGGTGGGCATTGTCACTGACAATGAGGACCCGGAGGGTATGGGACGGGTGAAGGTGAAGTTTCCTACGCTAACCGAGGAGCACAACAGCAACTGGGCCAGGGTGGTAAGCATCGGTGCCGGGGGCGATCGCGGCTTTGACTGCCTGCCGGAGATTGACGATGAGGTGCTGGTGGGATTTGAGCATGGGGATATCCACCGGCCCTATGTGTTTGGGGGTGTGTGGAATGGGGTAGACGCGACGCCCTGCGATGTGGGTGAGAGCGTGCAGGACGGCAAGGTGCAGCTACGGACGTTTCAGACAAGGGTGGGGCATAAGATACAGTTCATTGAGGATGGGGGGGTAATGGTGAAAACCAGCGGAGGCCACGAGATTTATTTGGATGACAGCAGTGGGGCAATTAGCATTAAATCGACGGGGGATTTAAACATTAATGTTCCAGGCAATATCAATATCAAGGGCAAAACTGTGACGATTAAAGGTACGCCGATTAATTTGAATTAAAGGGAGATCTTAAATGGGAATGCCTGCCGCACGATTAGGAGATAAAACTGCCCACGGTGATCCACTCAAACCTGGTACTTGTAGCCCTGATGTATTCATCAGTGGTCAGCCGGCTTGGCGAGCGCTTTCCCCAGCGATGGTACAGAAGTTGCTTGATATATTCAAGGACACTGTAAAGAACGCAACTAAAGCGATCGCTACGGCCAATACCCCGGCCCAAGCTGAACCTTTAAAGAAGATGAAAGAAGGCGTAGAAGAGCTACTAAAAATCATGGCCTCTACAGATCAACACGCCTGTACGATCGTCAAGCTGGTTATTCCTGATGGTAACGGAGTTGTGATAAATGGCAGTACTAGCGTTTTTATTAATGGTCTTCCTGCTTGCCGCGTTGGAGATATGATTATTGAGACTACAAGCGTAAATAGTATTGCGAAAGGCGATAATACTGTCTTGATTGGTTCTGGCTCATCGGCAGCTCTAGATCCTGATGTGGCTAGTGCAATACAAGAAAAGAAAGAGGCCGAGGCCGAGGCAAAGAAAAAAGAGGAAGCAGAAAAGGCGGCAGCGGAGGGATAGCTGACTCTTTGTTTGCACCATATCTCACCTGCATGCAACTATCGCTCACGACCCTGACTGCACCTTCTGGGTTGTTACCAGAGGGGACTTGGTTAGGACTTACGCAAAATGAAGCTGCGCAAGCAGGCGAGAAGCCGCTAGAGTCAGGGTATGAGCAGAAACATCACTCGACTCGACTATTGCCAATACCTGCTGGTGAGCCAGGTGAACTATACGCTGACTAACTTCGCTGA
>JBHJHJ010000095.1:0-25394 GCA_050330955.1 Elainellaceae cyanobacterium | reverse complement strand
GTGCGCTTGGCGCTAAAGCTAATAATTTTCTTGGGAGAGAGGAGGTAGGTGCCGTCCGTGACCGCGGCCCAGGGTCCAGGGGTCATGAGGTAGCGCAAAATGACGCCGTTCTCCGGGTTAAACAGGCAGTCAATCAGCTTGCCCACCCGCTCGCCGCGATCGCTCCACACCTCCTGACCAATCAGGGACTCCAGCTGCTGCACCTTGGCGGCCACCGTAGGCTCTGGGTCTCCTCGCATCAGCAGACTGTTTTCTCCCACCGTGTCGAGCTGCGTCAGCTTAAACACCAGCCGCTTAGCGCCAAAGCGCCCCGGACGGCAGACCACTCCCAAAACCCGGTTGCGCTGCGGGTACATCCACAGCGTATCGACCCAGCCTAGCTCCGCCATGGTTTGGCTGTCGAGGACGAGTCGGCCCGCAAGGTCGCGGTATTGCAGGATATCGGCGGGATCAGTCATTGGCGGTCTCCCATGGGCGGTCTCTATACATTGGCCCTTGTCTAAGTTAAGAAGCCTTTACAATAGAGTCTAAACAATACAGTCACAACGCTATGGTCGATCAACTTATTCGGGGGGCTGCTGCAGACGGCGGCATTCGCATTGTGGGGGCAATCACGACCCAGGCCGTCAACGAAGCCAAGCGGCGACACCAAGCGTCCCACGTGGCTGCAGCAGCTCTGGGCCGCACCATGACCTCAGCGCTTATCCTTGCCTCTAGCATGAAACGCCCTGAATCCCGCGTCAACATTCGCGTGCGGGGCAGCGGGCCGTTGGGGGGCATTTTCGTCGATGGCGGCCTAGACGGCACCGTGCGGGGCTATGTCGACAACCCTAGCGTTGAGCTACCGCCCAACCCCCAAGGCAAGCTGGACGTGGGTGGCGCGGTCGGGTCAGAAGGCTATCTGTACGTGGTGCGGGATGTGGGCTACGGCTACCCCTATTCCAGCACGGTAGAGCTGGTGTCAGGGGAAATCAGCGAGGATGTGACCCACTACCTTTCCACCTCAGAGCAGACGCCCTCAGCCCTGATTGCTGGCGTCTTCGTGGATGGAACGGGGGTGACGGCAGCCGGGGGGATCTTAATCCAGGTGATGCCCAAAGCCGCCCAGGACGATGAACTGGTGGAAGTGCTGGAGTCTCGCATTGGTGAGCTGTCTGGGTTTACGCCGCTGCTGAGAGCGGGCAAGTCACTGCCCCAAATTTTCCACGAGCTGCTTGGAGACATGGGGCTCCATATCTTCCCAGAAACGCAGCTTCTGCGGTTTCACTGCGGCTGTTCGTTCGAGCGCATGCTGGGGGCCATCAAGCTGCTGGGGGAAGATGACCTGCGGGACATGATTGCCAAAGACGACGGGGCCGAGGCCACCTGCCATTTTTGCGGCACGGTGTACCAAGCCAGCGCGGCGGACCTAGAGGCCTTGATTGACGAGATTCACCAAGATCAAGAGAAAGATCGCCAAGCCACCTAAAGATGCCTTAGTGCATTAGATGCCAGCAGTCTTGAGCGATCGCCCATTCTTCTTGAGCCGCCACCACCAGCACCCGAATTTTGGCCTCTGGCGCAGCCACATCCCCATCCGCCGTGACGTGAGTGTTTTTGTCTGGGTCTAAGGCGCAGCCGAGAAACGACAGCGCATCGCAGGCCCGCTGCCTCACCTCAGGGCTGTGCTCCCCAACGCCGCCCGTAAACACCAGGGCGTCTAAGCCACCTAGAGCCATCAGCATTGAGCCCATCTCGCTCTGCAGCCGGTGAATAAACAAATCCAGCGCCAGTTGAGCCTGGGAGTTGCCTTGGTCAATGGCCTGACGAATCTGCCGCATGTCGTTGGAGACCTCAGAAACCCCTTTAAGGCCCGACTCCTTATTCAGCAGATGATCCAGATGCTCAACGGTGTAGTTCTGCGATCGCACCATATGAATCAGCACGCCAGGGTCCACTGAGCCAGACCGAGTCCCCATCATCAGCCCTTCCAAAGGCGTAAAGCCCATGGTGGTGTTGACGCTGCGCCCCCCATCCACGGCGGCCAGCGAGCAGCCGTTGCCGAGATGGCAGGTAATCAGCTTCAACCCAGTAATGTCCTGCCCCAAGAGCTGCGCCGCCTTGTGAGCACAGTACCGATGGCTGATGCCGTGAAACCCATAGCGGCGGATGCCGGCTTTATACCAACGGTAGGGGACGGGGTACATCTGAGCGGGGAGGGGCATCTCGGCGTGAAATGCAGTATCAAACACCGCCACCTGGGGTGCGGCAGCGCCGAGCCGCTGCTCTACCGCCTGGATACCCTCCAGGTTGGCGCTGTTGTGGCTGGGGGCGAGGGGAATGAGGTCAGCGATCGCCGCCTTGACCTCATCGGTAATGCGGACGCTTTGGCGATAGTCGCTCCCACCGTGAACCACGCGATGGCCGACGCCGTCAATTTCATCAGGGCCACTGACGACGGCGGTCTTCCCTTTCCACATGGTGTCTAGCATTTTGGCGATACCAGTGGGTTTGTCGAGCCCCTTGAGCGTGTCGTGGTGCACTTGGCCTGCGCCCTCAACGGTCAAGCTAGCGCCATCGGCACGGGTCCAATCGATGTTGGCCTTCCAAATCGGCTCTGGGGGAGACTCTGGCAGATCGGGCAGCTCGTACAAGCGGCTTTTCTGACTGCTAGACCCCGCATTCATCACGAGTAGTTTCATCGCCTATCGTCTCCCTCGCCGTCGTGGTTTACAGGTATGGCGATCCTAGTTCACTTACGAACTGTGAAGTGAAAGGCAGGCGGGCGGCGTACGTGTTTAGCGCGTATGAAAGACTATGCCACATTCTGGCTTTACCCCCCTCTTACAAATCACGTAGGATCGTTATGTCTGTGGCACTATTCTAGGGAGTCGCGACCACTTTTAGGTCTGCTTTTGGAAATAAGGGGCGTGGCCGAGCTGTAGCACCCCCAACGGATCGTCACTGCCCAATGACCGCTATGCCTTGGTTAAGCCTACTAATTGGCAATACTCGACTTCACTGGGCCAAGTTTGAGCAGGATGCCCTAGTGGAAGCTTGGAACCAGCCCCACTTGGCTCTATCCTATAGTCGACCCTGCGATACAGGCGGCGCTGAGGCGATCGCCACTGTCCCTGATACCGTCCTTGCCACTGTCCCGTCCCGCCATCGCGCGCTAGTCAAAGACAAGCGGCTGTGGCTGGCGTCCGTGGTGCCGCAGCAAATCCACCCCTGGAAAACCTATTGCCAACCGCCGATTGACCTAGGCGATGTGCCGCTGCAGGGCACCTATCCTACCCTGGGCATTGACCGCGCCCTGGCCCTGTGGGGGGCAGGGCAGCGCTATGGCTTTCCTGCGCTGGTCATCGATGGCGGCACGGCCCTCACCTACACCGGGGCAGACGGGACGCAAACCCTAGTGGGCGGGGCAATTTTACCGGGACTGGGTCTGCAGCTGCGATCGCTACATCAGTCCACTGGGTTACTGCCCCTGACGGATTTAACCCCAGATCATGCTTCAGATCGAGCCCCAGAACAAGCCATAAACCGCTGGGCGATGACGACTCAAGGCGCGATTGCCAGCGGAGTTCTACACAGCGCGATCGCGGGCGTTGAGTCTTTTCTCACGGACTGGTGGCGGCAATATCCCACCAGCGCCGTCCTATTTACTGGGGGGGATGGTCGGCTGCTGCGCCGCTATCTTCCCAGCGAAACCCGACGGCAAACTCAGCATGATCCACATTTGGGGTTCTGGGGCCTACAGCAGGTGCGCCAGGCGCTTATCCGCTGAGCCCGTTCCAATGGCCCCGCTCTACTAAACCAATACCGCTAAGCCAGTACCGCAGTCTTACCGCCAAAATAGTCAGCAAGCTGCTGGGCGTGGTCGTGGGCCAGCTCTGCCAGAACAATGTCGTCGCGATGGAAGGCCTTAACAGTCTTAATTTCAACGGTGTCTTGAACGCCGAACTCCCCATCTACCTCCACCTCAACTAGGATACTGATGGCGTGAAAGCGCGGGTCGCGCTGAGGGGATGAATAAACCCCCACCAGCCGTCGAATCGCCGTGACCCCAAGACCAGTCTCTTCTACTATCTCCCGCTGAACAGTCTGGGCGAGGTCCTCTCCCCAGTCAATCATGCCCCCTGGCAGCGACCACTTTCCGCTATCGCGGCGTTTAACTAGCACAATGCGGCCATCCGCTAAAACCGGAATCATGGTGGCACCCGCGATGGGATGGCGCAAAATTACGCCAACTGCAGATTGAAAAACATGCCAAAGTTGACCAAGCATAGGAACCTTGAGGAAGCTGGCGTCAGGACTTGGGTCAGAAAACCCACGCCGCATAGGTCCAATTGTGGCTAATTCTGTAGGAGACTGTCTACCGCTAGACCCTCTTGAAGGCGCAACTTCCAAAGCATATAGCGATCCCAGATCGCTTACGAACTGTGAAGTGAAAGGAGGGGCGGGCGCTGCCTACCCCTCCTTTCACAAATCACGCAGGATTGCCATATGACGAAATATTAAAAGATGAGAATTCGTTACGTTTTTTAGTAATTTAAGAGATGGGAGTATGGACTGACGGTATGATCTGCGGTCTGAATTGCTGCGGTCTGAATTGCTGCGGTCTAAAGCCACGTTGTTAGGGAGAGCTATGTTAAAACGGTCCATTTTACTAATTGCTATCGCTGTTTTGTTTGCGTTTCAGCTGATAGGGTCGGCCACCGCCGTCGAGCTTGATGCCGAGACGCGGACAGTGCCGTTAAACGAAGAGGGAGATTCGATAGTACTCAGCCTTGAGCAAATTACCCTGGGCAGAAAGCAGTTCAACACGGCCTGCGCAAGCTGCCACCTCTCTGGGGTGACCCGCACTAACCCAAACATCGACTTGAGTCCTGAAGCGCTAGAGCTGGCGACCCCTCCGCTTGATAATCTGGCAGCGCTGGTGGACTACATGAAGGAGCCGACGTCCTACGACGGCCTCTACGACATTTCGGAAGTTCACCCAGCCATTAAATCTGCCGATATCTTTCCAAAAATGAGAAATCTATCAGAAGAAGATTTAGAGGCGATCGCAGGTCACATTCTGCTGCAGCCCAAGGTCAACGCAGCCCGCTGGGCAGGCGGTAAGGCCTACTACTAAACGGCGTTTTGGCGCTGCCGACGCAAAAGCCAATCGATCAAAGTAAATCAATGACTTCTGCGGGGCGATTTTCGCCCCGTTTTTTCTTGCTATCCAGAGTGGCTATTTACCGTAAGATACCCCTTCTCTTCGTCGATTTGCGCTTCTCGTCATCTATCCACAGGTGCACCATCAAGCCGGTCTCAACAGTGCTAGGATTGCCACATACCAAGAAAAAAGACAGCAAAGGACGCCAGACGTCATGTTCGAAGACATAGAAAAGTCAATATCAATTGACGGAAGAGATATTCAACTTCGGCTCAATTTTCTCGCGCCACAGGCCGGTGGCTCAGTCTTAGTTCAATCTGAAGGGACCGCCGTTTTAATCACGGCCACTCGCTCCTCAGGCCGAGAGGGCATCGACTTCCTGCCGCTGCTAGTGGACTACGAAGAGCGTCTTTACGCCGCAGGTCGCATTCCAGGAGGATACCTGCGGCGGGAAGGCCGCCCCCCCGAGAAGGCAACCCTCACCAGCCGCCTCATCGACCGACCCATGCGGCCCCTGTTTCCCCAGTGGCTTCGGGATGACATTCAGATTGTGGCCACCACGGTTTCTATGGATGAGCGGGTCCCACCCGATGTGCTGGCGGTCACCGGAGCTTCCCTGGCGACGCTGCTTGCAGAAATCCCGTTCAAAGGGCCCATGGCAGCGGTGCGGGTCGGCCTCTTAGGGGATGACTTCATCATCAACCCCACCTATGAAGAAGTTGAGAAGGGCGACTTGGACCTGGTTGTGGCGGGCTCCCCCGACGGTGTGATCATGGTAGAAGCGGGGGCAAACCAGCTGCCGGAGCGCGATGTTATCGAGGCTATCGACTTTGGCTATGAGGTGGTGCGGGATTTGATTCAGGCTCAGCGCGACGTGCTCGAAGAGTTAGGAATCAAGCCTGTGCAGGCAGAGCCGCCGGTTGTGGACTCCAAGCTTGAAGAGTTTGTTCGCGATCGCGCCACCGAGGACGTGAAGCAGGTGCTTACCCGATTCGAGCAAACCAAAGGCGATCGCGACGAGGCCCTAGACGAGATTAAAGCCAAAATCAGTGAGGCGATCGCCGAGCTGCCGGAGACCGACCCTGTGCATGTGGCGGTCACCGAAGATTCAAAGGCCATGGGCAAGGTGTTCAAGAGCGTCACCAAATCTTTGATGCGCAAGCAGGTTGTGGAAGATGGCGTCCGTGTCGATGGCCGCAAGCTGGACGAGGTGCGCCCCATCCGCTGCCACACCCGCGTGCTGCCCGACCGCGTCCACGGCTCTGCCGTCTTCCAGCGGGGCCTCACCCAGGTGATGTCAATTGTGACATTGGGCACCCCCGGCGACGCCCAGGACATGGACGACCTACACCCGGACGAGTCTAAGCGCTACCTGCACCACTACAACTTTCCTCCTTTCTCCGTGGGGGAAACCAAGCCGATGCGATCGCCTGGGCGGCGGGAAATTGGCCACGGCGCCCTAGCAGAGCGGGCCATTGTGCCAGTGCTGCCACCGCAGCAGGAGTTTCCCTACGTTGTGCGCGTCGTGTCTGAGGTACTCTCCTCCAACGGCTCTACCTCCATGGGCTCGGTGTGCGGCTCTACCCTGTCGCTGATGGACGCGGGCGTTCCTTTAGCCAAGCCGGTGAGCGGCACCGCCATGGGCCTCATCAAAGAAGGCGACGAGGTGCGCATTCTCACCGACATCCAGGGCATTGAAGACTTTTTGGGAGATATGGACTTTAAGGTGGCCGGCACCGAGACCGGCATCACCGCCCTGCAGATGGACATGAAAATCACCGGCCTCCCTATGACGGTAATTGCCGACGCCATCAACCAGGCGAAGCCCGCCCGCATGCACATCCTCGACAAGATGCTGGCAGCGCTACCCGAGCCTCGGGAAGAAATGTCCCCCTACGCGCCGCGCCTGCTGACCATGACCATCGACCCCGATCTCATCGGCATGGTAATCGGACCTGGCGGCAAGACCATCAAAGGCATCACGGAGCAGACCGGGGCCAAGGTGGATATTGAAGACAGCGGCCTGATTACAATTTCCTCCGTCAATGGGGACAACGCCAAAAAGGCCCGCAGCATCATCGAGGGCATGACCCGCAAACTCTCGGCAGGAGATGTCTACGTGGGCCGGGTGACCCGCATCATCCCCATCGGCGCCTTCGTGGAAGTGCTGCCGGGGAAAGAAGGCATGATCCACATCTCCCAACTGGCCGACTACCGCGTCGGTAAGGTGGAAGACGAGGTTGCTGTGGGCGACGAGGTGATTGTCAAGGTGCGGGAAATTGACAATAAAGGTCGGGTGAACCTAACGCGGCTCAACATCCATCCCGACGAGGCGGCGGCGGCACGGGCCCAGGTGGAAAGCTAGGCTTTAGGGAGAGTCACTCTGACTCAGATGGCTGCTCGTTGCGTTAAACAATGGATTCGCGGCGTTGTGGCGATCGCCACCATCGCCCTACTGCCGGGTTGTCAAGCCTCCAGTCCGCTGTTTGCCGATCAGCCACTTCAGGCAGGGGAAACCTTGAAAATTGGTGCTCTCCTGCCTGAATCCGGTCCTTATTCACCCGTCAGCTTGCCCATCGTCAACGCACTGTTGTTGATGCGAGACACCGTCAATGCCTGCGGCGGCGTTAATCAGGCGCCGGTTTCTCTAGCCTTCTACGATCACGAGGTCAATCGCCAGACAGAGGTAGCCGGCATCAAATACCTCGTCAACCAAGCTGGCGTCCACGCTATCGTCGCTGCGCTGAGTGAGCCGGTTTCGAGCGATGTGCTTGCGATCGCCCTAGACCGCAACGTCAGCGTCATCTCCCCTACGGCAACCACCACCCTGCACAAACGGCACGCTTCCCCAGAAGGCTGGGCCCAGCTCGATTTCACCGAAGTCCAGCAGGCCCGGGCTTTAGCGAAGCTAGCGGTTAGTCAGGGCTGGGAGCGGGCGAACCTGCTTATCAGCGACACCGACAAAGGCCAGCGATTTGCCCAGACGTTTATCCAAATTTTTGAGTCCCGGGGGGGCACTGTGGTCAACGGCGACGCCCCAGTCCGCGCGCCCTCAGACCCGCCGACAGACGCAGAACGCAGCAGGCCCCGCCTAAGCCTGAATCCATCCCCAGAGTCAGAGCAGCCCGCCTCACCAAGTTCTGAAGACCTCAGCAGCTTACTGCGGGATGTAGACGTGCTCGTCGCTGACCTCGACGGGAGACGGGGGTACGACCTGCTGCAGACAGCCATTGAACAGCGTCAGGCGCAGGGACAGGGGCAGCTTCCGATTCTCCTATCGCACAACGTGGCGCTCACGGCGTTTGGGGAAGGGCGCTGGCAGCGCATTAATCCAAGCCAGCCCTATGTTTTTGGCGGCGCCATGGGGCTCATGCCCGCAGTCAACACGGACATTTTGCAGGCCCTCAAAGCTCGCTGGCAGGGCACAGAAGCGCTGCAGTGGGGAGAATACGCGCCTCAGGCCTGGGATGCTGCTGCCCTGATTGTCCTGGCGGCTGAAGCAGCGGGCCAAAACGGACGAATCGGCATCCGGACAAATTTCAAACAAGTCGCTAACCCATCCGGAGTAAGGGTCACGCAGGTCTGCGAGGGGCTTGCCCATCTCCGTAGGGGGGTTATGATTAACTACCAGGGTGCCAGCGGCACCGTGGATCTAGGGACAAATGGACAGCTTGCTGTCACATCCCAGTACCGCCGCTGGCAAATTTTAGATTCAGGGCAGATTCGCTGGGGAGACAGCACGACATTAGAGTGACGCAGCCCAACTGATGTGATCCATCGTGGCGCAGCCCAGCTCAGTCGCATTTTCGAGATTCAACTGTAGCGAAAGACAGCGATGAAACTTCCATTTATGCGTAGCTCATCCTCGGCTGAGAGCGACCAAACGCCAGGGCTTGGAACGTTTGGCGGCGTCTACACCCCGTCAATTTTGACTATTCTCGGCGTGATCATGTACCTGCGCTTTGGCTGGGTTGTGGGCAACGTAGGGCTCATTGGTACGCTGATCATCGTTACGCTATCTACGTCAATCACTTTTTTGACAGCGCTTTCCGTGTGCGCGATCGCCACCGACCGGGTGGTGCGGGCCGGGGGCGCCTACTACATGATCAGCCGCTCCCTAGGCATCGAGACTGGAGGCGCCGTTGGCATTCCCCTCTACTTTGCCCAAGCCCTCTCGGTTGCCCTCTACACCATCGGTTTTGCCGAGAGCGTGGTTCAGGTCTTCGGGCAGCTTAGCCAGCTCTACGTCGCCCTGATCATCACCATCCTCGTCGCCGTGCTGGCCATCACCTCCGCCAGCGTTGCCATCAAGGCCCAGTACTTCATCATGGCGGGCATTGTGCTGTCTTTGATTTCCTTCGCCTTTGGCCGCCCGCTAGAGGCCACCGAAATTGAGCTTTGGGGAGCACCGGATCGCCTCTCAGCGCCCTTCTGGAGCGTGTTCGCCGTCTTCTTCCCCGCCGTAACCGGGATTATGGCCGGGGTAAATATGTCGGGCGACCTCAAAGACCCCGTCAAGTCCATTCCATCGGGAACCCTAGCCGCCGTAGGCACGGGCTACCTCATCTACATGGTGCTGCCTATTCTGCTGGCAATGCGGGCTGATGCCCAAACCCTGATTGAAGAGCCGCTGATCATGCAGGAGATTGCGGCATGGGGGCCTGCGATTCTCGTTGGCGTTTGGGGCGCAACCCTCTCCAGCGCCATTGGCAGCATTTTGGGCGCGCCCCGGGTGCTGCAGGCCCTGGCCCGGGACGGAGTGCTGCCCGACTGGATGCGCTTTTTGGGCCAAGGCAGCGGCAAGGCCGATGAGCCCAAAATCGGCACCGCCGTAACCCTGGTGGTGGCGGTGGCCGCTGTGTGCATTGGGGACCTCAACCTGATTGCTCCGGTGCTCACCATGTTCTTCCTTACCACTTACACAGTGCTCAACATCGCGGCTGGGGTGGAAGGCTTTCTGCAGAGCCCGTCCTACCGGCCCACCTTCCAGGTGCACTGGGCCCTATCATTATTAGGGGCGGTGGGCTGTCTGGCAGTGATGTTTTTGATCAACGCCATTGCCACCGTCGTCGCTGCGGCGATCGCCTTTGGCATCTTCCTCTGGATTCAGCAGCGCGAGCTGAGGGCCACCTGGGGAGACGCCCGTCGCGGCATTTGGATGGCGCTGATGCGCACCGGCATCCTGCAGCTTCAAGATACGCAAGAAGACCCCAAAACCTGGCGGCCCCACATCTTAGCCCTCTCTGGATCCCCCAGCCGCCGCTGGTCCCTGGTGGAGCTTGCAGATGCCTTCACCCACAACCGAGGGTTAATTACGGTCTCTAGCGTCTTGCCCAGCGGCTCGCGGGACGTGGGCCAGCAGGCCGCAATGGAAAAGACCATTGGCGAATATTTAGAGCGCCGGGGCGTTAGGGCACTGGTGCGAATTGTGACGGCCTCTGACCCATTCGAGGGGGCCCTGCGGCTTGTGGAAACCTACGGCATTGGACCGCTGGTGCCCAATACGCTGGTGCTAGGGGACAGCGAAGAAGAGAGCCGACGAGAGAGCTACTGTCATCTAATTGCGCAAGCCCACCGCGCCAAGCGCAACGTGATTATTCTGCGGGAACACGAGCGCAGCTTCGGCGCCCGCCGCCGCATCGACGTGTGGTGGGGCGGACGGCAGGCCAATGGCGGTCTGATGCTGCTGCTGGCCGACCTGCTGCGCAACAACATTACGTGGCGAAACGCCGATATCTTCCTCAAGCTAGTCGTCCCCAATGAGGCTGCGGCCCAGTCTGCGGATTCTAACCTGAAGGCGCTGGTTCAAGACCTGCGGGTGAACGCCCACACCCAGGTGATTGTTTCAAACGATCGCCCCTTCGATAAGATTTTGCACGAGTCCTCCGCCCAGGCCGACCTGATTTTCTTGGGCATGGCGATTCCGTCAGACCGTTATGACGAGTACTATGAGCGGCTGCAGCAGCGGGCTATTGGTCTGCCGACCACCATCTTTGTGCTGGCAGCGGGGGACTTCTCGTTCACCGAAGTTTTGGCGGAGAAGTAGCCTCATGGTAAATCGTAATTTCCAGCGGGTTGTAGTTTAGGCAAACCCCATCCCCAGGGCGGAGATGACGAATCAGGGGCGCAATCACTTCCAGCGTCGACGCCGCCTGAAAATTTCGCCGCTTGGTCTCGGGGTGGGGGTAGTAGATCAGGCCTTCGTGTGCATCCCCTTGCACCCAAAGCCTACAGCGAGAGAAGGAAAAGTCTTCCGGGGGATGCCGGTCCGTCCAGGTAACCTGGCGAAAGGTCCACTCAGGAGCAATGATGCGGTAGGCGTAGGGTGTAATAGAGACGTTGAGAGTCCCGCAAAAAAAGCCGGAGAGATCTAGCCCGAGGGCTTTAAAGATGGGTTGCTGCATTTCAATCGTTCCTCGGGGATAGGGGCTGTTTTCGGCCCGTCCCGAGGCAACGCCGTGGCCAGCACAAACCACCCCCGCGACCCGGTTGAGCATCCCTACCCCCGCTGCTGGGCTAGATATTCAAACACGCTTTTATCCCCGATGTCGGGCGGAATGGGCTGAATTAGCTTTCGGATAGCAAACACCCCCATAAGCGTCGCAGCAGCGGTCAGCAGGTAGCCTTCGACGGCGGGCGACCAGAGCCCCGTCATATGACCCAAAATCAGGGCAGGCACCAGCGGCGTGAGGAACTTAGTCTCCAGCCGGTTAAAGCAAAAGGCTTCCTTGAAAAACACCCCCACCAAAGCGGCAAACGTAAACCCAACCCCCCAGAACGCAGCGGGGTGGCTGTAGAGGGTGAGCGCCAGCGGCTCAGGGCGGAATAGGCTAAACGCAACAGAGGAGAGGACGCCAACAAGCCAAAAAAGCTGCAGCGCCCGGTGCAGTGGCTTGAGGTAGATGTGAATGGTGAAGAGACTGACGGCCATTGCCACGCAGAAGCAGCCGTAAAGCAGCGTTATTGCCCTCGCCGCAAAGGTCCCTTGCCACAGCGCGAGGCCCGTCGCCGCAGCGACGCAGAGGGCCATGACGCCAAGACCACCCCGATAAACCTTCACCTCAAGGCGATCGCGATCGGTGATGGTGAACTCGCCAAATTGTCCTTGATACACCAGCGGTTGAGCCGTCATCGCCTATCCCTCCAAACTCACGGGCGGATTCAGTATCGCCATAGTTCTAGGATACTCGCTCTCTCGTCGGCAGTTGTGTAAGGCGAAAGGACTTTAAGCCGGTAGAATATAAAATAATACTTAAATAATGCTTAAGGCATTGGCGAAAGTGGCCAAAGCAGGCTGCTTTTATAACCAGTGCGCTTGACAGACCGGAAAAAACTCCGATGGATTGACCCCAATTGATCCCGTCAGAGATGGCCCGGACTTCATCGCCCTTGGTCAGACTGTGTGGATAGCCGAGAAACGTCCATGAAGGTACCCTTATCGTCGCAATCTAATGAATCGTCCACAAAAGCAAAGTCAGATTTACAGCTTCTCTTGTTTGTGGACAAGCGACCTCAATCAAACGAGCGCATTCGACAGGTGCGTCACTACCTCAAACATCATCCCGAAAGCGATCGCTGCGAACTTCAAGTGATTGACGTTGGAGAACAGCCCCACCTAGCAGAACACTTTAGGCTAGTAGCCACACCTACACTGATCAAATCTGCTCCAGAACCGCGTCAGACCTTCACGGGCACTAACCTGGTTGAGCAGCTCGAAACCTGGTGGCCACGGTGGCTCCATGCAATCGATGAGGCCAAGCTAGAGCACAGCCGAGTACAGCTCGAGGGAGGGCCACCCGGCGCGACTCAGCAAAGCTCGACCCAAGCTAACTCACATCAGTCTAACTCACACCACTCTGGTCTAAACCCGTCTGGCTCAAACCCATCTGGCGCAGCCCAAACTTCTATTGCCCATGAGGCTGAACTCATTCGCCTGTCGGACGAGCTGTTTCGCATGACGCAAGAGAAGGCCAACCTAGAAGCCCAGCTTCAATTTAAAGATAGGCTCATCGCCATGCTGGCCCACGACTTGCGCAACCCGCTGACGGCACTCTCCATTGCCCTAGAAACCCTGGAAATGGGCGTAGAGGGCAGCAGTAACATCTCTACCCTGAAGCCCGAACTGCAGGCGCAGCTTCTCCACCACGGTCGCACCCAAACCAAAGCTATCGACCGGATGATTACCGACATTTTGCAGGCCGCCCGGGGCAGCCACGCCCGCTTCCAAATTAACCCCGTCCCCCTCGACTTCACAGCCCTACTCAACAACATTCTCGACCGGCTCAAGCGGCAGTTCCAGGGCAAATCCCAGCGCGTCAAAATTGACATCCCGGCTGACCTTCCCCAAGTCCACGCGGACCCTGAGCTGCTGCGCCAGCTTGTGGTTAACCTGCTGGACAACGCCACAAAATATACTCCCAACGGCGGCACCATCACCGTCAGCGCCCTGCACCGGACCACCCAAAAAATTCAGGTGAGCATTTGCGATACGGGCCCCGGCATTCCAGAGGAGAATCAGCAGCGCATTTTTGAGGACCGATTTCGGCTGAAGCGGGATGAGGCCCAAGAGGGGTATGGCATTGGCCTATCGCTGTGTCAGCGCATTGTGCGGGCCCACTACGGCCAAATCTGGGTCGACTCTGAGATCGATCAGGGAAGCTGCTTCCACTTCACCCTGCCGGTGTATCGGTAGCTGGACTGGGGTATGCCTTACCGAGGGCGGCTGGCCCCCACGCCGACGGGACATCTGCATTTGGGCCACGCTAAAACCTTTTGGACGGCGCAGCAGCGGGCTGAGCAGGCCAACGGGACGCTAATTCTGCGGATTGAAGACCTGGACCGCGATCGCTGCAAGCCGCAGTACGCGGTGGACCTGGTGGAAGACCTTACCTGGTTCGGCTTCCGCTGGCAAGAAGGCCCCAACGTAGGCGGCGACTGTGGCCCCTACACCCAATCGGAGCGCCACGACCACTATCGCCAAATCTGGCAGCAGCTCAACCAAACTGGCACCATCTACCCCAGCCCCCACTCCCGCAAAGACGTGGCCCAGGCCCTAAGTGCACCCCACGAGGGCGATCGCGAAATCATCTTTCCCGCGAAGCTGCGCCCCGCAAACTGGGATAGCACTTGGCAGCAAGCTAGCGAACCCGGCGAGGTGAACTGGCGCTTTCAGGTCCCCGATGGCGAAACCGTTACCTTTGTGGATCAGGGCATGGGACCCCAGTCGTTTACCGCAGGCGAAGACTTCGGCGACTTCATCGTTTGGCGGCGGGATGGGTTTCCCAGCTATGAGCTGGCCGTGGTGGCGGACGACGGGGCGATGGCCATCTCTGAGGTGGTGCGGGGCGAGGATTTGCTGCTCTCGACGGCAAAGCAGATTTTGCTCTATCGCGCTCTGGGTTGGGAAATCCCCGCTTTCTACCACTGCCCGCTGGTGCGGGATGAGGCGGGGACGCGGCTGGCAAAGCGGGACGGGGCGCGGAGTTTGCGATCGCTGCGGCAGCGGGGCGTGACGCCGGAGGAGATTCGGTCGAGGTGGGATGAGGGTTAGGACCAAAGTCCTACAAACAGATTAAGGGCTCAAGCCCCAGAACATCCTAGGCTTTCGCCTCACGTCTCCGGTTGTTGCCCTCCCTTACGCTCTAGACAGAAGCATTGAGTCAAGCCGCTCAATCAAGGCGGACAGCAAGCTTGTCCCTGTTTTGACGTAATGAGCGTTTGCTGACTTATGGCTGCAAATAAAACGTCCTCTATCCCGCTATCCCATCAATAATAGGAGTCACACCATGGATTCTTCCCCCAGCTTTGACAGATTAATTTTCTTTGGAGACAGCCTCACCGACGCAGGCGGCATCTTTGAGCTCAGTAGCCAAAACCTTTTTGTGCCGATACCGCCTGAAAGTTTGGGCTACGCGCAGCGATTTTCGAACGGTGAGATCTATGCCGATATTGCGCCCCAGCTGCTCGGCATTGAAACGGTAGACAACTTCGCACTAGGCGGGGCCGCCTCCCTGGGAGAGCTGCCCCTTGGCACCCTGATTGCGCTGACTGATTTATTGAGTCTGGTGCAGCCCGACGCAGACCTCACATTGCTTGACTTAGACCTCAACCTCAATGGGCAGATTGACCGTTTTCTAGAAAATCCCGGTAGCACCGAGGATGCGGCTGCTTCTCTCTTTATCGGCCTGAACGATTTTGGTCAGTTTGCACTGGTTAACCCAGAGGCAACCCTTGAAGAAGCCTCCGTATTTGCCGCCATCGTTGCTACCAGCACGCTAGCAGCCGCAGGCAGATTGGTCGATGCTGGCGTGGAAACTGTCATCTTGAGTACGTTGCCCGTTGGCAGCTTTTTTCCCGTGAGCACGGTCCAATCCGGCGTTCCAGATGAAGCCACAGAACTGCACAATCAGGCGCTGCTAGCGGGGAGCGAAGCGCTGACGGCAGCGGGGGCAGAGGTGCAGATAGTAGACTTTGCCGCCATCGCCAGGGAAATCGCAGCGGACCCCAGCGCATTCGGTTTTTTAGCCCCCCTCGCGACGGTGCAATTCTTTGGCGTCGGCACCAACCCCACAATTACAGACACCCCTGACGGCCCTGTGCTCAGCTTCCCTGAAGATCCAACGGCCCTGGACAATCTGGACCAGCAGGCATTTTTTGACTTGGTACATCCCACAACGGCGACCCACGGCATCTTCGCAGCGTTTTACTCCGAGAGTTTGACCAGTGAGGTGCAAATCCTGGGCGACGACAACGACCTCATCGTAGGCAGTAGGGCCGACGACCTGGTGCTGGCCGGCAGCGGCAAGGACCGGGTGCTGCTGAGGCACGGCGACGACGTTGCCCTCGGCGGGCTGGGAAATGACAGAATCTTTGCAGGCTCAGGGGATGACATTGTTTCTTTGGGGTCTGGTGGCGACATTGGCTCGGGAGGACGCGGGGACGACGTGATTGCCGGGGGCGACGGCAACGATTTACTTCTAGGCGGACGCGGGGATGACGTTCTGGTGGATGGCCTCGGTTCCGACAGGGCCTTGGGGGGACGCGGGGATGACGTATTCGTGTATTCGGAAGCGGCGCTCATCGGCGGCGCGTCTGAGGCAGACCACGACTCGTTTTTCGGGGGACGCGGGCACGACACGCTCCTGCTTGCCCTGACGGGCGAAACGCGGGAAAGGGTTGAAGGGGCGGATGACCTGAGAGAAGCCCTAGCGGGGCTTGGCATCTCGACCCACAGCATTGAGCGCGTTGAATTCATTGAGAGCGCTGCTGATGTCAGCACCCTTGCGCTCGATGCCCGGATTGCTGAGGCGGACCTGTGGGGCTTGGTCTAAACCACGGGTAGGGTAAACCAAAAAGCCGCCCCGCCCCCCGGGGCTGGCTCTGCGCCCATACGTCCCCCGTGAGCGGTAATGATTTCGCGGCAGATATACAGCCCTAAGCCGTACCCTGAGGCCGTTTCCTGCCCGCTGCCGCGAGTGTAAGGCTGAAACAGGGACGGGCTTTTAGCGGGGTCTACCCCGACGCCGTTGTCGATCACCACACAGCGAACCATCGGGCGAGCGGCTTTGCGGGGTGGTGTCTCGCTGTCGCTCCCCTCCTCTGGAGGAACGGTAGCATCCACGGCGGCTTCAATCTGGATATCTACCCCGTCGGGGTTATACTTCAGGGCGTTGTCAATTAAGTTTTCAAACACCCGCTGAATTTGACACCCATCCCCCTGGACCTTGGGCAAGTGCGGCGGCAGGTGATAGCTCAAGGTTGCCCCATCGCTCCGGGCGCTGGACTGATATATTGCAATCAGCTCGGCGATGAGCTGCCGCAAATCGACGGGGGCCAGCCGCACGGCCAGGCGCCACACATCGGTGGTTTGAACCTCCATCAGCGTGTTCATGAGCGTGAGCTGGCGATCGCAGCCCTTCTCAATTAGGGCAATGGCCTCCGGCTCTACGGGGACCGCTGGCGTAGCGAGCTGCTTGGTAGGCAGATTGGCACGAAATCTTAGACCCTGCACCACGCTCGAAATGCCCATGGCGATGTTCCGCAGGTCGTGATTGATGGCGTGGGAGTAGGTTTGCAGGGCTGATTGAGCCGCTTGGCGATCGCGCATTTCTTGGGCCAGCGACTGGGTGCGCTCCTCTACTGCCCGCTGCAAATCTTGCTCCCGCTGGCCGAGGACGTGAATCATGTATTGAAAAGCCCGCGCCAGCTGTCCAGGCTCATCTTTGCGGTGGGTCAGCGCGCTCAGGGCGGCGCCTTCTGTGGGGACGGTTTGCCCTGAATCAACTGGACATGTCCCAATCTGCTTGGCCGTGTCAGTCAGAACCTTTAGGGGACGAACCACCGTGCGCCAGAGCAATAAGTTGACGGTGATAAACAGTGCCGCAAAGATACTCAGAAACGTTTTGGCTACGGTAAACAGATTTTGGCGTCCCCGCGCAAATATCCTATCTGCCGGAACATACACCATCTGAGTCGCCACAATCTCGTTGAGACTCCAGCCAAACCCATTGCGATCGCCGTAGATGTCAATCTGGGGCTGGGGGGCGTTGCTGGGGCTGCCATGGCACTCCAAACAGCTGGCATCTTTTAGAATGAGCGGCCGGGCCAGATAAAACAGCTTGCTTCCTTCCAGCGTTCGGTAGCCCGAAAGCATTTCCGGTGGGTCAGTGGTCAAGGGCTGCAGCTGCGCAAACAGCTGGGCCTCGAACGCATCGGCCTGATCGATTGGGTTGGTCGGATTAACGGCAGCCTCTTTGTAGGAATACGCCTGAAAACTGGCGTCCTGCGCTTTGAAGTTGGCGAAAATCGCGCGGGCGGCGAAGTTGGGGATAATCTCCTGACTAAACCCATCGTCGGTAGGGGTTGAATGATTGGGGTGGGAGGCAACTAGGGGCTGAATGTTGTTCTGGGTGTAGTCGCGGGCCGCCTGCATGGCGGTTAAGACGATGGCGGCCCGTTCTTGAACCATTTGTTCAGCCTGGGCCTTGAGGTGGTTTGCCAAGGTCGCTATCGTGACACCACCGCCAATGAGCCAAACAATAGCCAGCAG
Source organism: Elainellaceae cyanobacterium (assembly GCA_050330955.1). GTDB lineage: Bacteria > Cyanobacteriota > Cyanobacteriia > CAKZMO01 > CAKZMO01 > JBCCAG01. Next base: position 7,200 of record JBHJHJ010000095.1, on the reverse strand, counting down.
CAGACTGAATTTAGCCCCTAGCTTTCCAAGTTTCATGGCTCAAATCTAAGCGCCCACCTGAAGCTGCCAAAGGGCCAGCTGAGTGCGATCGCGCAATCCCACCCGGCTCAGCAAGCTGCTGACGTGGTTTTTGACCGTCTTCTCCGTGATGTGGAGCATCTGGGCAATTTCGCGATTGCTGGCGCCTTCTGCCACCAGAGTAAGCACTTCTCTTTCACGGGGGGTAATCCCAAGCCCCTGCTGATCGCCCATTCTTTGAGCCCCCGGTTTTTGAGCGCCGAATGGCCTAGGGGCAATCGACTGCAGCTGCTGGAAGAGCTTTTGCCCCAGGCTAGGACCAATTTGAAGGTACCCTTTTTGGGTTGCTTGGATAATCGGGACCACGTCTTCGGGGGGCGTGTTCTTCAAGAAGTAGCCCGCTGCCCCCTGCTGCATGGCCTCAAGCACTTGGGCATCGTTTTCACAGGCCGTTAGAATCAGCACCTTCGTTTGGGGCAACATCTGGCGAATCTGGGCCGTTGCCGTCACGCCGTCCATCCCTGGCATACCGATATCCATCAGCACCACATCGGGCCGCAGCGTTTGCGCTTGGGCGATCGCATCTTGTCCATTACAGGCCTCCCCAACGACCCTGAGGGCATCAGTGGTCTGACAAATCGCCTTGATGCCGTAGCGAACGAGGTCTTCATCATCCACTATTAGAACCTGAATGGGTTCAGGCAGCGCTTTTGGAGGTGAATCGCGTCTTTGCATGGGAGTCAGATCACGTCTGTTTGTCTGTGCTCGGGTGCGAGCATCTACCTAGAAAGGTAAGCGTCCCGCTTCTGGGCAACATGAGAAGTCGGTAAGAAAGCGTTGAGAAGAAAAATTACTTAATCACGCCCTACAAGAGGCTCAAACATCCAGGCATTTTTCCTATCGCCCTCTCCCGTCTGTTGGGTCAGACTTTGCAGCGCCCGTCGCTTAAGACTTCACCCGAGCCTTCTCAAAATACTGCTGGTGATACTCCTCGGCCCGGTAGTACTCCGGGGCAGGCTCAATCTGCGTCACAATTTCCCGGTTGGGCTTACTCTGCTGCAGTTCCCACTTGGAGCGGCGGGCCGCAGCGGCCTGCTCTGGGGTGTGGGTGAAAATCACCGAGCGGTACTGATCGCCGCGATCGGCCCCCTGACGATTGAGGCTGGTCGGGTCGTGGATGGACCAAAACACCTCTAGAAGCTTATCGTAGGACACCTGCTCCGGGTCGTATTCCACTTGAGTCACCTCGGCGTGCCCCGTAATGCGGGCACACACGTCGAGGTAGCAGGGGTTGGGGAAATGCCCGCCCATGTAGCCCACAGAGGTCTGGGTGACGCCGGGAACCTTGCGAAAGGTGTCCTCAACGCCCCAAAAGCAGCCTGCTCCAAAAGTTGCCACGCTGGTCATGATTTTTTCCCATTAGCTTTGCTTCTTTTAGCTTATAAGTGCGTAGCCACAATTAAACGAAAGAGGGAGCGGCCCCCGATGGGGGCCGCTCCCTCTGACAGCTACGTTTACTTACGGCGCTCTACTTATAGCAATCCTGCGTGATTTGTGAAAGGAGGGGCGGGCGCAGCCTGCCCCTCCTTTCACTTCACAGTTCATAAGCGATTTAGTATCGCTATAAACCAAAACGATTTTGGGAAGTGGCGTTTTCGCACAGGAAAACCGCCACTTCCCAACCGAGGCAGGGTTTAGTGTGTGAGTAGAGGACTGGGCATGGCCTACTGCGGCTCCGTCAAGTCATCGGATGCCGCTTGATCTTCTGTTGTGGGAGAATCCTGGAACCTAGCAGCCTCTCCTGGCGCAGGCAGCGTCCCAGGGTTTTCAAGCTGGTTGAGCAGCACTGAAACGTCGAACCGCAAAGTGCGATCGCTGGGAATTGTGGTGGTAAGGCCGATGGCCTCAATCGCCTCGGCGGCGGACTGCAGCGGCGTCGGAACGCTGGGGAGCGGTAGACCGCGGTCGAGGGCGATGAGGCGCTGGGGGTTGACAAAAAAGTAGCCGGTCGGTGTAGAAGCCTGGGCGATCGCCTGCTGAAAGCGCTCACTTTGGCTGAGGGGAGCCCCTGACAGCAGCGGGCTAGCGGCTCCCGCCACCACGGAAACTCGGTCATCGTCCACCCAGCCACGGGTAATTTGCAGCGCCGCTAGGGGGGAAGTCCACTGCACCGTCGGCTGGCCCTGCACCACGTTTTGCGCAATTTGAAACTCGTAGCGGCTGCGCACCGCCTCGTCTAGGCGACCCAGGGCCGCTTCCGCCGCTGAGCGATCGCCGGCCTTAATCTGCAGCACCAGCGCCATACCGCCGTTGTCTCCCGATGCGGCTTCTCCTGAGCTAGCGGCCCCCGCCGTGTTCGACGCCCCATCTGACGCCCCAGCTCTCACCCCCGCCGCTCCGGCAATCAACGCCAGCCCATACTCATCCCCCATCCAAGGAATCAGGTCTTCATCCACGCTCAGACCAGTAAGCCCGTTGACCAAACCCCGAATGCTGTCTGGGGTGAGGAATCCTGTAGTCTGGGTATCTTGCTGCAGATCTTGCCAGAGCCGCTGGAGATTTCCCCCCGCCATCACCAATACCGTGTCGGCAGGGAGGAATTCAGCCACGTTTTCTACAGGACTCCCGGTAAAGGTTTGGCCGACGCCGGACTTCAGCCAAGTGACGCCGTCAATTTCAATCCCGGCTTCACCCAGGCTTGCCGTGGCCGCAATGCCCTGACTCTCCTTGCGCAGGGGCGCGACGGACGGAGCTTCCCCGCTGGCAGCGTTGGCCGCCGCCACCCCTGAGGCCTTGTCGCTGTTGATATAGGCCCGCAGGAAGGGCTGGGCCGCTGCAACCTGCTGAGCCGCTTGGCGATAGCCCGGCACGTCTGCCACCGAGTCTCCATCGCCATAGGCCTGAATGACCGCTTCAAGGTCAGCCGCTCCTGTGGCGATCGCCACCAGCTTTCGGTCGAGCACCGTAGCCCAATAGGACTGGTCCTCGCTGCCTTCAAACTGATAAATCTCAAACCCCTGGTACTCTCGCTCGGAGGCCCCAGCAGAGTTTAGCTCTGCTAAAACGGCCTGCGCCGCCACGGGCTGGGCGATGGGCAAAATCCAGGCCACGGCGCGATCGCCTAAGTCCATTTGGGCTGGGTCGAAGGGGTTGGGGGAGGCGCCGGAAGACCCGTCTAGTTCCGGCACCTGGTCTGCGCCAGAGTCTAGAAAAGCGACGGTCACCGCCTCCCCCACCCACGGGGCAATGTCCTGCTGGTAGCTGAGGTCGAGGTCAGTGAGGAGGCGATCGCGCCAGGTTGCGATATATTGGTTGAGCCGCTCTTGGGAGTCTTGGGTGCCCATCTGCCGCAGCCGCTGCCACTCCGCCTCATCGGTGGAAAAGGTGAGGGTCATGAGAACGTCGTCGGGGATGGCGCGGCTCCCCACGGGCAAGCCCCCAGCGCCGCCTTGCCGCCCCACAAACCAGTAAGCCGTCAGCCCCCCTGCGGCCAGGGCCAGCAGCATTGCCCCGACGCCCCAGACCCACTTCATCTGCTTTGCCACAGCAAACCGTTCCCTAAGCACTACCCTTGAATTCTGCCAGATTTTCCCGCCAAACTATTGCACTGGCCCAGTGGGTTAGGACAACGAGATCGGCTAGAAGCCTTAACCTACCGTAGCCACTGGGCGCGCAAATGTCCTAATGCATCAGGACATTTGCTATGTGCGCTGCCTCCATTTACTTAGGGCAGTTCTGCGGGCAGGAAAATCTGGCGGGTAGGGCCGCGCTGGGCTATGTCGGCTCAACATACCGCTGCTGGATGAGGTAGCTGATCACTTGGCCTTGTGCGGGGGTGATGTGGATGCCGGCTTCGCGCACGGCAATGAGCGGGGTCCAGCGGTGGCGCTCTATGCGGTGGCCGAGGTGGAGGCGGTTAATGGCGTCGGTGACGCCTTGGGGGGAGCCGATGAGGATGTGGTGGACGTAGTCGTAGTTGGCCTCGTCGTTTGGGGTGATGAGGTTGAGGCTAGGGTTGGTTGTGGGTGAAGCGATGTCGGGGCAGGTTTGGTTGATAGGTTTCGGTGATGAGGGCAGCTCTTCTCGCGAAACCTGCCTACACGGGATGGGGGCCGTTTGTGGCGCTTTATGTTTGGGCGCTTTATTTTTAGGCGCTTTATTTTTGGGCGCTTTATTTTTGGGCGCTAGACTCTGTGCCGCTTCACCAGCGGGGTGAGCGGGCGGGCGATATTGGGTTGTCATTCTTGGTTTCCTCTTTTGGATATGGGTTAAGGAAGCCAAGAATTCAGCCATCCCTTGAGCGTTACTGGTTTCGGGATGGCTGCCGGAGTCGCTATGCTAACCGATAGCCGCCGAAGCAGGTCTCGTCTGCTTAGGGGGTCAGGGGGCAATCGTCGCTGTCATCGGCGATCGCTCCCGTTTTAGGCCAAATTCTTGGGAGCCAAGCTGCGGAGGGCAGCTCTCAAGCGTAGACTCTACACGATTCGCGGTTAGAGGGCAAGACTAATTTTTATAGCGTTGGCCACTTTGCTTCGGAGAGTTTTGGTGCTGAACTGGTGAATCCTGGAGCCAAAGGGCGCGCCATTGCGCACAAAGCTTTGTGGCGATGGCCATATCTTGGCGCGATACGGGCGATGGAGAGTCTTATTCCCCGATTTTGACACTTGAGATGTCAGCGGCGAGATATTGGGTGCCGCTCGCGAGACTTCAGGTGTCGGCGGAGAGACATCAGGTGTCATGCGAGACACATTAGGTGTCAGCTGTGAGACTTCAAGTGTCGGCTGAGAGACTTTATGTGTCGGCTGCGAGACTTCAAGTGTCGGCTGCGAGACTTCAGTTGGCATCGTTGACTCTTCTGTTGACTGTGTCGTGACTTTTTGTCTCTCCCGCGAGACTTCAGGTGTCGGCGATGACGTTTCAGGTGCCATGCGTGAGACTTCAGGTGTCGGCGGTGAGACTTCAGGTGTCGGCGATGACATCTTGGGGGCCAGGGGTGACACCTGAGCGGTCGAGGGACGGGGGGCGATCGCGCTAATGGAGGCGGTGTATGGGTTTTGGTTGGACATGGCGGTGCCATGTCCCCACGGTGGGGTGAAATTTGGGAGACGAATTTGAGGGTTTGATGCGGAATTCAATGTCTGAATTTACGATGCGATCGCCCCAATCACGGTAGGGACATGGCACTGCCATGTCCCAATCCACAGGTCAAAGAATCCCTTAAACAGTGACGCCCTCAGCCCCGCTGGATATAATTTACTCGGCAATTTAAGGCGAGTGGACCCGATGACAGCCGAGAGAGCGATGCAACTGATTGAGCAGGCGGCGGCTGAGGGCTGGACAGAGCTGGATTTGTCTGGGCTGGGGTTGACGGAGGTGCCGGCTGAGGTGGGGGAGTTGACGCAGCTTGAGTCGCAGATTTTGGGGAAGTGGGAGAAAGAACAAGAAGGACCCGAGGGTATAAAAGGTTGGGAATGGATAGATGACCAACGGTTCCCAATTGTTTCAGGCAATGCTATCAAGGTGCTACCTCCTTGTCTAGCTAAGCTAATAAATCTCAAGAAGCTGTATTTAAGCGGAATTTTTTTAGCGGAATTTCCAACTTGGTTATCTGAGCTGACCAACCTGAAAGAGCTGATTTCCATGCGCTCAGGATTATCTGAGACACCTGAGGTCATCGGCCAGCTCGCTCAGCTCAAAGAACTCGATCTTAGTCACAATCAGATCACCGAGATACCGGCAGTCATCGCCCAGCTCACTCAGCTCAAAACCCTCAATCTCACGAGCAATAAGATTAGCGAGATACCGGCAGTCATCGCCCAGCTCACTCAGCTCCAGACCCTCGATCTCAGTAACAATCAGATTAGTGAGATACCGAAGGCCATTGGCCAGCTCACCCAGCTCAAAACCCTCAATCTCTGGAGAAATCAGATCAGCGAGATACCAGAAGTTATCGGGCAGCTAGTGCAGCTTGAGGAACTTGACCTTGACAATAATCAAATTGGTAAGATACCGGAAGTTATAGGACAACTGTCTCTACTTAAAGAGCTTAGTATCTCGAATAACCAAATTAGCGAGATACCAGAAGTTGTATGTCAGCTATCTCAGTTAGAATCGCTTAGGATATGGAGGAATCGACTTGGTGAAATACCGGAAGTCATTGGGCAATTGTCTCAGCTTAAAGAGCTTGACCTTGATGGTAATCAAATCAGTGAGATACCAGAGTTTCTTAGCCTTCTCACTAATTTAAAGTTTCTTGACCTTAGAAATAATGAGATTGGTGGAGTGCCACTTGTTATAGGACGATTATCTCAGCTAGAACGTCTTGTTCTCTCGAATAACCAAATTAGCGAGATATCGGAAATTGTAGGACAGCTATCCCAACTCAAAGAGCTTTATCTTTGGGATAATAAGATTAGCGAGATACCAAGTATTATTGGACAATTATCTCAACTAGAGTCGCTCGATGTCAGGAGTAATCAGATCAGCGAGGTGCCAGTCTACATCGGACAACTGTCACAACTAAAGCGTCTTATTCTCTCGAATAACCAAATTAGCGAGATATCGGAAGCTGTAGGTCAGCTATCTCAACTTAAAGAACTCTATTTCACAGGAAATAAAATTTCTCAAGTACCGGACTTTCTAAAAGAGATGCCTGACCTACGGGCACTCGATCTACGAGAAAATCCTCTGCCAATCTCTCCGGAAATTCTCGGACCACCTCAACACCACGAACCTCCAGGCTCCGTTGAAAGTATCTTCAACTACCTCCACCAACTCCGTAGCGGCAAAGTCCGCCCCCTCAACGAAGCCAAACTCCTCCTCGTCGGCCAAGGCAGCGTCGGCAAAACCTCCCTGATCAACCGCCTGCTCGACAACCACTTCAACCCCAACCAAGACCAAACCGACGGCCTCAGCGTCCGCACCTGGGGTATTCACGTCAACAGCAAAGACGTCCGCCTCAACGTCTGGGACTTCGGCGGTCAAGAAATCTACCACGCCACCCACCAGTTCTTCCTCACCAAGCGCAGCGTCTACCTGCTGGTGTGCAACTGCCGCACCAGCGAAGAAGAAAACCGCCTGGAATACTGGCTTAAATTAATCCAAAGCTTCGGCGCAGAGTCCCCCGTCATCATCATCGGCAACAAAAAAGACGAGCAGCCCCTAGACATCAACCGCCGCGCC
>JBHJHJ010000094.1:0-3993 GCA_050330955.1 Elainellaceae cyanobacterium | reverse complement strand
CCACGATTCCCGCTATGATGCCCAGGTGGTCTAGGTTTTGGATGCTTAGATTCTCTTGAATGACATATGCCCTAACCCTGCAGTGCACTCATCTTCCGCCATTATTCCAGTTGTGACAATTCAAAGGGCGGAATGTGGGTTTCAAGTGTCATAGCCGACCTTAAGCAAGTTTCAGAATGAAATAGCCGTGCTGTTCACCCTCATTTGGCTTATTGAGGTGCTGAAATTCCGCTGTATGAAGGGAACGCGATGCACTCTAGAAGCGCTTGAGTATGTGCCGTCTGTGCCACGCCTTTACGAGGCTGTTCGTGCCTTGGGCCGCGATCGCTTTGCGTAGACCCTCCTTAGCCTGCAGAGGAACAAAAGGGTATGCCGCATTTCCTAGCTCAACGTCGAGATCGTTAAAGCTGACCAGAGCATTAGGGGTAATTATGTTGATCTGGCAGATCAACTGTCGGGACAGCCCATTGACAACCGCAGTGCTGCTTCGAGGCACCGCCTTCAGCAATCCCGCAAAGCCCTATGCTGCCGGCGCATTTTCTTCAAATTTGCGAATCTCTCCGCAGGCCTCAACCATGGGTTAGTCTCCCTGAACAATACCTCCAAGTAATTTGCTCATAGCCATCATTACCCGTTTGACCACATCTTCAGCGTACTAGCCTTCCACTCAGTTACCACTTGGTGGAACTTGGATCGGCTCTAACTCGCTGCGGGGCAGAACATTAGGGGGTGGGGGTTGCGGAATACCGCTGGGGGGTGCTGTGGGGACAGGAAGAACGGGTTGAGTTGTCCGGCGGGGCGCTGCGGTTGCAATAGTCACCGAGCGACTCGCTACTTCGCCAACGGCATTCGTCACCTGGAGCGTGAGGTTAGTGTTTCCTGGTGTTGGGCTGAGGCTGAAGGGCATCTGTGTTGTGCTGGAGTCTACAAGGCCCGGTGCCGGCAGCAGCTCCACCTGCATTCGCTCGGGCTCGGCCACAGCCCAGGCTAGCGTCACGTCCACGCTACCGCGGTCGGGATTGACAAGGTAAACCTGCTGGGGATGGTCGGCGGCGGGCTTGCCGTTTAGGGTGAACTCCAGGATCTTGGGCAATGGAGGTAGGACGGTGACGGGCTCTGCCTCTTGGGAAATATCGTCACGCTCCGGCGGGTCCGGCATGACTACGGTCAAGGTGAAGGTATATTCGCCAGCCGTTTCGGCAGCGGGGACAGGCACGTCTTCGCAAATCAGTTTGCCGTCATCTGGACGGCATTGCGCTTCTAACCCGAGGGGAATGTTGTCTGAGGACCCTTCGGGAATTTCGTAGGAAACGCGATCGCTCTCGACGGTGCCATCAGAAGTGACAGCGATCGCGCTCAACTCTAGTGCCTCAATTTCCCTGGGGCGATCGATGATCCAGGTGAGGGTGACCGGGGCAGCGGGGTATTTGTCTGGTGGGTCTGAGGGCCTGGCGCTGGATGCTGTCTCAGGACCGTCTGCGTCAGGCCCGCTGCCCTCGGGCGCGATCGCCCCCTCACGGTAGGTCTGCGCCTTGGAGTAGAAGTATAAAATTTCTGGCGGAGGGGCAGGGGTAAGCTGGATGCTGCGCAGGGTGCGGGTGTCGGACTGCTTCAGGTTTTCTGATTCTGATGCTGTCCCAGCTTCGTCAATTTTCTCCGATGGGGAAGCTTTGGGCGTCAGCAGCGCCAGGGTAACGTCATAGGCTCCGACGGTAAAGGCAAACCCGTCTGCCTCTGGCACGGTTTGCTCGGGCGGCTGAATCTGAACACCTTGGCAAACCAGCACCGTCGTTTCCGTTGCCTTACCGTAAAGGCCGTATAGTAACCGCATCACCGGGCGCACCGGGCGGGTTTCCCGGCTGCATTCCTCTTGCGCCATAAACCAGGCTGGGGTCAGCTGCAGCGGCAGTTCCGCTTTTGTCTCGCGGGAGAAGAAGGTAAGCGTCGCGCCGCTGAGCCGCTCCTCTGGGCTACCCTCCTGCTCTATAGGGCTATCCTTCCAGTCTGCATTGCTCACTTCCCAATCAAGCTGGATGGGGCTGGCTTCGTCGGCCACGTAAGACTCACTGGGAGTAGAAAAGGCTAAAATCCTGGGTTCCAGACTAGGCTCCACCACGAGCTTTCGCACCAGCCAGTAGGCCAGCAGGATTGCCCCAGCCAGCAGTCCGGTAGCCAGCAGCCCAATCAGCAGCCATCGCAGCCAGCTTGGCCGCGATTCCCAAACAATCTTGCCCTCTAGGGGATTAGGTAGCTTCAACGGCGGGGCGGTGACTGCCGCTGTGTCCCGTTGAACCAACGCACTTGCTGTCGTTGGCTCTGCCCCATCCCTGATGGCCCCATCCCTGGCCCCTCGGTCCCTAGAGAAGTTGTCTACCTCAACCGTGAAGGCAACTTCCTGCCGCTTTTTCCACTGCCGCCGCCACCACTTACGCGCCGCCGGCTGGACTAGCACCTGAGCCGTCGCCCCAGGAGCTAGACTAATGGGATTGGGGGAGATGATATAGCGGAAGAGGCGATCGCTGTCGTAGGCGATCGCCATGACGTCCCGACCCACATTCCCCAGGTTTTGCACTAGGACCGCGAACTCAGAATCTGCTCCCGGAACGTGCCCGACTTGGGGGCTGAGGGCCAGCTTGAGCTGGTCGTTGATGCCAATGGTGAAGTAGAGAATATCCAGCAGCACCAGGTTGGCCTGGTTGGCCGAGGCGAGCCGCAGCGTAGTGGAGTAATGGCCGGCGGGGGTAAGGCCTGGGGGATGGAGCTGTAGGGTGATGATGCCCGTGGCGTCGGGGTTAAGCTGCAGGCCATCGGTTTGCACCACCCGACCGGGGGTGTCGGTTTCCGCCTCAGGATAGGCCACCTCGAACCAATCCTCGGGCAGTTCTGGGCAGGTGAGGAACAGCCGGTCTACCCGCTTGGAGCGGTTTTCCACTGTGATGCGAATGGTAAAGGTGCTGCCGGCCTGTAAGCGGTAGGGCTGCTCGGAGCTGGTGGGGGGGGTGAGGAAAAAGGCGGGCTCGTTGCGCAGGGTAATGGCCTGGTCAGAGGTGAGCACCTCCAACTGCTGCGATCGCCGCTCGATATCCCCCTGCAGTTCTGGGGTCTGGGCGCAGACATCGTAGCTGTAAAACCCTGGTTCCGCCTGGGTGGGAATCTCAAACCGGAGCTGGACCCGCTGCTCGCCCCCCGGCTCAACGGTGGGGTTGGGGTTGCTGAATTGGCACCACTGCCGCAGGGGTAGGGCTTTAGCGTCATTGGGATCGACCCACAAATCCACGTGGACGGTCTGAGCGCTGCGGTTGTGGAGGATTAACTCCCGCTCCACCACCGTCGTTTCTCCCGGTTTAATGGCGGTGTTGCTTCCCTGGACGTCTAGGACGAGGTAGCGCTGGGGGCTGTTGACGCTCATAGGTCAGAGTTGGTCGTATTGGTGGATTAGAGAGGAGAAGCGCAGCGGGTTTGCGCATCAATGGCAACGTCGCGGAGCCAAACCCGGTTATTGGGACCATCAGCCGCAATCAGCAAACGGTCGTCTTCTTGCTTGAGGTCGATGGCGTAGGGCAGGTGATCCTCAAATCGATGGATGACCGATGGCTCTGCCCTCCGCATTCCGGTGCTTGGGTCAAGGGGCCAGAGGGCGATCGCCCCATCGGCGGCGGCAGTCGCCACGTAGCAGCCGTCAGTCAGAAGAGACATGGCGCGTACAGCAGCGCCATCTTCGGTGGCCTGCCACTGATCCCGTTGAATAGAGCTCAGGGAGCAGGGCAGCGGAGTGGTCTCATCGAGGACAGTGGAGGCTGCGCTGTCAGAGGTCGCATCAGCCGCAGCGTCAACATCGGCCCTCGACACCAATGGCTGCGCGGCATCCCGGACACACTGCATCAACGCCTGACCATCCCACACCGTAATAAAGCCTCGGTTGTCGGCGGTCAGCAACCACTGATCGCTGCCGCTGACCTCAACTTCAGTCAGGGAATGGTATCGGCCAACGGC
>JBHJHJ010000093.1:0-4824 GCA_050330955.1 Elainellaceae cyanobacterium | reverse complement strand
TGGGCGATCGCACTATTGGCCAGCACGATGATTCCGCCCGCAGCCGCCAGCGCTACCGTCAAGCAGCGCCGAACCAAGGCATTGCAGTTGTAAAACGACTGGTGAGACCGATGCGAGCTAGGGACGGAGCGACGAGAAGTCATGGGTGCTAAATTTCAACTCAGCTAGGCCTGTTGAGCGAGGTGCGCCTGTGCCAAAACAGTAGACGATCGCCCAAACCTACGGCTACCGCCTACTGTATCCCATATTCGGGAATATATTGACAAATTGCTTAAAATATTCCCTCGATGTATTCCCCAGCAAGTAATTTTCGCTGACGAACCGCCTCGTAGAGTATCAGCGCTGTAGCGATCGCAGCGTTCAAGGACTCCACATTGGCGGCAGCAGGGATGCTCACCTGCGTATTGGCAAGGTCTATTGCTTTGGCAGATAAGCCAGCTCCCTCATTGCCCACCAGGATGAGGGTCGGCTGGGTCAAGTCAATATCCCAATAGCTCACCGCTGCGTTGGGGCAGGTTGCGACGATCTGAACTTGGCCACGCAGCCGCTCCAGATCTTCGTACCAAGTTCTCCGCCGCTCCATCGGCAAGCGGAACCACTGCCCTGCAGAAGCGCGAAGCACTTTTGGGTGCTCCAGGTCAACGCTGTCTTCGCTCAGCCAAACGCGATCAACGGCAGCGGCGGCGGCGGTGCGAATAATCGTGCCTAAATTTCCGGGGTCCTGCAGCATTTCGACGGCCAGGCCTAGGGACGGTGGCCCATTGACTTGATTGACTTGGGTTTGGTCCCGCCGCCCCGCGGAGGCCACAACGCCGTCGGGATGGGCGGTGGTGGCGATCGCCTCTATGACATCCGTACTCACCAGCTCAACCCGCTGAGCTTGCTGGATGGCCTGTTCCCACAGCCGGGGATAGCTGCGCTGCCAATCTGTGGTGTGGCACACCACAAGGAGAGGCCAGCCCACGCGACAGGCCTCGTCAAGCAGATGGGTCCCTTCGATAAGAAAGCAGTTTTGTTTGTCGCGCTCTTTGGCACGGTGCAGCTTGCGAAGCTGCTTGACAAGTGGGTTTTGTAGACTGCTGAGCATGCTGACAAGCCGCGCGCTGACGTGGCCGTATGCGAAGAAGCGATCGCCACAAACCACAGCTTGCGAAAGTGAGGCTATGGTGATTGGATTGTGACAGGAATATTCGTGTCAGGCTTCATGCGGAACCCGGGACTTGAACCCGGAAGTCCTTATCGGACACTAGAACCTGAATCTAGCGCGTCTACCAATTCCGCCAGTTCCGCAGGTGCATCGATTTGTCTTGACTAGCCTTGAAGAACAAGAGACCCCAGCTAAATAGAGTTTAGCTGAGTTATGCCTTAGCTCAGTGTTTTAGCCAAGGCTTTTTATCATTACCCATATCTACTGACAAGTCAACTCCTTTCAAGCGATTAATACTCGTCTGTCGGTCTGGCCTCATCCTCAAACGGCTGGGAATGGAACCCAGGTTCAGTAGATCTGATGGCTACCGGCCATTATTCTGTAGAGCAGTGGATCGCTTGACGGACCGTGTAGAATCTTTACATGTGAAATTGAGTGAATACGCTGTAACCACTTAACATCGCTCCGCTGCACGCCTCTCACCGCGTAATTCTGACTGCATAATTTGTGTTCCAACTCGTCTTATTCGGAGGACAGACCCATTAAATCCTTGACTCAACCCCCGGCCCAGTCGACTCTCTCTCAGGACCATCAGGCTGTCCTCGAAATACAGGGTGGACGCGCTCTCTCTGGGCAAGTCACAATTAGCGGAGCGAAAAATTCAGCGCTCGTGCTCATGGCTGCAACGCTGCTCTGCGCGAAAGATAGCCGCCTCCGCAACGTGCCCAACCTGCAGGATGTTTCGCGCATGGCGGATATTCTCAAGGCTGTGGGCGTCGAAGTCACCCACAGCGGTGACTGCCTCGACATCAACGCAGCCCATATCGGTCCGACCCGAGCCCCCTATGAGCTGGTCAGCCAGTTGCGCGCCAGCTTTTTTATCATTGGACCAATGCTGGCTAGACTGGGCATCGCCCGGGTTCCACTGCCCGGGGGCTGCGCCATTGGCGCTCGCCCAGTCGACCTCCACGTTAAGGGCCTAAGAGCCCTTGGGGCAGAGGTTTACATTGACCACGGCACTGTGAATGCCTACGTGCCAGGCCCCTCTAAGCGCTTAACCGGAGCGCGCATCTACCTGGATTTTCCCAGCGTTGGCGCCACTGAAACTCTGATGATGGCTGCCACGCTGGCCGACGGCGAGACCATCATCGAAAATGCGGCTCAAGAGCCCGAGGTGATGGACCTGGCCAATTTTTGCCGGGCTATGGGGGCACGGATTCGCGGGGCTGGCACAAAAACCATCATGATTTCTGGTGTTCCAGATTTACATTCGGTGGACTACAGCATCATTCCTGACCGAATTGAAGCCGGTACGTTTTTGGTGGCTGGCGCGGTAACTCGCTCCGACATTACGCTATCTCCTGTCGTTCCTGAGCATTTATCAGCGGCGATCGCCAAACTGCGGGCCATTGGGGCCGATGTGCAGATGGAGGGCACCCATCAGTTGCGAATCCTACCTGCGACGACGTACCGGGCTACGGATATTGAGACCCTTCCGTTTCCGGGATTTCCCACCGACATGCAGGCGCAGTTTATGGTGCTGCTGGCCCTGAGCGAAGGCAACTCCGTCGTCACGGAAACGGTGTTTGAGAACCGACTACGTCACGTGGCTGAACTCAACCGCATGGGGGCAGATATTCGGGTAAAGGGAAATATCGCAGTTGTCTGCGGCGTGCCGCTGCTGTCAGGAGCCCAGGTAATGGCGACTGATCTCAGGGCGTCGGCGGCGCTGGTGCTGGCGGGCCTAGCGGCAGAAGGCACAACCTTAGTTCAGGGACTTCACCACCTGGATCGAGGCTATGAAGACCTTGAAGGCAAGCTGCGTCGTTTGGGGGCTCACATTGTTCGGACCCAGGCTGACGTCTCCGATCTCGAAGTTCAAACGCTGCCTTAGAAAAGGCTTTGTTTTTTGGGTATGCATTTTGTTGGGACACGGCACTGCCATGTCCCAATCCCCTGCCCTCGAATCAGCTGGGCGAGTTCTGCCGCTGTCGGCTGGTGTGCTGACCGTGGATATTCACCATGTATGGCACAAGGTACGTCAGCCCTGCCGATAGCCACCGCGATCGCGTCATTTTTCCATTGATTAGCGCAGCGCCGTGGTTGATGGTCAGTAACAGTGAACCCACGACGATCGCTACCCTAATCGCCGATGGCGCAAGTTTGGGGTCAGCCAGGCTGCGGAAAAAATCTTTCATGGGACATAGGTTTGTGGCCACACCTGCCTATCGTAAGTGCTAAGGGCTCACGAGGGGATAGCGATCGCTCGGTGAGGCGGCCCACTCCCACATGGAGCCGGGGTAATTCTTAACGTCGAAGCCCAGGTCTGTAAGCACTACCGCCAGCCAGGCGGAACGGACGCCGCCCGTGCAGTAGGTGACGACGGTTTTGTCCTGGGTGATGCCGGCCTCAGCCAGCCGCGCCAGCAGTTCAGGGCGGGGCAGCAGGTGCCCGGTGTCGTCCATCAGCGACTTGAAGTGAAGGTGTACCGCGCCGGGGACGTGGCCACCCCGCACTTCCCCGTGGGGGGTCTCGCCGCTGTATTCGGCGGCTGAGCGGCTGTCGATGACTGCGACTTGCCCTGAGTTTAGGGCCTCGCGCAGGCGATCGCGATCGATTGACCAGGTAGTATTGCGATTAACCCCGAAGCTACCAGGGGAGGGCGGCACTACATCCACGCTTTGCTGCTCTAGGGCAGTTGCTAAGGCACCATGCCCGCCGTCCACCATCGCCGCCGCCGGATGGCCCAGAGTACGCAGCATCCAAACAATACGGCCATCTTCTCCCCAGGCGAGCGGGTCCCCTGCCACCAAAACGGGCGCGTCGCTAGACACGCCTAGGGCCTCTAGCTTACGGGCCAGGGCGCGATCGTCGTCTAGCAAGATGCCGCGATTCGTGGCGGATTGGGTAAAAGCAGGCCAGGTAATCGGCACAGCGCGAGTCAACCGGGTGGCGGCGACCGTGCGGGGGTCAAGGACCACAGCGTCGGTATCCCTGATGAACTGTACGGCGACGTCCGCTGACACAATCCAGCGATCGCGCCACTGGGCAACCTCTGCTGCACTCAGAGAATGCCTGGGAGCCGATCGGCGCTGTGATATGCGGAGAGCTGTCAGGCGCTGCGGAATTTCTGCGATGACAAAGGGGCGCGTCAGGGCGATCGCTGCCAAGGTAAGCAGTAGGCCAGTCAGTCCGATGACAATGGCTTTTGTGGTCATACTCCGCTCCTCAACAAAAAAGAGCGAGAGATCAGGAAATCTCTCGCTCTTCATCATAAGTAATGCTGGACTAGCTCAAGCAAAAGTCGGCTCTACTCAGCCCCTTGGGGAAGCAGCTCGCGCTCCTCTCCAGGCTGAATCACCACCTTGCCGTCTTCATCGACGTCAACGACTGCAGTATCGCCTTCGCCGACGCGGCCTGACAGAATTTCCTCCGCCAGGGAATCCTCCAGCAGACGCATAATGGCGCGGCGCAGTGGGCGAGCCCCATAGCTGGGGTTGTAGCCTTCCTCCACCAGGCGATCCTTAAATCGCTCAGTGACCTGCAGTTCGATGCCCTGTTCGGATAGGCGGCCGAAGACCTCCCTCAAGAGAATGTCAGAGATCTCCTTCACCTCGTCCTTAGTCAGCTGGCGGAAGACGATAATTTCGTCAATCCGGTTGAGGAATTCAGGGCGG
>JBHJHJ010000092.1:0-42975 GCA_050330955.1 Elainellaceae cyanobacterium | reverse complement strand
AACCCACATTCCGCCCTTTGAATTGTCACAACTGGAATAATGGCGGAAGATGAGTGCACTGCAGGGTTAGGGCATATGTCATTCAAGAGAATCTAAGCATCCAAAACCTAGACCACCTGGGCATCATAGCGGGAATCGTGGATGATATCGGGCTAGTTGAGGTGGTCAATGAGCTGGTGGGAGAAGACCCGCGAGAGCAGGTGAGTGCCGGGGTGGTGGTGAAAGCAATGATCCTTAACGGACTGGGCTTTGTCTCAGCGCCTTTGTACCTATTCGGGCAATTCTTTGTGGGCAAACCGACTGAGCACCTACTGGGGCGGGGAGTTTTGCCAAAGCATCTCAACGATGACCGCATCGGGCGGGTGTTGGACCAGCTGTACCTGGTGGGGGTGACGGCAGTATTCATGGCGATCTGCATGAGAGCAGCCCGCCGGTATGGGGTAGCCGAGGGCAGCGCCCACTTAGATGCAACGTCAATGAGCGTCCAAGGGGCATACCTTGACACAGGTGGTGCTGCCACAGATGACGGGACAGTGCCGATAGCAATCACTCATGGCTATTCGAGAGACCACCGGCCTGACCTCAAGCAGTTTGTCCTCAACTTGGTGTGCTGGGGGGATGGGGATATTCCAGCGTTCATCAGCCTTGGGGACGGGAATCAGTCAGACAAAGCGAGCTTTGCCTGTATCATGCAGCAGTTCCAGCAGCAGTGGGACATGGAGGGGGTGCAGGTGGCAGATTCTGCGCTCTACAGCGCCGACAATCTTGCCCAGATGGATGGACTTGTGTGGATATCAAGAGTGCCGTTGACCGTAGGGGAAGCCAATGCGTTGCTTGATGCGATTGATGAGAGCGCCTTTGTTGCCTCAACGCTCGAAGGCTACCGCATCGCCCAGGTTTGTAGCCAGTATGGCGGGGTCCGGCAGCGATGGCTAGTCGTCGAATCTGCCGATAGAAAAGCCTCGGATTTGCAGCAGCAGGGCAAGCGGCTTGCGAGTGCAGGTGAGCAAGCTAGGCGGCAGCTAGACAAGCTAAAGCGTCAATCGTTTGCCTGCGCTGCCGATGCTCAGCAGGCAGCACACCAGCTTGACGTAACGCTCAAGCTCCACCGGCTGGCCAGTGTCACGATTGCTGAACGTCCCTACTACCAGCAGCCGGGGCGTCCCGCCAAAGATGCGCTCCCGAGCGCTATGCGCTACCTCATCGAAGCAGACATTGAGCCGAAAGCTGAGGAACTTGCTCGCTTACGCCGCCGCAGTGGTCGATTCATCTTGGCAACCAATGCTTTGGCCTCCAGTGAGTTTGAGGCAAATTCCCTAAGTAAGGATGAGCCTGCCACACCAATGCCGCTCACCGCTGACGACATTCTCCAGCACTACAAAGCGCAGCAGGGCACAGAGCGGGGCTTTCGCTTCTTGAAAGACCCGCTATTCTTCACCGCTAGCGTCTTCCTCCACTCCCCAGAGCGCATCATGGCCCTGGCGATGGTCATGGGCCTTTGCCTTTTGGTATACAACCTCGGCCAAAGGCAGCTCAGGCGAGGTCTTGAAGCCGCAGGACAAGCCGTGCCAAATCAGCTTGGCAAGCCTACCCAAACCCCTACCCTGCGCTGGATATTTCAGTCCTTTATGGCCATTCATCTGGTGACAATGGCTGGGCAAAAGCAGGTGGTGGGTCTCAATGGCAATCACAGGCTCATTCTGCGTTTCCTCGGCTCTGCCTCTCAGTCCTACTACTTGCTCTGCTGAACTACCGCCTTATTCCTCATGTGCCGATCTAAAGTGCGGAATGTGGGGAACAACCTAGGCATTCAGAAAATTAGTGCAGCTCCGGCGTCGATGGTTGGTGCGATGAATCTGGTACTGACGATGTCGCTGGTCTGGGGTCAATTCAGGAGACTTTGGCTCCGGTGCAGGCACGGGGGTGCTGTTGATGACGGCAAGCATGGCGCTGCTGGCGTAGCGCGGAACAAAAAAATAAAAGAAACGCTCTTATGAAATGGACGATGAAGCTAGGACATAGATATTTGAATTATAGATAAGTCGTCATGGCTTTGTGATGTCTAAATTCTTGTAGATCTTTAGCCCAGCTCTTCAGCCTAAGCACTAGTTTTCGATAAAATTCGCCAAGAATTAAGCCCTACAGCTCTTAAATTCAACTTAACCAGAACAGCAAGCTGCTGTTCTTATCAAAGCTGCTCTTTTAAGGAGAAATCACTATGGAACCTCAATTTTCTGAGTTAACCATAGCTAATACATTGGCCAACTTAGACAAGATCGTCTCAGCAGGACTTCCTAATCTTGTTGCTGAAGTCACTCAAAGGGTCAATCATGAAAGCGCGCTGCTGCCCAGCAGCTTCAGCCTAGACGATCTAATCTACGGCAGTTCCGGAGACGATCAAATATATGGCGATGATAGTTCCAACCCCGTTGTAGATGTCAGCAATGACGCCATCTTTGGGGGCGGTGGGAGCGATCGCATTTCTGGAAAACTAGGGAACGATATTCTCTTTGGTGATGACGGTAAAGACGTTATTCGAGGCAATGAGGGTAATGATGTGCTCTGGGGCGGACTTGGTAGCGATCGCCTCATTGGCGATATCTCTGGCAAGACTGGGCAAGATGTATTTGTGCTGGCCCGTAATGGCAGTATCGACAAGATTATTGACTTTCAGGTGGAGGTAGACCGACTTGCCCTTGCTGATGATTTGACCTTTGCACAGATTGAGTTTGCTCAAGCCTCAAGCGATGCAATCATCAAAGATAAAAGCTCAGGTGAGCGGATAGCTCGGTTGAAGGGCGTCAACATTGAAGACCTAAGCGATCGCTCATTTGTGTCCGTCCAGATCTCTAGCCCAGAGTCAAATACCGTAGTTGATTCCGTCACAGTTGATTCAGCACCGTCGCAAATTGATCTCACTATCGGCCTCTATGAGGCTAGCACTGATACACTGATTCAAGAAATTAAAGATGGTGACAAAATTTCGGCAGACGCGCTTCAAGGTAAGAACGTAACCATCGTGGCTTCTGTACTAGGAGAAAGTTCTCTATCAAAACAAGCAGAGAGCATCTTGCTGAATCTAAACGAGGGTCAGATAACCAAGACCGAAAATATAGAACCCTACGCAATATTTGGCGATGCTAAGGGCGATTTGCATGGAGAAGAAATTGCTTTTAACGACGTGAATATCATCACGCTCCAAGTTTACTCAGAGAACAATCGGCAAGGAGAGCTACTGGGCACCGTTTCACGCCAGTTTTCAATTGCAGACTCGTCTACTGCTGAGCCAGATGCGCCCACAGCCGCAGACCAGTGGCTCCCGCTTAATGAACCGGGTTCCGGGGGACGCATCGATAGCATCGCTGTCAGCCCCTACGACTCTGATGTTGTGCTAGTCGGGGGAGATATCCTGAGTACTCACCGTTCAACCAACCAAGGCGAAGATTGGTCAGCAACCTCCGGCTGGGCAAACTACGAAATTGCCGACTTCACCTGGCACCCTACCGAGAAAAATATTGTCTGGGCGGGTAGCCTCAGCGGGCCGCACCTGAGCACTGATGGGGGCAAAACCTGGACGGTCAAGCGCGAAGGACTGCCTGAGATAGCGTCTTCCAAGTATTCTGCCCCTGCCGAAAAGATTCTGTTTGATCCCGACAGCGGCAATCTGCTGGCCTTTGGCGGCGACCACAGGCAGCTTAAGTCTCCTAGCAGCGTCCTCAACTACGGGGCAGTGTGGTCCAGCCAAGACGGCGGCGAAACCTGGTCCCGGCGCTCCACCGTTGTGGAAAACGGTAACGTCATGGATGTGACTTACGCTGGCTCCTCAAATCAAACGATCTATAGTGCTGTGTGGGAGCACGGCTTCTTTCGTAGCGACGACGATGGCCAGACCTGGCAGCGCAGCAATCAGGGCCTGCCTCAAAGCGATGGCAAGGTTTTGGCTACCTCGCTAACCGTTCATCCAGACAATGCTGACATTGCCTGGGTGACGATACAGGATGGCGGCATCTACAAAACCACAAGCGGTGGCGAGAGCTGGACGGGCGTTAACCAAGGGCTGCCCTCAGGCAGAAACCAGTTTTGGTCAATAGAGGTGGCCGCTGACGGCGAGACGCTTTATGCAGGCAACAAGGATTACCTCAACCAGCCAGGGGTTTACAAAAGCACAGACGCGGGGGAAAGCTGGACCAGGGTCTTCAGCAGCAATGCCCAGATTGAGGGGGGCGATCGCGCCTACCCCGGCGGCATCAATCCCTGGTGGGTGGAAGTGGACCCCAATGATGCTGACACCGTGTACGCCGGAACGGACAACGCCGTTTACCGTAGCGTCAACGGCGGGGAGACCTGGTCGCACCTGAACGCCAAGCAAGCTGGCGATGGCTGGACGGGGAGCGGCTTTAGCGGTTTGGTCTCAAGAAACGTTGAGTGGAACCCGTACAACCCGGACCATTTAATCGTTCAGGGTATGGACGGGGCAAAAGCCTTACAGTCTTGGGATGGCGGGCAGACCTGGCGGGTCGATAATCCGGGATTGCCTAATTACAGCGGTGGGCACGACGTTGCTTTTACGCCCGACTGGATGTTTGGCGTTTTCGGTCAGCACGGGGACGACACCGAACTGATTGCTCGCAGCCGCGATGAGGGACGCAGTTGGACGCTGCTAGAGTCACCCGTCAGCCCATCGGAGGCTAAGCACCTGCACGTCGATCCAAGGAATCCAGACCGGCTGAGGAAGGTAGTTGGCGAGCAGCTATGGTTCACCGAGAATGCCACTCAAACGACTCAGCCTGAATGGACACGCTTAACCCTGGGCTCTAGCGAAATCAGTATTGGGGATATCGAAGCAGACCCCCGCAACGGCAGCGCCTTCTACGTGGGCACCGACAAGGGCGTTTATCGCACCACTGACGGGTCTACGTTCGACTTCATTGGGGGACCAGCTGCCGGCAGGAAAATTGAGCTGAATATTTCACCTTCTGATCCCGATATTCTCTATGCAACCAGCGATGACTCCTACTGGGGTGACTACGGCATATGGCGATACGACGCCAGCCAAAATGCCTGGGAGCGTCTGTGGCAAGATGATCGAAATGTGTCTTCCAGAATTGGGGACTTGGCGGTACACCCGAACAACCCTAACCATCTGGCGCTGATTACGAATGACCATCCTTACCACGACGAGACGTGGGCCACAGGCGTGTGGATTAGTAAGGATGCGGGAGAGACTTGGACGCAGCACAATACGGGGCTCCCTATGCTGAGGGGAGACACGATCGCCTTTGCCCCAGATGGGACGCATCTTGTCGTTGGGCTAGGGGGAGCCGGTTTTTACAAGACGGAGTTCGCGCTATAGCAATGTAGCAACCCAGCTTTTCTCTGAAGCACGACCCACTCCCGTTAGTCTAGGAAGACTTAAAGACTGATTTAAGAAGTGGTGAGGCGCTTTTCGATAACCCACCCCGTTATTTGACAATCAGCTCAAGAATCAGCCGACACCGGCAGCGTAATGTCAAATTCAGTTCCGACGCCAACCTGCGATCGCAGATCAATAGAGCCGTGATGCCGCTTTACAATTTGGTGACTAATTGCAAGCCCCAAGCCTGTTCCTTCATCAATAGATTTTGTCGTGAAGAACTCCTTGAAGATCTGCTGTTGAACGTCCGGGGAAATCCCGCCACCGCTGTCGGTAATGCGAACCAGGATGCGCGCCGTGTCCGCATAAATCACCTCTGTTGTCAGAGCGAGCTGCGGTTGCCAGCCGCTAGCGTCATCCAAAGCCGCAGCCATCCGCTCATCCAGCGCCTCAACAGCATTAGACATAATATTCATAAATACCTGCCCAATCTGGCCGGGATAACATAGGACGTCAGGCAAGTCCCCGTACTGTTTAATAACGCTAATTCTCTCGTTAATGCGGCTGTTGAGAATGATTAACGTACCGTCCAAGATTCTGTGAATATCAATGCGCTGCTTGTCCTCCCGGTCAAATCTAGAAAAGTTTCGCAGGCTAGAGACGATATCGAAGAGCCGCTCAGACGCGAAGGACATGCTACCAATCAGGGCAGGCAAATCCTGCCTTAAGAAATCTAAGTCCAGCTCAGCTTCAGCCTGATCAATTTTGGTGGTATCAACAGCGGCTGGCCCCGATTCGAGTGCCTCTCGGTATAGGTCAAGCAGCTCCAAAAGCCCTACACCGTACTGACTAACAAAATCGAGATTTCCATGGATACAGTTCACCGGATTCTTGATTTCGTGGGAAATCCCCGCTACCATGCGACCTAAGCTCGCCATTTTTTCCGTCTGTACCAGGTAGTCCTGAGTCCGCTGGTCTAGAAGCTCAGCTGTGAGCTGATGGATCCAAGATTGAGCCATCAAAAGGTGATGAAAGTCGAGTAACGCAAAGCGCCCATCCCGGTCTACGACGATAGGCTCATAGCGATAGTTCGTTGATCGCTTCAATGCAATTCCAACGGCGTCTACAATACCAGTGTCTTGGCTCAAGATCAGGTTGTCGGCATCGAGTAATTCATAAAGCAGAGCTAGTGGCCTCTCAGGAAATAGCTCTAGACTATAGGGCCTACTCATCTGCTCCAAAAATCGCTGCCGAGAGAGCATGCCGGCAAACTTGCCTTGATCAATCAGGAGAATGCCGGGCAGGAGCGGATCGGACTCAAAGGCTTCAACCGCTTCTTTAGTCAGTCTGGATGTCGACAGCGTTGAGTCGTAGCAAAAAAGTTCAGATAGCGATGAGTTCGGCGTCAGCGCTGACTGTAATGACTGGTCTCTCCAACGATCGCTCGGCGGGCCTTGGATCAACTCGGGAGGACTTAACATCGTCTAAATTGATGTGAAGCGAGTGTACGCAAACCTGTCTCACTGAGCAGCGCCTTCGCTAGCGCTGCAGACTACGAAACCAGCCCCTCTCAGGGTCTACCTGAACAGCTCTGTAGACACGCTACGGGCCAGCTGGATAGTCTTCATAACCTATATGAATGCACGCCCATCCCAATACTAACTTATTGAAACTCCCATGGCCGATAGAGCGGTTCTAGGCTCGTAAAACAGATTGCGCTGGCCCTGCCGTCCGTGGCAGGTTACGACAGGGCTGAACGCATCGCCTAAATCACCGTCCCGTCGGGGATGATGGCGTTTTTCAGGATCACGGTAACACCAGTGCGGATATAAAAGCCCAAATCCTCCTTGTTGGATTCCTCCACCCGGTCTTTGTTGAGAATCTGCACGTCACGTCCAATGCGGGCATTCTTGTCAATGATGGCCTTCTGGATTGTTGTATTGGCCCCAATACCCAGCGGAATCTTGTCAAGCTCCTGGCGCCGAGTTTTTTGGCTGTCCTCAAACTGCTCATAGTAGTCGGCTCCCATGATCAGCGTATCGCGAATCATGCAGCCCTCAGAAATACGGCTTCGAATCCCGAGAACAGAGTGGTGAATCTGACAGTTTTTCAGCACGCAGCCGTCACCAATGATGGATTCGGTCACCTGACAGTCCAGCAGCTTGGTGGGCGGTAGATAGCGTGCGCGGGTGTAGATCGGGGCGTTTTCGTCATAGAAGCTGAAGGCCGGGCGGGGCTGCTCTGTCAGCGCCAGATTGGACTCATAGAAGGCCTCAATTGTACCAATGTCTTCCCAGTAGTCGTCAAACAGGAAGGCCTGAACATTTAGGTCTCGGGCCGCCCCCGGAATGATCTCCTTACCAAAGTCGGTCTGCTCAAGATTTTTCCGTAGCAGCTCGGCCATCACCTCTCGCTTAAAGACATAGATGCCCATGGAGGCGATGTAGGGTTTTTCTTTGGCCTGCTCTGGCGTTAGCCCCAGCGTGGTGGTGTCCACCTGCATTTGCTTGAGGGCGTCTCCCTTGGGCTTTTCCATGAAGTTGGTGACCCGGCCAGTTGATTCATCGATGTTCATGAGCCCAAAGCTAGACGCTCGCTTCTCGTCGATGGGAACCACTGAAATCGTAATGTCGGCGTTGGTGTCGCGGTGGCGCTGCACAAACTCTCGGTAGTCCATACGATAGAGGTGATCGCCTGAGAGAATCAGGTACTCATCCACATCCGCAGCCTCCATCAGCCAGAGGTATTTGCGAACCGCGTCTGCAGTGCCCTGGAACCAGCTCGGGTTGTCTGGGGTTTGCTGGGCAGCTAGGATTTCTACAAACCCATCGGTGAATCCAGGAAATGCGTAGGTTCTAGAAACGTGACGGTTGAGCGAAGCTGAGTTGAACTGGGTCAACACGTAAATTTTGTTGATTTCAGAATTGATGCAATTGCTAACCGGGATATCGATCAGACGATATTTGCCTGCCAGCGGTACGGCTGGCTTTGCCCGCTGCTTTGTCAATGGATAGAGTCGGGTGCCGGCACCCCCGCCGAGAATAATCCCAAGTACTCGTTTCACGAGAATCCCCCGTCGCTGCCTGTAGGTTTCACCACCAGTGTCCGATTGAGGGGAGAAGTTGGCAAGGGGCGATCGCAGATTTAAAGGGTTTTCTCCATTAGGATAGAGCGGGGCTGGTAGTTCATTTGCCGATAGAGCTCACAGCCTGCCGTGCTGCTGCAGAATACGTGTAGAGACAGCTTGTGGTAGCCCTGACGCTTGGCCCAGCTCTCAGCGCGGGTCACTAGGGCCGTCCCCACCCCTCGGCGGCGATATTCAGGGACAACATACAGCAGAAAAATATAGGGATGGCGATCGCCTCCAACAGGATCAGTGGAGTAGCCTAGCCAGAGGCAACCCACTGGGTCAGCCTCACCCTGACAGTTGGCCCACCAGATTCGGTGATCGGCTCCGAGGTACTGATCGACAAAATCAGCCAGATGGATGCTGCTCGAATCGGGTGAATCAACGGATGATTCCCCATAGGACTGCCCCAAGAATTTCAGCAGCAGGGCAGTGCGAGCAGCGTCGCCCCAGCAGCTGGTATAAGACAATAGAGGATCCTCGGGAACGGACAGGCTCAATTGTCCCCTAGTCTATGTGGAACTGCCCGATGTAAAACTGCCCGATGTAAAACTGCCCAACGTGAAACTGGGAAAGGGGGACAGAGCGGACAGCTGAGCCTAAGTTTGATGAGCGGAAGCTGACTAAATCGGCTGATTCAATCGGCGCAGGGGAGGCCATATCTCCAGGCAAAAACGCGCGGATGCTGACCGCAACCATTGCAATCAAAAACACTAAGAAGATCAAAAAGGGAGCAACATATTGGCGAAATAGGGACATTACTCTAGCCTCTGGAAAAATCTACACACATCGATAGCTCGTAGCTACTTTAGGACAGCTTGAGTGCGGTCTGCTACAGGCTCAGACCCAACAGGCTGCCGACGGTGGGCTTAGCGAAATAATTGATGACGCTTAAGACAGGCGCTTTATGCTGCTTATTCCGTCAGCGATTCTAAGCTACCGCCTTTTTCATTACAGTACACCTACTGCAAAAGTCTGCCCCTATTTTCTGGCCAGGACTACGTAAAAGAATGCATAGACCTGTAGTATTTGTTGCGGGATAGAGGTGCTCCGGCATGATGTTCCGAAAGGACGCTCGGCTATTAGAATAGGCCTGTAGCTTCCACAATCGCCATGCGTCAGCTTGCCCGATGGGACCTGTGCCGCTTTGTTAAGACGCTATCTTATTTTGGCGTAATTCCGCTGGTTAGGGCGAGTTGGCTGCAGCAGCTTTTGGGTCTTCCCGAGCGGACAAGCCTCCAGCAGCTAGACTTTATACAAGCCATGACGACAGGTCAGACAATTCTCACCGTAACTAAAGCCGCAATGGCGGAACCATTGGAACAGGCTTTAGCGAACCAGGGCTATCAGGCTTATCCGATTTCACCGAATCATATCCCCGAGGCGATCGCCCAGCTTCCCAATGAGGTGAGACTGACGATGGGTGGGGCAATTGGAATATGTCCCGCGGACGGCATCTTAGACTTGGGACTAGAAGCAATCTCAGACTTGCTGGCACAGCAGTCTCAGCAGCGGGTGCTATTCGACTTTCGGCAACTTACCGATATCGATGCGCTGTGGGGACCGGTGGATGACGTAGTGATGGGGGGCGTGAGTCAGAGCGGCATCGAAAGAGGTGTGGCAGGAGCGATTTTTTCTGGGACGGTCTCTACGGAAAATTCTGGGGGCTTTGCCTCAGTGCGGACCCGCAACCTCGATCCCCTAGACCTATCGGCCTACGAGGGCATTCAGCTCCGGGTGCGGGGAGACGGCAACCGCTACAAGTTTTTGCTGCGGGACAGCGATCGCTGGGATGGGGTGGCCTACTCCGCCTCCTTTGATACGGTGCCCAACAGCTGGATGACGGTGAAAATTCCCTTCGATGAGCTGGTCCCGGTTTTTCGCGCCCGCACCCTAGAGGACTCGGATGGCATCAATCGCCACTCGGTGCGGGCATTTCAGCTCATGCTCAGCAAATTCGAGTACAACGGCGAGCTCAATCCCACGTTTGAGCCGGGTCCATTCGAGCTAGCGGTTGACTCAATTGTGGCCTATGGCGGAACAGTGCGGGCGGTCTGGCTAGTGCCGGGTTCGACCGAATCACCGCTCGCACTAGGGTCTGCCGATACGGTGATTCGGGCTGCAGCCCTCGGCAACACTGACTCCTCTAGTCTGAGCCTAACTTCGTCTGAGCCCAGCGGCACCCTCTCCACAGCCCTGGCAGCGGAGCTTTGCGTCCGGGTGCTGGAAACGCCTGCGCTGCAGAACCGCACTGTGGCGGTGCAGGCAGGCGTTGGCCATCCGCTGTCGTCTTGGGAAGACATCTTAGCCAGTTTGTAACGGCATCAGGCGCCTCGGGCGCTGCGCTGGGCGTCTAGCAAGGCTTTGATTCCGATCTCGGCATAATCTAGCATGGCGTTGAGCTGCGATCGCTTGAGGCTTCCGGCTTCAGCGGTCCCCTGGATTTCGATAATTTCTAGCTCATCGTTAAGTACCACATTAAGATCGACGTCCGCCGCCACATCCTCGGCATAGTTCAGATCGAGCATAGGCTCCCCCTCAATTAGCCCGACAGAGACCGCTGCCACCTGATGCAGCAGGGGCGATCGCGGAATTTTTCCCGTTTCAACCAAGTATGCGATGGCGTCACACAGCGCCACATATCCACCAGTGATGGCAGTGGTACGGGTGCCGGCGTCGGCCTGAATCACGTCCGCGTCCACAATCAGGGTATATTCCCCCAGAGCAGCTCGGTCGAGGGTAGCGCGTAGGCTGCGGCCAATCAGGCGCTGAATTTCCTGGGTGCGCCCAGACAGCTTCAGCAGCTCACGGCTCTGGCGCTGGGGGGTGGCCCCCGGCAGCATGCGGTATTCCGCCGTCAGCCAGCCTTCCCCTGTGCCCTCCAGAAAAGACGGCACCCCAGACTGAGTACTGACGGTGCACAGCACCTGAGTATTACCACAGCGGGCTAAGACTGAACCGGGTGCGAACCGGGTAAAGTGACGCTCAAAGGAAACGGGGCGAAGCTGATCGGAACGCCGCCCGTCGGACCGCTGGGTCGCCATGGTTGTGCCACCTTGGTGTTAAAAAGTCTTACTCACAATACCGCATTGCGATCGCCTGATTCATGCCTGTCAGCTACAGGTCTTCCAGGATGGCTAACACAGCCTTAGCTGAGAGCTTTTGCTTAAACCAAACGATGGGAACCGTAACTTGACTCAGCTTTACCCCGGCCTTCTCTAGATTTAGGCGTTCTGAAATGGCCAAAATCAGATCATCGCGTCCTGACTGGCGCACCTGAGAAAACTTTTTACGCAGATACTCCGGTCGCCAGTAGCCCACAATTTCCAGCAGCCGCTCGCGACCGTCGGGGTGAACGAGGCGAAAGTCGGGGATCATGACGCTGCCAGGAATGGGAATGAGATCCACTTCCCGCTCCAACCTCCAGGAGGTTTTCAGCGATCGCCAGCGATCGACAAACGAGGCTTCCAGCATGCTGTCGTAGACCTTACCGGGGGGATAGTGACTCACTAGGCCGCAGGTGGAGTCTAGAGTAAAGCGTCCGGTGCGGGTCGTGTTGCTGTAGCTGTCCCGCCACCGTAAGTCTGCTGCCAGGCTCCACTTGGTGACGTGCAGCAGCGCCGGAATCAGCTTGGCAATGCTGAGACCATAGCGGGTGCTGGGCTTGAACAAACTGGTGGGGCCGTCGATGGTGATCACAAAGCCGTGGTCAGCGTCACCTTCAATGTAGGCCATCAGACCAAACAGCTTTAGGTAGCGGAAGAGCAGCTTGTATTCGCCGGGATCATTGCGGTGCGCAGTAATCACGAGCTGGCTCGCCTTGTAGAAAATCCCTTGAACCTGAGACAGGTTGTAGAGGTGTACCAGCGCCTCAGGGGTAGGAGCCTCAAACTCGGTCAAAATGCGATTTTCGTTCAGATCGGCGTAGAGGCCCTGACGCACTTGCTCAGGATGCACGTCTTGCCCGAGATCTTGGGTCAGGTGGTCGGCGACCCGCTGCAGCGTTGCTGCTGCCGCTGAGGGTAGGGGAGCCGTCTCGGCAGCAGCAGCAAACACCTGCTGCCGCAAGAGCTGGGGCTCCAGCGGGCTTACGACTTCAAAGGTGCTGAAGCGGCCCCGCAGCAGATGGACAAACCCGCGCTTGAGCCGGTAGTCGGTCTCCTCACCTTCCATATCCTGCAGGTGGTCATTGAGCTCCCCTTGAGGCTTGCCCCGATAGGCCTCGAAGCCGTCGATGACCGCCTGGGCGATTTCTAAAATCGGTGATTTGATCGGCAGTCGCTTGGGAACCAGGCTTTCCCCAGAGAGGCGGTTGATTAGGAGATCAGAGGGCAGCATGGCTTCTCTAACTCAGTTTAAGGGCGCAATAAATTGGAGGCTGCAAGTCGGGGTTTATGATTCAGCAGGCTTCAGCGCTGCGTCGAGGATCGCTCGCGCCTGCTCTGCCTCGGCTCGACTAGCACGGTAGCGTAAGTTGGCCTGGGCAAAGTTTTTAAGCGCCTTAAACCCATCTTTCAGCTGGGCAATTTCGTCTGGATGAATGGGTTCATCGGAGAATAAGATGTTGATCTGAGCCCGGACCTGCAGCGCCTCGTCCCGCAGCTCCTGGGCCTTGAGCTTTAAATTAGCTAGGTTGTTCAGCGTTTGTACCGCTTGAATCACGGCCTCCTCTTCACCAGCCGCCGCGCTTGCGATCGCATCGTCCTGTTCATCCACGGCAATCAGCTCCTGGGGGCTAAATCCATCAGAGAGGTCGATGGGCAGTTTACCATCATCCATCAGCTCAATCAGCTGATCCATCGCCTTGTCCCGGGCTTTTTTTGAGTCTTTTCCCCTGACCGGAAGCGTCACGTCAGGGCACTGAGCTAGGGTATATCGAACCATCTGTTTGAAATCCTTCCGCCTATGGGGCGTTCTTGCTAATAAAACTCATTTCGGTCAGGAAGTGGTGTCTTCCCGTGAGAATAATGCCGTTTCCTAAAAATGGATTTGACTTAGTTCAATTGTACTTCAATTGAGGCCTGATTGAGGGTGCTACAACTGCTTCAACAGTAGCCGAGCAGACTTGAAGCGAACGGGAGACCCGGTTCAGATCCTCTATTTAGCAGCAGTAACGTTTACTTAAGGACACAATTCTCACTGTAGACAGAGGCGTCTTCCCCTTCAACATTAAAACAATAGAGAATGATAAAAAAAGTTCCAAAACCTTATCATTTTTAAACATATTGATGTTTTGAATACTGTCCATAGCCCGAATCAATGATTCTGGCCATCCCCCACTGCTCGCGGTTTACACCCATGTCGTCTCAGGCCTCACCCGACTGATTCTGGCGGCGTAGTTTCTTTCAGGGGGGCAGACGGTTTTCCACAGCGCAGCAACTTTACTCTGAGTACGATGGTTAGCCCTAAGCCGAAAGGTTCGATTCCCATTTTGGTGGCTGAAGATGATGAAGCCGATCGCCGGCTGATTGATACTGCTATCAGCCGGAGTGAATTGACCAACCCCGTTCATTTTGTCAATGGTGGCAGGGAGCTGCTAGATTATCTCAACCACAAGCCTCCCTATGCTGACCGGCAGCAGTCGCCTGATCCTGGCTTAATCCTGCTGGATTTAAAGATGCCAGATATGGACGGGCGGGATGTGCTGAAAGCATTGCGCGGCAGCCCTGAGTTCCGACATATTCCTGTGGTCATACTCACGATTTCTTGCAGTCAGTCAGACGTACAGGACTCTTACATGCTGGGGGTTAACTCATTTATTGTTAAGCCGTTTAGCCTTGCAGGGCTGATCAACACATTGAACCGCTTGGGTCGATACTGGTTCAAAGTTGTCTCTTTGCCGCCACAGAGATAGAGGCAGCTCAGCCCTACCCATGTGTGCCACGACCGGCCCTATCTCCAGCGCAAATGCGAGCGCAGAGGATTGCCGCTAATGGTGATAGGATATCAGTGCATTTGGGGTGCGGCGTGGCCTGATATGGGCGACGGTACCGCTGGCCCGCACATCTTAATTTTTTGGCGAAATATATGACTATCCATCCCGCGCTAGAGTCTAGCCTACGCCACAGACAGGCTTTGAAGGTGATCAGCGGCCTAGCCAATCGCGACATTGATCGGGTCTCAGCTATCGTAACCGCTGCTGACCAAGGCGGCGCGACTTTTGTTGATATTGCGGCAGACATCGACCTTATCGCCTATGTTCGCCAGCTCACTAGCCTCCCCATTTGTGTCTCTGCCGTCGAAGTCGAGCGCTTCACTGCAGCCGCTGCGGCTGGGGCAGACTTAATTGAAATTGGCAACTTTGACAGTTTCTATGCCCAGGGAAAGCAGTTTGGGGCGGAAGAAGTACTTAATATTACCCAGAGGACGCGCGATCGCCTGCCTGACATTATGCTTTCGGTGACGGTCCCTCACATCCTGCCCCTTGACCAGCAGTGCGCTCTAGCAGAGCAGCTAGTCCAGGCCGGCGCAGACGTCATTCAAACCGAAGGCGGCACCAGCAGCCAGCCGGTCCATGCGGGTACCTTAGGCCTGATTGAAAAAGCAGCCCCAACCCTGGCTGCGGCCCACGCCATCTCTCGGACGGTGCCGGTGCCGGTGCTCTGCGCATCAGGCCTCTCCAGCGTCACGGTTCCTATGGCGATCGCCGCCGGAGCGTCCGGGGTGGGTGTGGGGTCGGCCATCAGCCAGCTCAATAGCCCCGTAGCAATGGTGGCGGCTGTGCGTGCCCTGTCAGAGGCGCTAGGCGCTGTATCGTCTTCAGTCCCTGCGCCATAAAGATCAACCCTAACCGGCAAGGCCCAATCCTATGGCCCTGCTTACCCTTAAGCCATGACTAAGCGACTGACCTGGGCATTTTGGTGCCACCTAACGACGCTATCGCTGCTGGCGTCGTTTAGCCTCATCTACCTCTTTCGCCCCGAGTTCATGCCTTACCACGCGCTAGCGGTGGGGCAGTCTTGGGATCAGATTCCTCCCGAGTTTCAGGCTTTGATTCTGGGCTTGATGAGAGCTACCGGAGGTGGCTGGTTGGCCACGGCGATCGCCATGGCCATTATTTTATTTAGGCCCTTTAAGCGAGGAGAGCTGTGGGCGCGCTGGGCAGTGCCCTTCATTGGCCTCACAACAGCCGTGCCGCTGCTTTATCTCACCCTATCTATCGCCATTCGGACACCGGCAACGTCCCCCTGGATTGCGGCCCTGCTAGGGGTGGTGCTAGAGATTGCCGGCTGGATACTGGCCTCGCAGCCTCGTCCCACGCGGCTCATGGACCCGTCCGCAGATGGACCGCTGTGAGTGCGTGAAGGTAAAACCGCAAACGTGAAACCCAAGCGAGACAGGCATTAGCGGCTATGGACGCCAAACACATTCTGATTACCGGCGTCTCCAAAGGCTTAGGGCGCGCTATGGTTAGCGGCTTTGCCCAGGCGGGCCACCGCATCACGGGCTGTGCCCGCTCTGAGGGCGCGATCGCTGCTCTGCGCCAAGAATTCCCAGACCACCACTTCGCTGCGGTTGACGTGGCTGAGGATAGGGATGTCGCCGCCTGGGCAGCCCAGGTGCTGGCCGACGCTGCGCCCCCTGACCTTATCCTTAACAATGCGGGGGTGATCAACGACCCTGCTCCGCTGTGGGAAATTTCTGCGGAGGACGTGAGCCAAGTCATCGACGTTAACGTCAAGGGCACAATCAACGTGATTCGCCACTTTGTGCCTGCCCTAGTCGAGCGAGGCTCGGGCATCATCGTCAACTTTAGCTCCGGTTGGGGACGCTCCACCTCCCCAGAAGTCGCGCCCTACTGCGCTTCCAAGTGGGCAATCGAAGGGCTGACCCGATCGCTAGCGCAAGAGCTGCCGCCGGGGTTAGCCGCTGTCGCCCTCAACCCCGGCGTGATTCACACCGACATGCTGGAGCAGTGCTTTGGTTCATCCGCCGCGTCCTATCAGTCGGTCGCAGCGTGGCAATCGCGCGCAGTACCCTATTTGATGACGTTGAGCGATCGCCACAATGGTCAGGCTGTGAGCGTACCCTAATCTAGTGTAGGTATCCGTACGATCCCTGTGGTGCATCGTCTGCGATGTGCCGTTACAATGTGAACATGCCTACTGCGGCGTTGGTGACTGCCAACAATGTTTTACGATCTATGCTTCGCCAATATGGGGATCGAGTGCCCCGATGGCAGTATACCGGGCTTAGTACTCGGAAACTTCAAATCGGTGAGCCGTGAACCCCCCCTGGATATTCCAGGTCGGAAGCTGAGGTAAGACGGCGTTGCGGTAGGCCCAATATTTTTGCCGGCGCTTGTGCTGGCGCATTCCTTCATCGCGAGATGAGGGAATTTTTATGCGAATTGAGCCGCAGCGGCTTTAAAATGCACACCCCGACGGCAGCGGAGGCTGCTGCGCTAGCTCTGCTGCAAAGCTTGGCGCCAGAGTGACGGCCTCAAATTGGGCAGAGCCATCGGATGATACCTGGCCTTGATAGGCCTGCGGGCTGTATCCCGACGGGTTCATATGCACCCGAACAATGACCTTCTGCCCTGGTGAGAGAGGAACCGGCCCTCCCGAGCGAGTAAAGGGCTGCTCATCCACGTGGCTGTGAGCCAAAATACGCCGGTAGAGCAGTTGGCCAGACGCGTCAACCACTTCCCACCAGTCGGCGTATTGATCGCAGCCCGTTTCGCTACTGCGCACCGTAACGGAAAGTTGATATTGGCCCGGCTCCCCGCTCACGGAGACCCCCTCAACGGCGGCTTCTGGGCTTGTATTTGAGGCGTTGGAAGAGCGCGGTTGGGGCACAGATGGCTCCTGGTTGTGGGTGACATCAGTGGGCACGGCATTTGGGGATGACGTCTGAGATAGCGGGGAGCGATCGCCCCCATTGGCTTGGCGCCCGCAGCCCGTGAACATGGCAACGGCTGCTAATCCGGCACATAGGCAGGGTGCGAGGTTAACTCTCCCTAAAGGGTACTGATTCATCGTAATCTTCTGAGGCATCTTACGTGGTTACTCCGTCGGGCCAAATTACCCACGCCTTCGACACTGTAGACTACAGTAGCGCATAGGACCCAGCGATATTGTGGCGGCGCTAAAGGCCCTTTCTGTCTCAGCCTAGCGATCGCAGCTTAAAACAATTTTGATGACAACACGATACACTGCAAATCATCTGCTGCTGCGCTGATTTGTGCATGATTATTGCGATCGCGAGCTTCAAGGGAGGCGTTGGCAAAACAACTACGGCTATTCACTTAGCGGCCTATTTTCAAGCCCAGGGCAGAACGCTGCTGATCGACGCCGATCCGAACCGGTCGGCGTCGGCTTGGGCTGCTCGGGGTTCACTCCCCTTTCAGGTGGTCAGCGAGCAACAGCCTTACCACAGCACCTATGATCACATCATCATAGACACCCAAGCACGACCAGTGCTCGAAGATCTTGCGGTTTTAGCAGACAGCTGCGAGGTGCTGATTCTGCCTACGACCCCCGACATTTTGGCGCTGGATGCGCTGGCGCTCACCCTGGAGTATCTACAGTCCATCGAAGCCTATCGCTACCGCGTCTTACTCACCGTAGTGCCGCCCAAGCCCAGTAAAGACGGTGAGCAAGCCCGTCAAATGCTGACGGCTGCCGATCTGCCGGTCTTTGTCACCAGCATTCGCCGCTATGCGGCTTATCGCAAGGCCGCCAACGAGGGCAAGCTGGTTTTTGACGTTCGCGATCCGCGGGCCAAGATTGCTTGGGAAGATTATCAACGGGTGGGAGATGAGCTTCGATTAAAGTAGCGACCTAACCGAGTCATCAATAGACCTGAGTCATTTTTCCAAACAAAATTCCAATGCGCCAAAGGTCGTTGCCCACATTCTTAAACAAAGTAACTTATGCTAGGATAAACAACAAAAAAGTACCACCCTTACTGACAGGCGTCGTGTAAATGGGCAAAGTGTTAGTGCTCAATGCCTCCTATGAGCCGCTCAACATTACCAGTTGGCGCAGGGCAATTGTGCTTCTCATCAAGGAAAAAGCGGAACGCGTTGAGCACCTCGATCGGCAGGTCTATCCCAACTTTCCACTTCCAACGGTCATCCGGCTGCGGCACTACGTGCGCGTCCCCTACAAAGAGATTCCGTTAACCCGGAGAAACATATTGCACCGCGATGCCCATTCTTGTCAATACTGCGGATATACAGGAGACGAGCTCACCCTAGACCACGTGGTACCGCGATCGCGGGGCGGGGGAGATTCTTGGGAGAATATTGTGACAGCTTGCGTCCGCTGCAACGTCAAGAAGGGCAACAGAACGCCGAGAGAGGCCAATATGCTGACGCGGCACACTCCGCGCAAGCCCCACAGCAGCCTGTATTTTGAGCTAACAAAGCATGTCAAGAGCGGGTCACACACGGAGTGGCAAAAGTACGTGATTGGTCTCTAGCGGCGGATTGCTCTCCAGCGATCGCGATCGCCGTACACCTGTAGAAGAACGGCCTATCACTATAACCGATTTAGCATGACCGATTTAGCCGCAGAAAGTTCCGCTTCCCAATCCTCCTCGCAGTCTGCGTCACCGCCGAAGTCTACTGCGCCGGCAGAACGCCCTCGCCTCCCCTCCAGAATACCTGGAGCGCAGGGTTCCTCCCTGGCTGATGAAAAGGCTCACGAACTTGCGCAGGTTCTAGAGCGACATCGCGGGGAGCGTCAGCTTGTTCTGATCCAAGACTTTCCAGACCCCGACGCGCTTTCCTCCGCTTGGGCCTACTCCTTAATTGCCGAAACCTTCGGTATTCGCTGCGACATGGTCTATGCTGGCGCGCTCAGCCACCAGGAAAATATTGCCCTTGTCAAGCTCACTGGGCTAATGGCTAAGCGCTGGCCGCTGCAGTCTACCAAAGAAAAAGACCTATCGATTTACAAAGGCTGCGTCTTTGTGGACAACCAAGGTACAACGACCCAGCTTTGGCCCCTGCTTGAGGCGGCTATGCCCATCATTGCCATCATTGACCATCACGCCAGTCAGGGCGAGGTGGATGCTGAGTTTATCGATTTGCGCTCTGATGCCCGCGCCACTGCCACAATTTTGACCCAGTACCTCCGGGCTGGTCTGCTGGAGCTCGATAGCAGCAATAGCCAACATATGAAGTGCGCTACGGCCCTGATGCACGGTTTACGCTCTGATACCAACCAGCTGCGCCATGCTCAGGAAGAGGACTTTGTCGCAGCAGGCTATCTCAGCCGCATTTACGATCCTCAACTACTCAACGCCATTCTTCAAGCGTCGCGATCGCGGCGGGTAATGGACGTGATTGAGCGATCGCTGCGCAACCGAGTCCTGCAGAACAGCTTTTCCATTGCAGGGGTGGGCTACCTGCGCTATGACGACCGGGATGCCATTCCCCAAGCAGCGGACTTTCTCGTCACCGAAGAGAACATTCATACGGCGGTGGTTTACGGCATTGTCCATGATGAGGACGAGGAGCTAGAGCTGGTGATTGGCTCCCTGCGCACCAACAAGCTTACCCTTGACCCAGACGAGTTTATTAAGGAAGCGTTCGGCCAGGATGCCCAGGGACGCTTTTTCGGCGGCGGCAGAGCCACGGCGGGGGGCTTCGAGATTCCCATTGGCTTTTTGTCTGGGTCCAACGAAAACAGCAGCTACACCAAGATTAAGTGGGAAGTCTTTGATGCCCAGATCAAGCAAAAGCTGCTGCGGTTAGTGGACCCTGATGACAACGTGATTCAAGCCAGTTAGACCTGTTAGGCTAAATATTCATTATGGTGAATCTTAAGCAGCGCCGAGTCTGGCCCGCATGGCAGGGCATCTTCGCCCTAGTCATGTTTGCCTTTATGTATGTTCCCATCCTGGTGCTCGCGGTCTATAGCTTCAATGCATCCCGCTACGGGGCAGTATGGGAGGGTTTTAGCCTGGTGTGGTATCGCCGTATGATAAGCGATACGCGGCTGCTCTTGGCACTTCAGGATAGTCTTACCATTGCGGTAGTTGCTGTACTGATTTCGGCAGTAATCGGCACCATGATGGCGGTGGGACTGGCGCGCTACAGTTTTTGGGGCAAGGGGCTTTATCGCGGGGTATCCTACCTGCCTCTGATTGTGCCTGACATCACCATTGCCGTATCTACGCTAA
The DNA here is from genome assembly GCA_050330955.1 of Elainellaceae cyanobacterium. Taxonomy (GTDB): domain Bacteria; phylum Cyanobacteriota; class Cyanobacteriia; order CAKZMO01; family CAKZMO01; genus JBCCAG01. Next base: position 22,363 of record JBHJHJ010000092.1, on the reverse strand, counting down.
TTTTTCTGGCCACCCTTGCCATCCCGCTGAGCATTTGGACGATTATTGCAGCCCACACGGTGTTCTGTTTGGCCTACATTGCTGTCGTTGTCTCGACGCGCTTTAGCAGCATAAACCCCAATCTCCAAGAGGCCGCCCTCGACTTAGGGGCGACCCCGGCCCAGGCCTTCATCAAAATACTGCTGCCAGAGCTGACGCCGGCCATTGTCTCTGGCTGTCTGTTGGCGTTCATTTTGAGTTTAGACGACTTGCTCATTTCCAGCTTCACAGCAGGGGGCGGCGCAAACCCGCTGCCGATTGAAATCTTTAGCCGCATACGTACGGGGGTTAAGCCAGACATCAACGCCCTCAGCGTGGTGCTTATTTTGGGTTCTGGCGTCTTGGCCTTCATTGCTGAATACGTCCGCTACCGCAGCACCCAGCAGCGGAGCTGATCCCCGTTGGGCAAACGCATGATCTGCACTTGAGCTTCCTCATCTGGCTCTCATATCGAATTTATCTGAATCCGTCACCATAGGGTTAAAGTCCAGAGCAATAATCAACCGGCCTCAGCACTCCTGATGATTCGCATTCTGCAGCACAAGCTTTTTTGGATCCTTGTTCTCGCAAGTCTCGCGATCGCCGTGTGCTGTAGTTCCTTATTCGCCACCTTCGAGCACGCTGTACTCGCAAAGCATTTTCAGGACGCGCCGTGGGGAGCCTTGCTCTTTATTTTGGCCCACATTGTCGCGACAGCGCTGGGGCTCCCTGGCACCTTATTGGTCTTAGTGGGGGGTAGCGTGTTTGGTTTGATTTGGGGAACGGTCTGGTCGGTCATTGGCGCAACACTGGGCGCTGTCGCAGCCTTTTACATGGCCCGATATTTGCTGCGGGACTGGATAGAGGCCAGATTTTCAAAGTCAGCCATGATGCAGCAGCTTAACGATATGCTCTACCATCACAGCGTAACCTGCGTTTTAATTACTCGCCTGGCACCTATTTCCCCCTTTAGCATCGTCAACTTTCTATTCGGGCTCACTCAAATTCCTCTCCGGCCCTATGCCCTGGGCACCGCGATTGGCATTGTGCCCGGAACCCTCGTCTACACGTGGCTAGGGCTGGCGGGCAGGACAGCATTGAGAGACGGTAGCATCTTACCTTTAGCGCTGGCCCTCGCAGCTTTGGCCGGATTGTCAGCAATTCCTGCTTTGGTCACCCGCTTTCGTTGAAGGCCGATGAAGTCCTTAGGGGGATAATTAGGGTAGAGAGGGGCATACCCCTCGCGGTTTCCCCCTGCCGTTACGCTGCGGACTGGGCATCGCAGAGTTGCAGCACGCTTCTCTCCGGCTCCACGGACTGACTCTTTTCAACCCCCATGACCCAACCCTCTACTCCCCCCATACAGTACGGCGACCAAGCGATCGCCCAGGCGGCTTCATCCCTAGAGAAATGGCCCAACCCTTCCGAGAATGCCTACATTATCCACCTGGAGCATCCAGAGTTTACGGCCATATGCCCCCGGTCTGGCTACCCAGACTTCGGGACCATCGTGGTCGATTACCAGCCCAGCGAGTGGGTTGTGGAGCTCAAGGCCTTCAAGCTCTACATCAATTCGTTTCGCGATCGCCGCATTAGCCATGAGACTGTGGCTAACCAAATCAGTGACTTCCTGTGGCAAGAGCTTCAGCCTGCGGGTCTGCGGGTGATCGGCGACTTTACCCGGCGGGGAGGCGTTAAGACGGTGATTACGGTGCGTCGAGGCAGCACGGCGCTGTTTGAGCCCTATCGCGCCAACACGCTATAGCGCTGGCCAATGCGCCCAAAAACTTGTGGCGATGGCTATATAATCGTAATGCTCCGAAAAAATAAATATCTATAATGATCAACTACGCTAAAGCGCGAGAAATGGCAGCGTACTGTGAGGAAATCTATCGTGATTTCTCAATCGTGATGTTTCAGAACGTGACAGATGATCCCCTTTTGATTAGCGACGAGCGGGGTCAGGGTCACGAAATGAATACGGATACCCAATGCGCTGTCTTGCCCAACGGGACGGCTATTACTATCGTCTTCCGGGGCACAGAGTCATCCTACGACTGGCAAGTCAACCTCGACACCATGCAAGAGCGCGCAGAGTTTGACCGAAAGATTATTCAAAACGTTATTGTCGCGGAGGAGAGCCGTGAGCAAGATTATCCCTACGACGGCGATAATCAGTCCGACTCGCTGATCCACAAAGGCTTTACAGCAGCCTACTTCTCCGTCCGTGAGCGGCTGCACGACTACATCTTGGGCCACGATGTCAAAAGCGCCACCGTCACTGGGCACAGTCTAGGGGGAGCGCTGGCCACCCTGTGCGCGGTCGACCTGCAATATAACTTTTCGGATCGCCTAGAGCAGATTGAAGTCTATACCTACGGCGCTCCAAGGGTAGGAAATCAGGGGTTCAGCGACTCCTACAACCGACGCGTTCCTGACAGCTATCGAATTATTAACGGTATGGATATCGTGCCGGCCCTGCCGCGCTGGTGGCAAGGCCGCTACGTGCACGTCGAGCAAGAGGTTCGTATCGGCTCACGCTTCAGCTTCAACTTCTTCAGGGCTCGCATTGAGGACCACAGCATCGCCAGCTATGTCGAAGAATTAACCCGCCTAGCCGCAGAGCAGTAAGCTTTGGCATAAACCTCAAAGTACCCGTAAGACGCTGGGAATAGCGGCGATCGCCTCATCTTGACGGAGCTGCTCGATGGCCGCCATCGCGTTCCCCTCTCTTACCTGGTGGGTTACCACCACAATCTCAGCGAGATCATCCCGCATGCCAATCTGCACCACCGACTCCAGACTAACGTCGTGGTTCCCAAAGCCAGAGCCCAGCCGCCCAATCACGCCGGGTCGATTCTGAGCCAAAAGCCGCACATAGAACCGCGTCTCCAGTTCCGAAACCGGCGTCACCACCCAGGTGTGGGAGTGGGCAGGGGCCAGCAGCGGGTCCAGCAGCGGGGTGCCGGTCGCCGTAGTCACGCCGCTGTGGCCAAGCTTGAGCAGCGCCGCCACGTTTAAGATATCGGCGACAACCGCGCTGGCGGTGGGCCCTGCCCCTGCCCCTGGCCCATAGAACATCACCTGACCCACCGGCTCCCCTTCCATCAAGATGGCGTTGTTGACGCCGTTGATGCTGGCCAAGGGATGGTGCTGCGGAACAAGGGTGGGGTGGACGCGCACCTGGAGCTGCTCGCTGCCGTTCTGGGTACTGCGGGTGGCGATCGCTAGCAGCTTGATTACAAAGTTGAGGCGCTCGGCGTAGGCCACGTCAGCAGCGCTTACCTGGCGAATGCCCTCGCAGTGAATGTCATCGAGGCTGACCCGCCCGCCGAAGGCGAGCGCCGCCAAGATAGCAATTTTGTCTGCGGCGTCGAGGCCGTCTACATCCGCGGTCGGGTCTGCCTCGGCGTAGCCCAGCCGCTGGGCATCGGCCAAAATTGCGTCGAAGTCGCCCCTCTCCTGCTGCATGCGGGTGAGGATATAGTTGGTGGTGCCGTTGATAATGCCAGTGATGGCGTGGATGCGATTGGCGCACAATGAATGCTTTAGCGGCTCAATCACCGGAATTCCGCCGCCCACCGCCGCCTCCAACAGGACATACACCCCCGCAGCATGAGCAGCGGCGAAAATTTCCTCGCCATGGCGGGCAATGAGTGCCTTATTTGCCGTCACAATGTGCTTCCCGTGGGCGATCGCCTCCAGCACTAGGGATCGAGCGGGTTCGATACCCCCCATCACCGCCACGACGATATCCACCTCGGCGTCGGTGACGATGGCGGATAGGTCAGTCGTCAGCTGCCCGGGCGGCAGTTGGACCGAGCGCGGTTTGTCTGGCGATCGCACCCCGACGCGGTGCAGCCGCACCTCTTTCAGCAGCGGATGACGCCCTAATGGATCCAGCAGTATTTCCGCCGTTCCAGCACCGACGGTTCCCAATCCCAATAGCCCAACGTTGAACACCACAGTCCAGTCTCTTATTGACAGTATGTGGATCAATTGTAAAGGGGCGCGTCAGCTCAAAGACGATTTTGATAAAATCACAGGGCTAGTCCCCTTGAATTAACGGTAGCCCGATGCAGCGAGTACGAGACATTATCAACGTTACAATTAGCGTGTTGCTTATCGGCTTTATCGGCCTTAGTCTCACTCGGCTAGGACTGTTTTGGCTTTCCCAGCTCGGGGGCTCGTGACCGATAGCTATTCTGACTCCACCGTTCTATCCCTCAACTCACTATGGCCGATCCCATCACCAAGCCCGTCAGCGATCGCATTTGTAACCACATGAACGAAGATCACGCCGACGCGGTGCTTCTGTACGCCAAAGCCAACGGCGTGGATGACGCGATCGCCGCTCAGCTGACGAAAGTGGAACCGCAGTCCATGAGCCTGCTGGTGCAGACTGAAGAGAAGACTCTGCCGCTGCAGATTGCCTTTGACCATGAGCTAGAAGACTCTGAAGACGCCCACCAGACTTTAATTGCAATGGTCAAAATGGCGCGGGCTAAGCTAGCCACACAGTCGTAGTAGCCTCCCCTGACGGGGCAGTAAGCATTACCCTTAGTGCGACCCTCGGTAAATGCGCTCGGCCTGCTGCGGAGAGAGCCACTGGGCGCCAGGAAAGTGAATAGGCGGCATTTCCTCCGGGTCAGGCTCGTAGGTGCTCAGGTTTGCCTGAGGTGGCAGGTAGGCGTGGCTAATGGGATCGTAGGCGTGCACTTCCCCCGTCTCAATGTTGTAGACCCAGCCGTGCAGAGACAGTCGGTTTTGGTGAAGTCTGGAGCGAATCACTGGGTAGGTGCGCAGGTTTTCAATCTGGGTCAGCACGTTTTCGGCGATCGCAATTTCAATAATTTCTTCAGCGGGGCGATCGGTGTAGTTCTCCCGAATCAGTCTCCGCGTCGTCTCCGCATGCTTGAGCCACTCATAGACCAGGGGCATGTCGTTTTCCAGCTTGTCCATTTTTAAGAGTCCCTTCATCGCGCCGCAGTTGGAGTGCCCGCACACCACCACGTGCTCGATATTGAGGGCGTGGATGGCGTATTCTACCGAGGCACCCTCTCCGCCGTTCGTGGCACCGAAGGGCGGAATGATGTTGCCCGCGTTGCGAATCACGAAAATATCCCCCACCTGGGATTGGGTAATTAAGTTAGGATCCACCCGCGAGTCAGAACAGGTAATGAACAGCACCCTTGGCGTTTGACCATGGGCCAACTGCTCAAAGATATCGACGTGTTCGCTGTAATAGCTGGACTGAAACTGGCGGAGTCCTTTAATGAGCTTTTTCATGAGTCGGGCGGGACCAAAGAGGGTAGAACCAACAAGACGCAGGAACGGGGCAATGCCACGTCCCTACGAGGATCTTATCAGGCAGCGGAACTTACGCTATGGCCTCGTCCACTCGGTAGTAAAAGCTCAAAGTAGCCCACCGATCCACCTGCAGCGCGTAGACGTCACCGCTCAGCTCCAGCCCCTCTACGCGCGCGTCAGCGCTCGCCCGGTGAAGATCGCTCAAAATCGCCTGGGCGATGGTCAGCGGGTCGGAAAGGGGGCTAACCTGGCGCGTATTGCCAGTGGGTCGGACGCTCTCGCCGAGAGCCGCTGCTGTCTTGGTGAGGGGCATGGCGCTGAACACCACATGGGTCTCAGCTAAACCTGGAGGTGAGTCAATACGCCACTCTGTCGATGCGCCTGGCGGCGGCATAGTGATGGTATCCCCAGGCTCAATTAAGCTCGCGTCCTGTTCTATGGCCTTGCTGCGCTGGGTGGCCGGATACAGGGCGATCGCGTTGCCGTCACTGTCCACGCCAAGCAGAACGCAGTAGACGGGGCGATCGCTGAAGTTCTGCAGCCGGTATTGAATCTTGCTGCCCGATTCAATAGTAGGTACGCTGGCCCGTCCCATTAGCAGAGTAGCCAGCCGGCTTTCGGGCTGGGGCCAGGGCGATCGCTGCGCCGTGTGCTGCATCAAAATTCGCTCGTCCGGGGCCACAATCTCTAGGGTGGCCCGCACTCCTAGCCGGGATGAGGCCTGGTTTTCGGTAAGCCGCATAAGCTTTGCCGCTAGCAGCGATCGCAGCTGAGGCGCGACGCGATTGACCGCGGTTTTAACCGCCTCTTCGGTGTTAAGCACCGTACTTGGAATGGCAGTGCGGCCCAAGGAGAATAGGCCGTAAACGCGATCGGCATTGGAAGAGCCATCTTGAAACGCCACCTTACCGCTGGAGGCATCGAAGGACAGCGCTGTAGTCTGCACAGGAGACATGGCTTTACCGAACAAGTAGTCTGCAGGTTGCTCACCCGCGACTACGGATGAAATCCGAGGAATCGCAGCTAAGGCACTGATGGCGTCTACCCGCTCGATGCGCTCTAGACTGAAGTCAAGGGCCACAATCAGCGCAGTATTTTTTGGAATGACTCGCAGACACTCCTGCACAAGCCGCCCGGCTTGGAGTGTCTTAGGGATTTTACCGCCCAGCACTTTAGCCTTGGTGGTGAGGCCTTCCTTCGATTTAACCTGAAGTAAGGTCAATGCTTCAGACTCTAGGGCAGCGCCACTAGCCTTAGCGTTAGCCGGGGCCACAACACCCATCACAGAGCCAGCGGCATAGTTTGCCACCACCGTCGCTGGAAGCCCGCCAATCCAGAGAGAGGCCTGACCCGCCTCATCCACCGCTGAAACTGATCCATCAGCGCTGGGTCGGGCCGGTGTCGTAGGGTAAGACGACATCGAAGTCTGGGTGAGTGATGACTTAGTACCGGCAATCAATATCGGCTGCTGTAGTGGCCCAACAATTTGTTCAACCCGTCCTGCAGCCTGGCTCATGTCGATGTAGATAGATGCGGCAGGGGTCGTATTCCAGAGCTGCTGGGTGAGAGCGTATGTGAACAGACCTGCGCTAAATCCATTCCAGCTGCCTTCCGCGGCAAGCCGGTTTGTTTCGGTAGCAGCCAGAATGAAGCCGGGGGCTTGGTCGTACGTCTGTCGCTCTTTTCTGCCAAGACCCAGCTGAGCGGCGAGCTGCTGCTGAAATTCCGCTTCGCCTTTGTTGAGGTCGCCGCTGGGCACGCTTGGACGTGAGCGAATGCGAATACCGCCCAAAATTGTTGTTCCAGGCTCTGCGTGGCTCAAATCAAGTACGGCTGTGACCTGTCTCGTTTGCAGCGATCGCAGCATGAGCACCAGCGTGCTCTCCATCATGTCATTTACCGTAGGCGCTGAAGGCGTCGGTAAGGCCCCATCAATGGGAACAAAACTATTGCGTACGCGGCTTTGCTCTCCAGCAGCATTAGTTAGCCTGACGTGGCTACCGAAGCCGCTAAAGTGAAAAACCGCAACGTCGCCGGGACGGGCTTGACCCACTAAATGGGACATAAAAGCCGTCTCGATATTCTCTCGAGTGGCCTGCTGGTCCGTTAACGTAAGCACGTCGCTGGGCTGAAATCCAAATCTGTGAACCAGCAGCTCGCGCTGAAGTGCAACGTCAGTCACGGCGCCCTGGAGGGCCATTCCCCGAAAAGGCGGGCAGTCGCAGACGCTCTCTGGGTATTGATTAATACCAATGAGGAGGGCAATCTTGCGGCCCGATGGGGCCGCAAGCGCACCTTGATAGCGACGGGCTAGCAGGGATAGGGCGGACTGACTTATGCCCAGTGATGCCAGTCCCCAGGCTGTCCGCTGCAAAAAAACTCGTCGCGTTGGTGTCACGGTATGTGCTAAGCCTCTGTCGCTTGTTGCTGCATCGCCCGGACCAGCTCAGCGGCCACTTCAGGCCTGGAGAACTGCGCCGGGGGCATTTCGCCACGCCGCAGCATCTCACGGACCTTCGTTCCGGATAGGTGAATACGCTCTTCCTTAGTACTCGGGCTGGTCTTACTGGTCGCCATCGTTTCTGTACGCGTGCAGTAGAAGGCGTGCTCAAATTTCATCGGCGTAATGCCAAGGGCGCCACTATCAAACTCATCAAAAATATGCTGAGCATCATAGGTGCCATAGTAATCACCGACGCCAGCATGATCCCGGCCTACGATGAAGTGAGTGCAGCCATAGTTCTTGCGAACCAGCGCGTGAAAAATGGCCTCTCGTGGACCAGCATACCGCATGGCCGCTGGATTAATCGCTAGAATGACCCGATCTTTCGGGAAGTATTTGTCTACCATGATTTCGTAGCAGCGCATGCGGACATCCGCCGGAATATCATCTTTTTTAGTTGCACCAACGAGCGGATGAAGGAATAGACCATCGACCGTCTCAAGGGCGCACTTTTGAATATATTCATGGGCCCGGTGAATTGGGTTACGCGTCTGGAACCCGACCACAGTTTTCCAGCCTTTTTCACGGAACATCGCCCGAGACTCAGCGGGATCAATCTGATAAGCCGGAAATAGTGGATGGGCCTTACGCTCTAGGAGCCAGACGGGACCAGCGAGGTTGACAGGTCCCTGGTCGTAGACTACTTTAACGCCAGGGTGCTTATCCTCGTCGGTTCGGTAGACGTTGACGGCCTCACGAGCCTTGTCGTAGCGATATTTCTGCGTCAGCTCTAGGACGCCAGTGAACTCGCCGCTGGCGTTATCAAGCCGCACTAGGCTGCCTTCGGTGAGACTATCTGCTTCTGCTTCGCTAACTGACAGCGTGATGGGCACAGACCAAGGGAGTCCGTTAGCCAGCAGCATTTTTTCAACAACGGAGTTATAGTCTGCTTCTTCCATAAAGCCTATCAGCGGACTGAATCCACCGATGGCGATCATGGCAAGATCAGACTCAGCGCGGTTGTCCAAAGTAATGCGGGGCAAAGATTCAGCTTTTTCCAGGAACGCCTGGCGCTGATCTGCACTAGCAATACGGTTAATAAGTTGACCACCGTGGGCAGGTATAGTAAGCTGAGTCAAAATAATTTCTCCTAATACAGTTTAATCTGTTTTACTCTGAATCCGTATAGACCCTCGAATAGTGATGCTGACCCACAGGGGCCAACTTCGACCACATCCTATTACGGCTGAGTAGCATCAGCGTGCCTCTGCACGCCTCAATCACAGTCTCTTTATATTACTCTCGTAAACTTGCTCACTTAATGGGGCAAATAATACCGCCCCCTAGAAGACAGTCTCCCTGGTACCAGACAGCAGCTTGCCCAGGAGAAATGCTGAACTGGGGATCATCGAATAAGACCCGAACGCGCCCACATTGTGGATCTAGCGGAATGATGGTCGCTGGCACTGGTGGGGTCCGATAGCGGACCTGGACATTCGCATAGATTGGAGCATCTGGGGGAGCAATAGATACCCAGTTGACCCGCTCAACTTCGCATTCTGGCTGGAACACCGTTTGACGCTCCCCAACGACGACTTGATTTCGGCCCGGGTCAATGCCGGTCACGTAGAGCGGATTGGGGGCGGCGATCCCTAGTCCCTTACGTTGACCAATGGTGTAGTTGTGGATGCCATCGTGACGACCCAGCACTCGCCCAGCCTGATCGACGATGTCGCCAGGGGCAGGTGCTAGGTATTTCCCTAGGAAGTCCTTCATGGAGCCGTGGGCTTCAATCAGGCATAAATCTTGACTGTCTGGCTTGTTGGCTGTGCGCAGACCAAATGTAGCTGCAATGCGCCGAGTTTCGTCTTTGGTCTGGTGCCCTAAGGGAAATACGACGCGGGCCAGCACGTCTTGGGAGAGGTCGTAGAGGAAATAGGATTGGTCTTTGCGTCGATCGTAGGCCCGCAGAAGCTGGTAGCGCCCTGTGTCCGGATCTTGCGCCACGCGGGCGTAGTGACCCGTCGCAATGCGATCGCACCCCTTTTGAGCTGCATAGGCGAGCATTGGCCCAAACTTGACCGCTTTATTGCACTGAGAGCATGGCAGCGGCGTAACGCCCGCGCCGTAGCCTTCAACGAGATAATCTACAATCTCTTGCTGAAACACCTCACGGCTGTCCACCACTTCGTACGGAATGCCGAGGTGATCACAGAGCTGTGCCGCGTCCACCATGCCTTCTGAACAGCATTGGCCTTTCCCTTTCATCAGCCACAGCGTCATGCCATAGACCTCGTACCCCTGCTGATGCAGCGTTGCCGCCGCAACAGAGCTATCGACGCCACCGGAGAGGCCGACCACGATTTTGGACGCCGATTCAGGCGCTAGACTTTCACGCATGATCTCAAACGGAATGACCATAGAGCAGAGTTAACCTTCCAAAACGCGCGATTAAGAAAAATGCACAGTCGGAATGTGTAACTCGAAAATGCTCCAAATACTTAGAGTGCAAAAACCTGAGGCACAATGAGCCTGCAGAAGCTTGTAAGATTGAAGCACCCCTTCAGAGTAACATTTACAAGCAAAACCTTGACGGTAGTGACATACTGGCGTACGTAATCATTTGCCAATAGCTTTTCGGTAGCTTTTCGTTCTTGTTGCCATGACCCAACAGCCCCAGCCACAATTGAAAATAGCGCCTTACCGATACCCTATTCAGAGGAAATCGCCCTACGCTGTCGTCCCGTGGCGTACCCTGACCGGAGCGATCGCTAGTATATTTTTCCTGTGCGCCCCAGCGCCAGTCAATGCCCAAACCACTGCCCAATCCGTGATTGATGGCCTGCCACCACCGCCTTCGATTCCCGACCTTGACCCTGCTTCAGCGACGCCCGAGGATCCAACGGCGGCGCCCGTAAATTCGACGCCTACAAATTCGACACCCATCGAGGTCGCGCCTGCCGATGCAAGCGTGCGATATCGGGTCTTGGTCAATGGCGACAGTCCTTTTTTGCTAGAGCAGGTCCGCCGCATTGAGCCGGCTGCTGCGTTTGAGACCCATCAAGGTAAGGCAGTCATTTTGGCAGGGCAGTTTAGCCAGCTTGCCCCCGCGCAGCGGCAGGTTGAGGCCTTGGCGGATCAGGGCATTGGGGCTGCAATCAGCATCGCCCCAGAAGCGAGTAGTGAGACTGGCTCTGAGATTGAGCCTGCAGTTGCCGCCTCTGACGCTTCGTCCGCCAGCGCAGCCGATAACCCAGACGAATTCGCCCGCCCCGGATCTAGCATTGGCTCTGGTTCGGTTGCGCTACCCCCCGCCGATCTGAGCCCCCTGGCAGCGCCCCAGCCCGCTATTACGGATCCGGCAGTTACAGCTCCGGTAGCCCCAGCTCCGGCAGTCACGGAGTCAGCGACGCCCGACGTTACGCCAAGCCCACCGACACAGCCGTCAGCCTCACCCAGCCCCGTGGCCCAGCAGCCCGCACCCGCCGGCAGCGACTTTTACATTGTGGTTCCTGGGGACGCCGACGACCTCAATCGGCTCCAGGGTCAGATCGCCCTACTGGGGGCGCCCCCCAATGCCATCGCCCAACGGGAGCGTCCTTTGGGGCCCCATCTGCTCATCGGCCCTTTTGTCAGCCGCCGGTCTGCTATCCAGTGGAACCAGTTTTTGCGGGATTTTGGCATGGACGCTAGGGTATATTACCGCCGCTAGCGAGATTGGTTGGCCTAATCAACTGGCCCAGAAGAATACGATTCACTGCTCCCAGCGATCGCGACTATCGACTTATATCCTTCCAGCTCGTGTCTCAACAGCGCCACAATCCGCAACATCTCCCTCGGCAGCGCATCGTGGTCAGTGCCGCTGAGATGCAGGCCATTGAGGTCCGGATGTTCGATGCCGGAATGCCGGTGGCGGCACTGATGGAAAAAGTGTCTGGGCGCATCGCAGCTTGGCTCAGCGATCGCTTTCCCCAAGCGCACCGCGTGCTGGTGCTTGCGGGGCCTGGCCATAATGGGGGGGATGCCCTGGCGGTGGCGCGGGAGCTGCACCACCAGGGCTATGGTGTTTCGGTGTGTAGCCCCATAACTCAGCGAAAAGACCTAACTGAGCAGCACGCCCGCTATGTGGAGGGCATCGGCATTCCCCAAATTGCGGTGGACCAGCTTACAGCAGCCCAGCTTGCCGCAGCCCAAAAGCCTGAGCTGATCGTAGACGGGCTATTTGGCTTCGGCCTCTCCCGACCAATTGAGGGTGAGCTGGCACAGCTCGTGCAGAGCATCAACGGCATCGACGCCCCAACGATCAGCATTGATTTACCCTCTGGCATCCACACCGACACGGGTAGGCCTCTGGGAGAGGCCGTGCAGGCAACCCACACCCTCTGCTTGGGGTTATGGAAGCGGGCTTACCTACAGGACCAGGCTTTGGCCTATTTGGGAGACACATCACTAATCGACTTCGATATTCCCCTCGCGGATATTGAGGCGGTTTTAGGAACACCGCAGCTCGTTCGGATTACGTCCACCGATGTGACGGCGGCGCTGCCCCTGAGGCGATCGCCCACCACGTATAAGTACCGCGAAGGCCACCTGCTGCTCGTATGTGGTTCCGAATCCTATATGGGGGCAGCCTTACTTACTGGCCTTGCCGCACGGGCGAGTGGCGTAGGCATGCTGACCATCGCTGTTCCCCAAGCGCTTAAGCCTGTGATTGCGGCCCAAATTCCCGACGCGGTGACCGTGGGATGCCCCACTCAAGCGGGGGCAATTTCAGCCTTTCCCCAGGACTTTGACTTCAGCCGCTACGATGCGATCGCTGGCGGACCAGGGCTGACGCAGCAGGCCGCAATTGTGCCCCAGCTCCTAAGCACTAATAAACCTTTGCTGCTGGATGCCGACGGACTCAACATAGTGGCAAAAATGGGAACGCAATTGACCCTCTCCCAGCGGAAAGCCTACACGCTGCTCACCCCCCACGTAGGGGAATTTAAGCGGCTGTTTCTAGACGAGGCGGTTTCTGACGGCGCCTCTGACCGGATTGTTCAAGCTCAGCAAGCGGCCCAGCAAAGCGGCACCACCCTGTTGCTCAAGGGCGCGCGGGCGATCATCGCATCTTCTGAGGGTCAAACCTGGGTCAACCCCTACAGCACCCCAGCACTAGCCCGCGGCGGCAGCGGTGACGTGCTCACGGGACTGATCGGCGGACTTATGGCCCAGGCCGCTGCCCGAGGGGAGCCGGTGGAAAATGCGGCCTGGTGCGGCGTATGGTGGCACGCCCAGACGGCGATCGCCTTGGCTCAAGAGCGCGGGGTTCTCGGCGTCGATGCCCACACCCTGGCAACCCAGTTGACGCGCTTTAGGCCTGAAGCAATGGACTCTAAGTCAATGGAGCCACTGCCGTGGTAGATCGGCTACAAAAGTTAATCTCACAGTGGGGCATCGCCTCTCGCCGCAGCGCAGAGCAGCTCATTGCCGACGGGCGGGTCCGGGTAAACGGCGAGCCAGCTCATCTGGGGCAAAAGGCCGACCCCCAGCGCGATCGCATCGAAGTTGACGGCGTGGCGATCGCCCCCAAGACCCGTCCCCAAAGCGCGTATTTCCTGTTAAATAAGCCCAAAGGCGTCGTCTGCACCTGCACGGATCCCCAAAACCGTCCAACCGTGCTAGATTTATTGCCAAAGTCAGTTGACCTTAGCCTCCACCCCGTCGGACGCTTAGACATTAACTCGACTGGTGCACTACTGTTGACCAACGATGGGGCGCTGACGTTTCAGCTTACCCACCCAAAGCACCACATTGGTAAAACATATCGCGTGCGCGTGACGGGATCTTTGAGCAAGCGCGATTTGGCCTTGTGGCGTCAGGGTGTTGTTTTATCAGGGCGGCGTACTCTGCCTGCACGGGTGAGCGTAGTTGAAACCACTTCTCAAAATACCTTAATAGAGGTAGTTTTATGGGAGGGACGCAATCGCCAGATTCGTCGCATTGCAGATCAGCTCGGTCACCCCGTTATCGAGCTGCATCGGATAGCGATTGGCTCAATCTATCTAGGTCATCTCCCCGAAGGGCACTACCGTCAGCTCAATCCGAGCGAGATTACGTCACTGATAGCGGGTCAAAGCGATCAGCGCGTATCCAACTTAGGTCCAGATTAAGTGAGTTCTGTAGAGAATTGAGGAGAGGAGAGTCGTGAGTCAAGACTTGGTGCGCGAGAGGCCGGATCAGCAGGAGCAGCTCGCTCACATTGGAGCTCACCTACAGGACGTGCGCAAGCAGCATAACCGCTCCCTTGAGCAGGTTTCAGCGGAGACACTCATTCAAACTCGTCTCCTGCGGGCTATTGAGGCAGGGGATTTAAATACACTGCCTGAGGCGATCTACATTCGCGGTTTCATCAAACGCTATGCCGACAGCCTAGGGCTAAACGGTAGCGAAATTGCAGCGACCTTCCCCGCCGATGCCGACGTCCAGCCGACACAGATCTCATGGAACAATTCTGCGGCTGCCCAGCTAAGGCCCCTTCATCTCTATGCGGCTTACGTGGTACTGATTGTGGCTGCAGTCAGCGGCGTGTCCTACCTATTGAGCGTCATGACGCCAAGGACGCTGACCACCCTGCAGCAGTCTCCGCCAGCGAGTCAGCCGTCCGAAGAGGCAGCCTCGGATAGAGCGACCTCCTCGGCAACTGCATCAGATGTTTCCGGGGCCGCAGCAGAGCAGCCGGTTCCTGGCGGCTCTGCTACCAGCGCTAATGGCGGAGCGCTGCCGGCAAGCGAGCCTTCCGATGATAGCCCCGTTCAGGTTTCGCTCGAGCTTGTGGAGCGATCCTGGCTCCGCGTGATTGTCGATGGTAATGAGGAATTTGAGGGTGTTCTGCAGGAAGGCAGTGAGCAAACCTGGACTGCTGACAGCGAGGTGATCATCCGGGCAGGAAATGCCGGGGGCGTCCTGCTTGCTATCAACAATAGTCCGGCAGAGCTGATGGGTGCTCCTGGAGCGGTCTCAGAACAGACCTTTTCCATCGATTCATCGGCTGAAGACGAGCAGGCATCTGTCCCTTAACCTTTGTCGTTAGGGCGTTGTTCGCCCGGTTGCCTGGGCGCTACGCTAGACAAATTTGTAGGGTGCGACCACAGATGAACCCTCGGGGATGAGCTATCCCGAGGGCATGGTTAGTCTATGGCTGTCTATTGTGTGTAGGGCTCCGAGAGAGTAAGCCTAGGCTCGGCCATAGAGCTGTGTTAGATATCTGAGCCGACCTTTGATCTCATCGGTGATATCGTCAGGATGATAGCGCCAGGCCCAGTTGCCTTCCCCTAGCCCAGGCGTATTCATGCGATCGCTCGTTCCCAGACCCAGCAAGTCCTGCAGCGGGATGATGGCTTGGTTGGCTGTCGAGCTGAGGGCGAGCCGAATCATGTCCCACTGAATGCCGTCAGGCCCAAGTTGTCCCATGTACTCGATTACGGACTGCTTGGTATGATCATCGGCACTCTCGAACCAGCCTGCCGTCGTGTCGTTATCGTGGGTGCCAGTATAGACCAGGCAATTTTGGACATAATTAAACGGGAGGTACGGGTTGCCCGGTCCTGAGCCAAAGGCAAACTGCAGAATTTTCATGCCTGGAAACTCGTAGCGATCGCGCAGTGCTTCAACTTCGGGGGTGATTACTCCGAGATCCTCCGCGATGATTGGCAAGAATCCCATGTCTTCTTTGAGCTGGTCAAACAGCGCCTCACCAGGAGCCTCCACCCAATGGCCGTTCATTGCGGTGGTTTCTCCTTCCGCCACTTGCCAATAAGCCTGAAACCCCCGGAAGTGGTCAATGCGGATGATGTCGACAAAATTTAGCAGCGACTCAAACCGATAGATCCACCACTTAAACTGCAAGTCTTTAATCCGCTCCCAGTTATAAATCGGGTTGCCCCAGAGCTGCCCTGTGGCGCTGAAGTAGTCGGGCGGCACGCCGGCCATCAGGGCGGGCTCTCCGGTTTCCGGGTTGAGGCAAAAGCGATCGGGAAATTCCCAAACGTCAGCGCTATCGTGGGCAACGTAAAACGGCATATCTCCCATGATGGAAATGCCGCGCTCGTTGGCATACTGCCTCAGGTTTGACCACTGGCGATGAAACTCAAACTGCCAGTACTTTTGATGGAAGACTTCAGCCTCCAGTTTCTCAGTCCATACGGCGATCGCATCTGCATCACGTCGGGCGATCGCAGGCTCCCACTGCGTCCAGGGCTTACCGCCATGGGCCTGCTTCAGCGCCATAAACAGCGCATAGCCATCGAGCCAAAACTCCCGCTCGTGGCAAAACTGCTCAAAGGCCTGTCGTTGGTCGTCAGCGGCGTATGCTCTGAAGTGATCGGCAGCCTTCGCCAGCAGCGGCATTTTAGTCTGGGTCGCAGCGTCGTAGTCGACCACCGGCGTCGGAATGTCGGGCACGGAAATGTCTTCATAGGTCAAGTGCCCCGACTCGTGCAGGAACTGCAGGCTAATCAGCAGCGGATTACCCGCCATGGAGGAATATGACATGTAGGGCGAGTTGCCGTGTCCCGTTGGACCCAAAGGGAGCACCTGCCAAATGCGCTGATTGCAGTCATGAAGTACATCAATAAACTTGAAAGCTTCTGGACCCAAATCGCCGACGCCTAATCGATTAGGCAGGGAGGTCGGGTGGAGTAAAATTCCGCTAGTGCGAGGAAAGGGCATAGAGTGTCCGAATAAAGAAATAAGAATAGAGCGATTAGCTAAGCGTAGCGCACCACGACTATAGTAGGCCCTGCCGCGGGTATCAAACGCCATGGTACAATACAGCAGAATTTATGAGTCGTTAGCGTTACAGACGAGGTCACCCGACAGATGTCACTCCTCCCAGCCCTACTGATTGCCGAGCTGCCGGAAGCTTATCAGATTTTCGATCCCCTCGTGGATGTCTTGCCTATCATTCCTGTATTTTTTTTGCTGCTAGCTTTCGTTTGGCAAGCCGCTGTCGGATTCCGCTAAGCGGTACGTCTACTATTTTCGCAAACAGGGGGCACAGCATGCTGTGCCCCCTGTTTGCATCCTGTCAACATTTCATCCGATAGGCAGTCACGAGAGACACTAGCCTCAATCAGGCTAAGCCGCCAGCCAAGCTTCACGCAGCGGCTTCGGCAGAAAAGACGAAATCTCCTGCTGACGCTCTTCGGACAGCTCTCGCTTCAGGGCAGAAAATACCGCTTCGGTCGCGTCCTCAGGGGTAACCCCGCGAGACAGCCCAGCCTCCTGGCCGATGCGGAATAGAAACGTATCGGTATCGATTTCGAGAGGAGGACGAATGCGGCTCAAAAGGCGCACGATCCAGTTCGTATCCTTCCAAACTTCTACCAGCTTGTCCTGAGTACTATCCCCAGTTGTGAGAAACTTTCCTTCCAGCTCGGCAGCAACACGGTCAGCAGCTTCGGTGGTCATCATATCCCGCATTGTTCGAAAAACCACCTCAGCGATATCCCGCGCGTCGTAGAGGTCTTCTAAACCGGCTTTGCGCTTTACAGTCTCAAGAAGCGCGCTTTTAGTGATGCCATCGTCGGGAACTGCGTTTGAGGGTGTCATAGCTATACCTTGCTTAAATCGGCAGTGAGGCTGCTCTATCCAGGAAAGAATACTTACCACTGCTTAAAGAGTGCTCTATTACTATGACATATTTCTTAATAATTCCCGCAGGGAGGGCCAATATTCATCCTTTTGATATGTAGACCTATCCTTTAACGCCACTACCCACTTCGGTTGGCACGATATAGCGCTGTACAAACAAGAAAACGACCAGAATAGGAGCTATTGAGAGCACTGAGCCCGCCGCAATCAGCCGCCAGTCTAGGGAGAAGGCGCCTGCCAGCTTAGCAACGCCTAGGGGCAGCGTGTAGTATGACGGGTCATCTAAAATGATCAGCGGCCAGAGGAAATCGCTCCAAGAGCCGATAAACACGAAGATGGACAGGGTCACTAGGGCAGGACGCACGGCAGGCAGCATCACAAACCACCAGATGCCCAGCTCGGAGCACCCGTCCATGCGGCCCGCTTCTTCAAGTTCTTTCGGCACCCCCAGAAAAGCCTGCCGGAGAAGAAAAATTCCAAAGGCGGACGCGATCGCCGGAAACACTAGCCCTAAGTAAGTATTACGCAGCCCCAGGTTCACCGCCAGGATATGCAGCGGAATCATCACCACCTGGAACGGAATCAGAATGGTGCTGACCACCAGGGTCAGCAGCGCCTCTCGCCCGCGAAACTGCAGCCGCGCCAGGGGATAGGCCGCTAGGGAACACAGTAGTAGATTTAATAGAACCGTGCTAAGCGCGACTAGCGTGCTGTTGAACAGATAGCGCCCCATAGGGTTGGTCTGCCACACCTGCACAAAGTTCTGCAGCGTAGGGGACTGGGGCCAAAAGCGAGGCGGAAACTGAACGATATTCTCGGCGGGCGACTTAAAGGCAGTGCTCAACAGCCACAGCAGCGGCAGCAGCATGACCAGCGCCACGCCGCCCAGCAGCGCGTACAGGCCAATGCGTCGGATGATGGGGCGATCGCGTTTCATCGAGAAGTTCATCACGAAGCGCTATGAAACACTGGCGCTGTCCCGCTGCGGGTGCAGGGTCTTGCCCTGCTGCTGCGACGCGTAGAGCCGGTTGAGGGCATTCATGTAGGCCTGGGCCGAGGCCACCACCACGTCGGTATTGGCCGCATGACCTGAGAACAGCCGCCCCTCGTGGCGCAGGCGAATGGTCACTTCGCCAATGGCGTCGATACCGGCGGTGACAGATTTTACCGTGTATTCGATCAATTGGTTGGGTAAATCAATCACCCGGTTGATGGCTTTGTAAACCGCATCTACCGGCCCAGTGCCAATGGCCGCGTCCATCAGCTCTGTGCCCTCAGGGGTGAGGACGCATACCGTGGCTGTGGGCTGGGCATGGTCTCCGCAGGACACCTGTACATGCTGCAGGGTATAGGCAATGGGGGTATGCTGGGTTTCGTCATTGACGATCGCCTCCAGATCCCAGTCGCTGATCTCCTTCTTTTTGTCCGCTAGCGCCTTGAAGCGTAAAAACGCCTTGTTCAGATCCTGGTCCGATAGATCGTAGCCCAGCTCCTGCAGCCGGGTGCGGAAGGCGTTGCGCCCGGAATGCTTGCCCAGCACAATTTGATTATTCGTCAAACCAATCGACTCGGCGTCCATGATTTCGTAGGTGAGCTTGTGCTTCAGCACCCCGTCTTGGTGAATGCCCGACTCGTGGGCAAAGGCGTTGGCCCCCACGATCGCCTTGTTAGGCTGCACGAACATGCCCGTGAGGTTAGACACCAAGCGGGAAGTCTTGTAAATCTGCTGGGTGTCAATGTTGTGCAGCGGCGCCTCAGAGTCTACCGGGCGCCCAAAGAAAGGGTTGAAGTACTGCCGCCGCACGTGCAGGGTCATCACCAGCTCTTCCAGGGCGGCGTTTCCAGCCCGCTCGCCGATGCCGTTGATGGTGCATTCAAGCTGACGCGCCCCGTGCTTCACCGCTTCTAAGAAGCTAGCCACCGCCAGCCCCAAATCGTTGTGACCGTGCACCGAAATCACGGCTTGGTCAATGTTGGACACATTCTCGGCAATGCCCCGAATCAGCGCGCCAAACTCGCTGGGCATGGTGTATCCCACAGTGTCAGGGATGTTGACGGTGGTGGCCCCGGCGGCGATCGCCGTCTCTAGCACCGGATAGAGAAACTCGGGGTCAGACCGGCCAGCGTCCTCTGGGGAAAATTCCACATCGTCCACGAAAGACTTTGCGTAGCTCACCATCTCCGGCACGATGGCGAGCACCTCTTCCCGAGACTTGCGCAGCTTGTGCTTTAAGTGAATGTCTGAGGTGGCGATAAAGGTGTGAATGCGGCGACGGGCGGCAGGGGCGAGGGCCTCAGCAGCGGTCTTGATGTCCTGCTGTGTGGCTCGGGCCAGGCCGCAAATGGTCGGACCATCCGCTGCCCCGACTTTTTCCGCAATCTGCTGCACCGCCTGAAAATCTCCGGGGCTGGCAAATGGAAACCCGGCCTCAATCACGTCCACCCGCAGCCGCGCCAGTTGACGGGCGATCGCCAGCTTCTCGTCCACGTTGAGCGTAGCGCCGGGAGACTGCTCACCGTCTCGCAGCGTGGTATCAAAAATGATGACGCGACCGGAATCTAACATCGATTCAGCGGCATGATCAGGGGCATGGGGAAACGCGTTGGGCTGCGGGCTAGACATAGGGTTGACCCCGGTAGAATAACTTACCCCTGATGATAGCGACTATTGGTCTAATTGTAGCCGTCGCTTTTCTCGATGTAGTTGCGGATACTGTTGAGGTCGATATAGCGATCGGTGGCGTTCCTCAGTTCGCGAGCAATCATGCCTTCAGTAGAGACCACCGTAATATGAGTGTTCTTTGAGCGCAACAGCTCAATGGCCCGCTCAAAATCGCCATCTCCGCTGAATAGCACAACCTGGTCGTATTGCTCAACAGTGTTGAACATATCCACCACAATCTCAATATCTAGGTTGGCTTTTTGGGAATAGCGCCCCGAAGAATCGTCGTAATATTCTTTTAAGACTTTCGTGCGCACCGTGTATCCCAGACTAATGAGCGCATCTCTAAAACCGCGCTGATCTTGGGAATCTTTGAGGCCAGTGTACCAAAATGCGTTAATCAAACGAATGTGGGAATCGTCAGTGAAGTAGCGTAAGACTCGCCGTGGGTCAAAGAACCAGCCGTTCTTTTGCTGAGCATAGAACATGTTGTTCCCGTCTACGAAAATCGAAAGACGGCTTTTAGAAGACATATATGTATCACACCTATAGTTAATTGATATAGCAAGATAGACCAGATTAATCGTGAACTACCAAAAATTAAAAAATAGTGCTTGTACCATAAATTGATTTGGGTGCCAGTGAGTGCTGCCGTTTTGAAAAGAACATGCTTCCCAAAATAAGGTTTTGCTCGCCAGACAATCCGCATTGCCTTGGAGCGCTATAGCTCAACACACGCCTCACTCAGCACACATCAGAGCTATGCGCCAACCGTCAAAAGCTTTTTGCCTGGACTCAAGCCACAGCTCAATATGCACTTTTTAGCAAGCTGCCTAACCCAGCAGAATACACAAATTCAGCTAATTGTTTGTGATGATAGATTGAAATTTATAGGATTAATGCAAGAGAAATTTAAGAAAATATTTCTCAGCTTTGATTAGCTGTCTTTCAAATTGACCATAAATTGACTGCCATGAATTGACCGTAAGAGTATTGAATATCTATTACCTGCCGTTAACTATTAGCTATTATAGGAGTGATGACCCTATTTACGCTATGCACCTCCGCGTCAAGTGGCTTTAGCGTTTAATTATAAGCTATTGTAGCGACCAGTAGCTCTGCATTTGGCAACCCTGTCTAGTCAGGCTCGATTCAATGTGAAGGGATAAAAGCTAGCATAGAGGGCAGCTAGAAATCACGGTGCTGCCATGACGCTTATCGAAGCCCTACAACGTGTGCCCGACTACCGCTGCGCCAGAGGGACGCGACACCCGCTATGGATCATTCTGGTGATGATAGTGATGGGGAACTTGGCGGGCTATCACGGCAACCGCCCGTTAGAAGAATTCTCCAAGCGCCATGGGGCTGAGGTTGCTCGGCTACTGGAGATCGACCCAAAAGCGATGCCCTCGTACTCGACTTTTAGGCGAACCCATATCGGGCTTGATTTTGAGGCACTGAGCAAGGTCTTCAGTGGGTGGATGAGTCAGTATGCCAGCCCGGACAATAGCAGCTATGCCATCGATGGCAAGCGGATTAGGCAACCGATTGTAGGTGAAGACGGTAAGACCCGCTTCGTGGGCCTTGTGAGCGTCTTTGCCCAGCAGCAAGGCATCACTGTTGAGCTGGCAGCACTGCGCGAAGGGGAGAACAGCGAACTCAAGGTGGTGCAGTACTTGCTGGAGAAGCTGAAACTTAAGGGGGCTGTCCTCACGCTTGACGCACTGCACGCGCAAAAAAAACCTTGAAGCTCATCCTCGATAGCGGCAACGACTACTTGGTCGCCGTCAAGAGCAACCAGAAGAAACTCTACGGGCAGCTTTCGGCTATCGCTGACCATAGGCCTGAGCAGCAGCCGAGTGCAACGACAGTTGAGCAGCAGCATGGACGACATGAACGACGGCAGGTGCGTGTGTTTTCTGCAGCAGGCATCGATACGGAGCAGTGGCCCGGAGCAAAAGCAGTGCTGTGCATCGAGCGTCAGCAGACTCGCAACGGCAAGCACTCAACCCACAAAGCGTACTACCTGACCTCGGTTGCCACTACCGCAACAGCGCAGCTCGAGGCAATTCGCAGGCATTGGGGCATTGAGAATCAGCTGCACTGGCCTAAAGATGTGGTGCTCAAAGAAGATGACAGCTACGGTAGGGAACCGAACGCTCTGCTGATTGCCTCGGTATTTCGTTCGATTACTATCAACTTGCTGCGTCTACGGGGGGTTGAGTCCATCACCTCCGCTCTGCGACAACTTGCCAACCAAATTGAGCAGATTTTCCAAGCTCCTACAATGAATC
>JBHJHJ010000091.1:0-32269 GCA_050330955.1 Elainellaceae cyanobacterium | reverse complement strand
CCTTCGCCTAAGGCCCAGGTGTAGGCGGCGGCCCAGGAGGCTGCGATGACGCTGCCCAGCCCGGGAATCAGCTTAATCAGTTCGCGTCCGACGGCCTGGGCCAAGAATCCTCCGGCGATGGTGCTGAGGAGGCTGCCCGCTTGCGATCGCGTCAGGGTTTGGCCGTAGAGCTGCCCGAGCAGACCCACCATGGAGACCTGCAGGGCGGTGAGTACGGGCATAGTGGCGAAGGGTAGCGGCACGGCGGCTAGGGTGGCGGCCATGATGCAGAAAGGGGTGATGTAGCGCCGACCCGCGTTGCGGTACAGCGTGCCAATCTGCTCCCCGGCCCCGCCGTCTAAAAGCTGAGCGATGGCCCGGGCCTCGGCCTCTGGCAGTAGCTCGGCCAGCTGGTCGCGCAGGGCCTCAAGCCCGTAGAACACAGGGCTGTAGCCGTCTTCTTCTAAGGTAAAGTCGATGAGTACAGAGCGATCCCATAAATCAGATAGGGTCTGCCGGTGCTCGGCGTAGGCCCGCTGCAGGGCCTCGAAGGTGGGGGGATAGGGGGGATGGTCGGCCTGGGGCGGATAAATTTCGTGCAGACAGGTGACCGCCAGTAGGCAGGGAATTTCAGGGTGCTGCTGTCGTAGCTCAGCGGTAATCTGCCGTAGGGTTTCGGTGGCAAAGTCGGCGGCTTTGACCGTCATGATAAAGAGGCGGGCGCGCTGGGTGGGCGCCTGCAGGTCGGCGGTCAGCGCTGCTACGACATCCGCTGCTGATTGGTCTACATCCCCTAGGCCGACGGTGTCGGTGAAAATCAGCAGCGGCAGGTCGGGGGAGGGGTAGAGGTAGCGCTCGGTGTGCTGGGTGTGGGGGCGGAATCCCTGACCCACGATATCTGCGGAGACGCCTGTGAGCCCCCGGATGATGGAGCTTTTACCGGCTTGGGGTTTGCCGATGAGCAGCACTTCGGTGGTGGGAAGCTGCGATCGCACCGACGCCAAAATTTCAGACATCTGGGCGTCGCTAACGCTGAACCAGTTGAGGAGCGCTTGAGTAATTCGATTGCTGAGGTTGAACCGGCGCACGGGTTAGTATCTCTTCTCTAGTCTTATCGGTTTCTTAATTGTGAGGGGATATAACTTGAGAGCGAATGGAATATGCGCTATGTGGTTTAGCATATTTTTGCGTGCGATCGCATCCGACTGAATCAGGAATCCGGCTCAGAATATCCTCAATAACCATGCCTCCTATGTCATTCCCAAAGCCAGCAACAACTCTAGCCCTGTTTTTTTTGCTGACCGCGCCCTCAGCGGCTGTGGTTCAGTCTATCCCTGTAATTGCCCAGTCTACTGGGGATTCGAGCCGGTTTGATCTGCCTGAGTCTGTTTCTGGCGGCACGGTAATCCGTATTGACGGCTCTGACAGCATGAGCCGTCTTAATCAGGTTCTAAAGCAGGGTTTCGAGGAAGCCTACCCGGATACGGAGGTGCAGATTGCTTATTCAGGTACGGACGCCGCTCTGGCAGCACTAGAGTCTGGAGATATCGACGTCGCCGCCGTGGGTCGTCCTTTGACGGATGAAGAGAAAGCTCGCGGTCTGAGGGAGACGCCGGTGGAGCGCCATAAGATTGCGCTCATCGTGGACCCGAATAACCCGTTCAACGGCAGCCTAACGACAATTCAGTTCGGCCAGATTTTTCGCGGCGAGGTCGACGACTGGTCTGAGGTTGGAGGGGAACCGGGGCCAATTCGGTTCGTGGATCGTCCGGAGACGAGCGATACGCGGCAGGCGTTTCGCGCCTACCCCGTGTTTGAGGAAGCGCCCTTCGAGACGGGCGATACGGCGGATGCCGTACCTGAGGACAGCACTCAAGGCGTGATTTCAGCCCTAGGTGAAGACGGTCTTGGCTATGCGATCGCTGAGCAGGTTTTTGACGACCCTGACGTCAAGATTGTGCCGATGCACAACACCTTGCCAGACGACCCGCGCTATCCTTTTTCTCAACCTTTAACCTATGTTTACCGGGAGTCCCCTGGCGCAGCTGCCCAGGCGTTTTTGGGCTACGCCACTGCGCCCATTAACGATGCGGCCCTGGAAGCTGCCCGCGTGGAAGGGGCGGTTGCCGCTGCAGACGGCGCTGATACTGACGGAGCCAGCACGGCTGGCGATTCCGATGGAGCAGCTCAAGGTTCGGGAGACGCTGCCGGAGCTACAGACTCCGGTTCAGAAGGCACAGCGGACGGTGCGGCATTGAACAACGGAGCAGAAGATGCAGGAGAGGGCGCATTAGACGATGCCGCAGTCGCCACCGCTGAGGGCAGTGAATTAGATGACGCGCCGGAAGACGCCGAAGGCGCCGTCGCGCCGGCTGAAGCGGATCGCGACGGCGCTGGCTTCCCCTGGTGGCTGCTGCTTTTACTGGGTATTCCCCTACTGCTGTGGCTGCTGCTACGCCGTCGCCCAGAAGAGGCGCCCCCCGCTGTCGTGTCAACGACAGATGCCGACCCTATGGCTGCGCCACCTGACCCCGCTGTAGATCCAGCAATAGGCACGGGGACGGTGGCACCGCCGTCGCCTGCCGTTGCGTCAACCCCAGAGGCCGCTTCCGTCGATGCGGAACCGACCAACAATCTCGCCCCCGCTCCAGGCGTAGCGGGCGCAGCCCCGGGACAAGCCAATTTAGCAGGCGCTGGGTTGGCGGGCGCTGGGTTGGCAGGGGCAGGTATAGCGGGCGCCGCGGCCAGCACGCTTCCCTACGGCGCCGCGATCCCCCCCGTAGTCCCTCTGGCCCCCGTCAGCCGGGAGGAGGGCGATCGCGTCCATCTCACGCCAGTTTCACCCCAGACCCTCCGGGCTGAGTGGGATATTTCTGAGAGCGAGCGCAGCCGGCTGCGTAATGCGGGCGGAAAGCAAATGGCGCTGCGGTTGCACGATGTGACTGGGCTGGCCCCAGAGGCAAAACCCCACCGAACCTGGCAGTTTCCTTGCCTGGAAACTGAAACTGCGCTTGATGTGGAGATTCCTGACGCTGCAGCAACCTACGAAGGTGAGCTGGGCTATCTCACCGGAGACAATCGCTGGCTCGGCCTGGTGCGATCGCTGCCAGTGACGCCGGCTCAGTCCGTTAGCGGAGTAGCGGGGCCAGCAGCAGGTCTGACGGCGGGAGCCGCGGCTGTGACAGCAGCGGGGGTAGCCGCAGCCGCAGCGATGGATGAAATGGCTCAGACTCCTGTAGGAACACCGACCCGGCTTTCCCTCTCGCCTCAGCTTTCCAACACAATTCAAGCCGATTGGACCCTGTCTCCTCAAGATCAGGCCGAAGTCGTCGCGCAGCCCAACGCACCCCTGCTGCGGCTTTACGACGCAACCGGGTTGGATTTAGTTGATGGTCTTGGGCCACTGGTGGGAGAGTACCGCTGCGATAAGACTGCTCAGAGCCTTCAAATTCCCATTGCCCAGGGCGATCGCGACTACGCTGGTGAGCTGGGCTATCTCGCTGCCGACGGCCAATGGGTACCCTTAGCCCGTTCAGGAAAGGTCCGCATCGTCGCACCCTCAACGGATGATGTGACAGGGGCAGCGCCGGATGCGGCGCTTGCAGGGCCCGACGCTGGTGCGGTTGCGGCTGCGGCTGCAGCTGCGGCGATGGCCGTGAGCGCTCCCACCGTCATGTCCCACGAGCCCATGGCAGTTCCGGCCTCTGAGGTCGATACTGGTGTTGCTCCAGAAGAGAGCCCGACCGAGAGCACCGTAGCCCTGAGTCTTCCGGAGGCTGGACCTGCGATCGCCCAGTGGACCTTGACTGACGTCGAGCGTCGTACGCTGCAGCAGGCGCGTGCCGAGCAGCTAGAGCTGCGGGTTCACGATGTCACGGCCATCGACCTAGACCACCAGCCGCCCCACAATACTCAGACCTACATCGTCAGTCCAACGGCCCACGAGCAGGTTGTGACGGTGCCGGTGGGCGATCGCGACTACTTGGCTGAGCTGGGTTATTTGAGCGCCGTGGGCAATCAAGGCTGGACGACCCTGGCCCGATCGACCCACGTCTATATTCCTGGCGACAGCCCTGCCGTTGAGCAGCCGGGGCAGGTTGACTTGGAGGCTCCCGGCACCATAGAGGGACTGCCGTCAGAGGCGATGGCGGGAGCTGCGATCGCGGTAGGCTTAGGTGCGGTTGCCCCCAGCGAACCCACTCGTCAGCCTGTCGGTGAGGCGGATGTAGCACCCCTGACGCCACCGACCCCAGAACCTGCACCAGAGCCAGTCGTAGAGGTCAGCCGCATTATCCTAGTTCCGCTTAATCCCCAGGATGGCTATGCCTACTGGGAAATCTCTGAGGCGCAGTGCACCATGTTGAGGGAGCAGGGAGGCCGCAACTTTAAACTACGGGTACATGATGCTACTGGGCTCGACATCGACTATCAGCCAGCCCACCACACCATGGAGTTTGACTGCAGCGAGACCGAGCGAGACCGGCACGTCCCCATTCCCGAAAGCGATCGCGACTACATTGCTGAGGTGGGTTATACGACAGACGGCGGCGACTGGCTGCGCCTCATACGCTCCTTTCACACTTGGTTCCCCGGCTAGGTCGTCCTGCCGCTGCTCTCGATTCGCGCTGTTAAACCTTGTTGTCATAAACATTATCATGAGCCTCTTCTTTGACCTTCTCTGCGCTGTCAATAGCCCCAATCAGCGGGCCAGCATTAGCGAGCTTCAAACCATTGCCGAAGCCCTTGACGCGATCGCTCGCCGCCACGGCGCTACCCCATCAGACGTGCAAAGCGCGCTCACAGTGCTCGGCCCCTGCCTGCGCGCTGTCATCCACCAGCAGACGAGCGTGCTCCATCGGTCTGCGGATGCCGTGGTGCGCCAGCTCGCCGAGACCGACACGCCAGACGCGCTGCACACCATCATTCCCCCTAGCGTTTATAGCGAGCTGAGCCGCACTGTCGCGGCCCAGACCACACTCACTGAAGACAGCGCCAAATCCCTGATACTGATGCTGGTCCCCACGGTGATGCACCTGCTCGATTTGGGGGCTCAAAACGACGTGAGCAACGGCAACTTGCTCGTATCGCGCTTCCTTAATAGCGATCGCGATGCTGAAATGGGGGAAATGGCTTACTTTATTGATCGCCTGTTGGCTGTTCCAACAGCTTGAGCGTATAGCTGAGGCCAGAGCTGGGCAAACAGCCCTGGCCTCACTGAGGACCTACATCCCTGCGGTGTCCTCTCCGGTGACCATTGCCGCTAGCGGGCTCTCGCCCATAGCGGTGTCATCGAAGGGCATACTGCCTTGCTCTGAGGTCATTGCACCCATAGATGCCTCGTACAGCTTGACGTTACGGAATTCGCCTGTGACATCCGCCTGTCCGCCGTCAATATTGAGCAGCGACAGGTAGTCGTAGTCTCCCGTGACGTGTTGACCCACAGCGATCTCTAAGGTCTGCCAACTGCCGCTGGTAATCTGGTCTGAGAGGTCCTCAGCTACAGCCCAGTCTTCCATACCGGAGAGCTTGAACATATTCTGGCGATCGCTCTCGCTAACGAAAACGTCTTGGTCGAAGCCAATGGCCTGAATTGCGCCCTCAGCGCCGCCGCGAAACTCCAGCTGCATCACGGTGTCAGGGGTGATCTCGTAGTCAAGGCTAATCGCCCTTAGGGTATTGCCGCTGAGGCTGAGCGGCTTTTGGAGGACCTGAACCGGAGTAGGCTGCTCGATGGGAAGTTCGACCGCGCTGCCGCCCACGGCGCCGCCGTCACCTGAAGGCTCGGCAGATTCAGCGTCACTCTCGCTCGCTCCACCTTTGGGAACGAACTCTACGTAGTCGACCCGGGCGTGCTCATTAAGGTGCTCTTCACCCAGCAGCTCAAGCGTGTCGCCTGCTTCAAGGGCGACGTCCGTCGCCACTGTGCGCTGCACCTGGTTGTCTTTGTTGATGGTGGCGTGGCCCAAGTTCTCGGATAGCTGCCAGTCATCTAGGGTCTCGCCGTTGAGCTTGGCCGTCAGCTTGGCGGCGCCGTCGGTCTCGTCAACGTAGGAAACAACTACATCGTAGGTGCCCGAAGGACCATCAAACACCTGGCTTGCTGCGCCGCGCTCATCCCGCGCACCACCCAGGAAGCTAATCAGCTCGTTGCCAGAGACGTTGCCGTTGTTCTCGATGCGGTAACCCTCCAGGGTCATGTCCTCTGCTTCGATGCGGATGGCGTCGCCGCTGTTGACCGTTGGGCTCATGCCGCCGTTTCCGCCCTCAGACATTGTCGGGCTCTGTCCACCCTCAGCACCACTATCAGCGTCGATATCGGGCATCTCGACTTCCATATCTGGAGTATTAGAACCCCCATCGGGCGTCTCGGCCTCGACACTCGGTACTGGAGGACCAGCATCTGCGCCAGGTTGCTCCTCTGCTTCTTCACTCTGACCGCTCTCAACCGCCTCACCTTTGGGAATGAACTCTACGTAGTCGACCCGGGCGTGCTCATTGAGGTGCTCTTCACCCAGCAGCTCAAGCATGTCGCCTGCTTCAAGGGCGACGTCTGTCGCCACTGTGCGCTGCACCTGGTTGTCCTTGTTGATGGTGGCGTGGCCCAAGTTCTCGGATAGCTGCCAGTCATCTAGGGTCTCGCCGTTGAGCTTGGCCGTCAGCTTGGCGGCGCCGTCGGTCTCGTCAACGTAGGAAACAACTACATCGTAGGTGCCTGAAGGACCATCAAACACCTGGCTTGCTGTGCCGCGCTCATCCCGCGCACCGCCTAGGAAGCTGATCAGCTCGTTGCCAGAGACGTTGCCGTTGTTCTCGATGCGGTAACCCTCCAGAGTCATGTCCTCTGCTTCAATGCGGATGGCGTCGCCGCTGTTGACCGTTGGGCTCATGCCGCCGTTTCCGCCCTCAGACATTGTCGGGCTCTGTCCACCCTCAGCACCACTATCAGCGTCGATATCGGGCATCTCGACTTCCATATCTGAAGTGTCAGGATCCGCATCGGGCGTCTCAGCCTCGACACTCGGTACCGGAGGGCCGGCATCTGCACCGGGTTGCTCAGCCTGACCATCTGGCGTGTCGGCGCTATTGCCAGCGTCGGGGGTTTCGGTAACGGGGTCTGAAGTTGTGTCAGGCGTCTGTGATCCTGAGTCTTCGCCGCTATCGACTGCTTCCTCAGAGACATCGGCATCTGAGCCACTGTTATCCACCGAGGGCGTAGGCTGACTTACCTGCGGTCTGGAGATCGTCTCGGAATTCTCCTCGATAATGTCTTGAATCGCATCAAACTTAGGTGTGCTCTCTTGATAAATACTCTCACGAATACCCCAGCTGCCGAACTTACCCGCTCTACCGACGTCGCTGAAGTTAGCGAAAGCGCCGTCACCGGTAATGTCTTGCCAGTCTTGAAAGTAGTCTTTGTAGAGCTGACCCATGCGGGGATCGTTGTTGGCGCCGACAAACAAATCTGTAATGGCTTGGTTATTCTCAACGCCGCGATGGCCCACGAGGTGCTGTCCACCTTCATAGGCAACGATCTCGAGGTTGGTCTCGTTGCTCAGCTCAGCATAGCGGTTCATCCATTGTCTAGATTGCTCCAATGCGCCCCCTTTTGGACCATTGCTGAGCACGCCACCTTCAGTGAGTTCTTTGAACAGCTTGCCTAGCCCGCCGTCGGCGTCACGGGTCCAGCTCTCCACCTGAGCTTGGTACTGGGGATTGCCGATGTATCCACCAAAGTAGGGGGCGATCGCCACTGCGTCAATGCCAAGCTCTTGGTACGATTTACCCGTTCCACTCAAAGCTTCTAACGATTTTTTCGCTGTGAAACTGTTGGCGGCCTGGGCGCCAAGTACGCCCACAACGCGCTCTTTGTCGCCGCCAAATACGTCGTCCCAAATTTGAGTGATTTCCCCTGTGCGTTTGCCAAACCACAGGAGTCCCTTCTCAAAGTCCGATCCGGATGAAAAAGTATTCCGCCCCTGCTCTACGATATAGCGGGCTTGCTCAAACTGACCGTTCCACACCTCATTAGAAAACTCAACATAGACTTTGAGGTCGGGGTCCAAGTTTTGCTTGACGTACTGGGCAAAGTTGCGCACGTAGTCATCTGTGGCATCGTGGGGCAGCGTGAACCAAGGGTCGATGCCGGTTTCATTGGCCAGCTCAACCATCACTTCCACGGGCACCCCTTCTCCAAAGTAATCAGCGTCGCCCACCTCTGGGCGGTTCCCCCAGCGACTTTGATCGGAGTTGTTCGTCTCCATCCAATCCATAAACCGCAGGGTGTTGTAGCCCTCCAGACTTTTGAGAAAGTCGGGGTTGAACGTTTGAGAGCCCTCCATCGCCTCATATTCTTCGGGCACAATGCGGATATCGCGCAGATAGTCGCCGGTACCGCTAGGGTCAGTTTCAGTGATGCGTAGAATTAGAGAGCTATCCGGCTTTGCATAAAAGACATCTCGGCCAGGCTTGGAGGCGGCATTATCCTTGCGCGCACCGTCGAGATATTTAATCGTGCCCTCTCCTTCGTAAAGTACGACAAAGCGACGCCCTTGGTGGTCATTAGGAATCAGTGTCCCAACGCTGGTGAACTGTCCACCCTCAAGGGAAGTGACCCAACCGTCGTCATCAAGCTGAAGCTTATCCCCCTCACCAGTATTCCAGGTACGCTCGGTGTGGGTGATCCAATCACGGGAGCTTTTGAAATAGTCGAGGAAGGGATACTGGGTAGACCAGTCGTTGATGCTATTTAGGTTAGTTCCAAGAAAAGTACTTTGCGCTGTGGATGAATTCATGAAGTTTGTCTCTAAGTAATGACCAAATCGCGGAATGGGAAGGTTCAAGTGCCACTCTCCTGCAAGAGAGGATTATCCTGCCGAAGTTCGGCAGCCATAGAAAGCTTGCACAGACGCTGCAGTTGCTGCGACTGCTATGAATGGCTTTGGTTGCTGTTCGAATCTCACAGCAGCCTTCGTCAAATTGGGGTAGATGGAGGACGCTAACGTTTCAGAAAACGTGTAGCGATGACTCAAAGTGATGCAGGCTCTATAAATTTGAGCGGAAGTAGCCTATGGGTCCGAACTTAGGCTCAGGTGGCCTCAACATTGGCTTTTAACCCATAACCAGGACCCTTGACGGGGGCGATCGCGTAAAGTTCCAGAAAAATTTTGAGAATACTTGATAATGTAGCGGTACAGTTGCTCAGGGAACATAATTACCCTAAAGCTTGACCTTGCATGGACAGCCTTGCGCAGACGACCTTACACAGACGACATCGCATAGAGGCGATCGCCTCTGTGCACCCCTATCATCAGATAAAGCATGAAGTTTTTGTGAAGTAGATCTCAAACTTCCTTTTGAGGAAATTCTATATCTGGAAGATGGGCTAGGGTAGAATAAGCAATATCTCAGTTATTTAAAATGGGTAGACTTAGTTTCAAATAATGGAAGACCTAACCTTTGCTTTTATTACGCCAAGTTACGCACCAGACTTCGAAAGGTGCAAGCTACTGTGCTGGAGCATTAAGCAGTTCGTTTTTCCCAAAATTAAGCACTATATTATTGTGGATCGGCAAGACTTTAGTCTATTTCAGACCCTTGCCGACGCGAACACAACCATTCTGATTAAAGAAGATATTCTGCCTAACTGGATCAAACGCGTTCCCTTTTCAAATAAGAAGAACATTTGGCTCAACTTAAAAGGATTTCAGTCCGGCAGCTGGCTAATTCGAGGCTGGTTAATTCAGCAAATCATCAAGCTCGCTGCAGCCCAATATATTGAGCAAGATGTACTCGTCTTCCTCGACTCAGATGTGGCCTTCATAGACAAGTTTAACGTTCACGAGATGGTACAGGCCAGCGACAGCAAGGTACGTCTCTTCCGAGTTCCCAACGTGCCTCAGTTGGACAATAAGGTGACTCAAAAGTGGAAAAATACGGCAAAGGCCCTGCTAGGCTTGCCCCAGGATCAGGTCTATCACGACAACTACATCAGTCAGATCATGACCTGGAGGCGCGATACCTTGATGGCTCTATACAAGGCCATTGAGCGGCAAACAGGCAAGCCTTGGATTAATGCCCTGACTGAGGTTAAAGACCTCTCTGAGTATGTGCTGTACGGCATGTTCGTCAGCTATGTTCTAAAGGACGAGGCCGGTCACTATGAAGAGCACATGATGAAGCTGTGCCATAGCTACTGGAGCGAAAAGAAAATGTCGAGCCAGCAGCTCGCAGACTTCTTTCAGCAGGCGGTGTCTTCTGGTCACAAGGCCGTCATGATTTCCGCAAAAAGCCCTACGCTGCTCTCGATTGAGCAGTTTCAGCAGCAGCTCGCGATGGCTAAATGAATTGAGTGAGCCAGGCTTCCCCACCAGCGCTTCCTGGGCGGGGAAGCGCTCACAACGCTAAACCGCCACCGCCATCATTTCCTTCACTGCTTCCACAATCTGCTTCGGCTGCACAATAGTTAGATTCTCCAGCGCGCCGTTGTAGGGCGTCGGGATATCTTGCGAGGCCAGCCGCACAATCGGCGCGTCTAGTTCATCAAAGAAGCGCTCTTGGATCGAAGCTGTCAGCTCCGCCCCAATTCCCCCGGACTTCATGCACTCTTCTACCACCACGACGCGGTGGGTCTTGCGGATCGACTCGCCAATGGTGTCATAGTCAAACGGCTTCAGGGAAATCAAGTCGATGATCTCTGGGTCAAAACCCTGCTCCTCCAGCGTCTTCGCCGCCTGAATGCAGTGGTAGCGCATACGGGAGTAGGTCAAAATCGTTACGTCTTTGCCCTTTCGCACCATTTCGGCCTTGTCCAGCCGCTGGACAAAATCACCCTTGGGCATCTCGCCCTTGAGGTTATAGAGCAATACGTGCTCGAAAAACAGCACAGGGTTGTCGTCCCGGATGGCCGCTTTCAGCAGACCTTTAGCGTTGACGGCGGTGGAGACGGCCACCATCTTCAGCCCTGGCACCCCTTGGAAATAGGCTTCTAGCCGCTGAGAGTGCTCTGCGCCGAGCTGCCGCCCTACACCACCAGGACCACGAATCACCAGGGGAATCTTGAAGTTGCCGCCGGAGGTATAGCGCAGCATGCCGGCGTTGTTGGCAATTTGGTTAAAGGCCAGCAGCAGGAAGCCCATGTTCATGCCTTCGATGATAGGCCGTAGGCCAGTCATGGCCGCGCCAACCGCGATGCCGGTAAAGCTATTTTCCGCGATGGGGGTGTCGAGCACGCGCAGCTCACCATATTTTTTATAAAGGTCTTTGGTCACTTTGTAGGAGCCGCCATAGTGGCCCACGTCTTCCCCCAGCACAAATACGTTCGGGTCACGCGCCATCTCTTCATCGATCGCCTCGCGCAGCGCGTTAAACATAAAAATTTCTGACATATCCGAAAATCCTGTGAGATGAGAGTCGCTGGTGCTTCATATTAACCGGTTATGAGGCCTTAAGCGAGGCTTTCGCGGGATCCTTACAGCGACAGTCTGCTTTATTAAGGTAAACCAATTTCCCAGTGTCCTAGGGCTCACAGTGCGGCGCTAAAGCAGCCTATAGAGGCCAAAGGCCAGGACACTGATGCTGGCTACCAGCAGCACCGCACTAGCCCAGCCCCGGCGTCGTACCGATTTCTCCAACTTGCTCGTCAGGGCCTGCCGCGATTGGTAAGTAATGATGCCAGATGAAGGCGTCGTGGGCGCAACCAGAGTGAGCTCTAGCCCCTCGTCCGTCAGCTCTCCTATGACATACACAGTTGTCCCCAGGGGTAAGATGTCTTCATGGTAGTGGTACCCCAGGGTGCTGCTGTGGGCGCGGCGCGATCGCCTATCCTCAGGGGAAGCGGGCTCGAACCGCTGGACCACCGTCACCCCCTCGATGTCGAAGCGATCAGGGTCAATGCGCACCTGGCCCGAGGAGTCTTCTAGATAAAACGGCGTGTGAAGCACGTCGCGGCTAATCACGCGGGTACGCCGCTGCGATCGCCGGCTGCGCCTGCCGCTGCTGTCGGTGGTGGTGACGGTTTCCCGGTACTTTTCCTTGACCACGGTTTGGCAGTAAACGCAGGCCTGCTTCGAGAGGGTCGCATCCAGCGGGGCATCGCACCGAATCGTGCCCACCAGCGCCACTCGCTCTCGGTAGGCGCCAGGCCCCACTTCTGCCGCCACCTGGTCTACAAGCTGCCGCAGATTCCCTAAGCGACCCACCGCCGTTCCCTTAATGGCCAGCAGCCGCTGCTTTAGCTTCTGACGACGGCGAAAGAGCAGGGCGCCAAAGGCCAGCAGCACCAAACTGGAGAGTAAAGATGGCAGCATCCCTCAGCCTCGCGTCTGTTGAAGGCAAAACAGTTGACAGAGCTCAATAGTTTTGGTTTGCATCAGCATCTCGCCGCCTCCCAGCTTCAGCCCCGATTCCAGCTCTAGCAGCAGGGATAGACTCCGCTGCAGGCTCTCTAGGGACGGTCGCTTGACCTCCTGCTTCAAAAAGTAGATGCGCTTCGGGTTGCGCACCTCCGCAGCTTGAGCGATCGCCCGCTCGTCCCGCTCCCCCGCCGCCAGCATCAGCTTAATCCAAAGCCAGGTACGAAACTGCCCCACCAGCACCGCCACAATGCGCAGGCTGGGCTCGTTGCGGCTGAGCAGATCTTGGAGCTGGGTAAGAGCTTCCGCCGTATCCCCATCGCGAATCGCGGCGGCCAGCTTGAGACTACTCTGGGTGTAGTTGCCCACAAGCTGGGCGATCGCCTCTGGCGTCACCGGCTGGCCGTCGGTAAAGAGCTGCAGCTTTTCCAGCTCGATATAGATCTGCCGCGTGTTGTTGCCCACTGCTTCAGCCAGCGCATCGGCCGCTCCCGTCGCTAGGGGCACCTGTAGCGTCCGGGCGATGTCCTGCACCTGCCGCGCAAGCTGGTCTGCTTTCCAGGGGGGGATTGTGGAAAATTCGCGCACCTGAGCGTGCTGCTGTAGAAGCTTGGTGGACTTGAGTCGTCCGTCAGGCTTTTGGGAGGCGGTGAGCAGGAGCACAGTGGTGGGGGGCACCTGGGGTAAGGTCCGCTGCAGCTCTTCCAGCAGGGGCTTAGGGCACTGCTGACCCAAGCCCGTGTCCGCGAGCCAAATAAACCGCTGACCCGCGCCAAACGGTGGCGTCATCGCCTGGCTGAGGGACATGACCACGTCGCCATCTGCAGTCCATTTATTGAAATTAACGCTGGCCCAGGCCGGGTCTAGAGACTGGGCGCGGAGGGTCTGTACGGCGCGACCTAGGCTGTAGTCATCGTCTCCCCAAAAAAAGTAAACCGGCATGGCTTATATCAATCTCGTGTTCCTTATATGGCAATCTCAAATGATTTTGACGTGAGCGGCGTGTAGCCCGCTATCGAGACCAGAAAATATGCCTATACCCGTCAGCCCGACGAAAAGGCTACGCTGGAGTGAAATCACTTAGACGGGGGAGGGCTCGTGGACGATCTCTACATGGACTATATTAACCGCGTGGCACGTATGACCTTGACCGAGAGCTACAGCAAGCAGCTGCGCTACGCTCAACCCTCAGCCAAGTACCGCCAGTCCGACAATGGTGCGAAAGCGGCCCTTCCATTTCCCGGCTATTCCGTAATTACGCCGCCCCAACCCGAGGACTGGCCCAATAAGGACACCCACGCTGCACTTGAAGCGCTGCAGGGCCAGCTGAATGAAAAGCTGCCAGACGTGCTGGGACTGGTCCCCGCTTCCAGCCTGCACCTCACCGTGGCAGACCTAATTTGGGACGACGCCTATCGGATGGCCGCTCAATCCCCCAGCTTTCACAACAGGCTGCGTCAGGCGATCGCCAGCAGCTTCCAAAGCTTCCAAAGCCAGACCGATGCATCCAGCGCGTCCTGCACGTGGCAGATTTTAGGCCTGATGGTCATGCCCCGTGCCATTGGCGTCAGTCTTGCCCCAAAAACCGAAGGGGCTTACCAAAAAGTCTTGAACCTGCGGCGGGCCGTCTACCAAAACCGTCAAGTCATCGCCCTAGGCATCGAGCAGCAGTATCATCTCACAGCGCACATCACCCTAGGCTACTTCACAGCGCAGATCAACAACGCAGCGCGGAGCGACCTCCTCCACAGCATTACTGCCCTCAACGACGCGTGGCAGGCCGGCAGTAAGCCACATCTGTTTCAGGTGCATCAGGTGGAGCTACGTAAGTTTGAGGATATGAGCGCCTTTGAGCGGGAGCCAGACTGGCCCGTTGTCTCCCTCGGCTGCAGTTCTGCTACAGGCTGACTGGGACTGTAGGCTGACTGATGACTATAGGCTGACAAGCCCAGAGCGCAACGCCCTCACGGCAGCTTGGGTCCGGTCCGCGGCTGACAGCTTGCTGAGAATGTTGCGCACGTGGGTCTTGACTGTGCCGATAGTGATGTAGAGCTCCTTGGCGATGTCGGCGTTGCTGTAGCCGTCAACAATCAGCTCTAACACTTCGAGCTCCCGCTCCGTTAGCGGGTCGGCTTTTAGAACCTTCTCGTACTCAGGTAGGTCTTGAATGCGGCCCGCCTGGGCTTGACTCTGCGCTTGTTTAAGAACGATGCGGGCGATCGCAGGGTCAATCCAGGCGTTGCCGTCGTGGGTTGCCGTGATGGCTTCCACCAGCTTATCGATGCCCACGTCCTTGACGCTGTAGGAATCTGCGCCTGCAGCAAAGGCTGCTAGTACAGCTTCCTCGTTGTCGTGCATGGTTAGCACCAGAATTTTGAGCTGGCTGGCAGAATTGTTATCGGCTTGATTGGGGTCGACCTGCTTAAGCTGGCTTGTGACCTCAATACCGTCAATATCAGGCAGGCCAATGTCAACAATCGCAACGTCAGGTTGAGTCTGCTGAATGGTGCTGATGCCTTGGGCACCATTTGCTGCCTCGCCAACAACCTCAATAAGCTCATGGCGCTGCAGCGCTGTCTTAAGACCAATTCGAGTTAGGTCATGATCTTCAACTAGTACAACCCGAATTTTGTCCACAATAGTTCTATCCACAATAGTTACTGTAAGCAGGCAGCCACAGCTAAACAACGTAGTCTAGGAGCGTGCCCCTGCCGCTCTATGCTTGGCCATACGCCTACCACTATATGCCGATAGGTCAACATGCCGATAGGTCAACATTGGGTAACCCTTACGGCCAAAAACGTTATATCTATTATTGCGCGTTTCTCAAAGCCTCTTTACGCTTCGCAATGTAGTATCGGCCTACAGACAGGCCGGCGATCGCAAGCTCCTTAACAACAATTTAGGTTACGCGGACTCGATTCAGCAGATTTATTCAACAGGCTTCAGCCGGCGAGTCTTCCCAAGTGGATACTGAACGAAGTACAGGAGGGATGGGTTGATCCACTGGAAATTCCAGCATGATTTCCCGCGTCCCCAGGTAGCCCGACTCTCCAAAGGACAGCAGCATTCGCTGCAGCGCCAGCCAAACATCGGATTCAAACTCCCAAGACTGCCCCCGGTAGGCCCGTCCAGCAATGGAGCGCAGCGCCCAAAAATAGCTGTTTCTCACGGTTGAACCGCCTTTTTTGTAGGGGGGGACGTCGTCCTTGTGCAAAAAGATCACGTCGTCTTCAATGCGGGCTCTCATCAGTGGGTTCCTTAGATAGTTGAACAGTAGGATTGAATCATTGGCCGCGTCTCGCCGCTGGCGCTTACAGCAGTCTGAGCTGCTGATCCAGGCTCTGCTCTAAGGCCTGCTCTAGGGCCTGATTGAGGCCATGTTCTCGGCAAAGGGCCGATTCCGCCGGAACCTCCTCCCGGTAGCGTTCCTCGCTCGCCATGAGACGACGAGCCGCGCGGCGTAGCGCCATTGCCCCCTCGCCCAGGTCAGTGCGGTGCTGCAAATAAATCTCTAGAGCCTCTAGGGGATCAAAGCAGGCGCTGTCCCCCAGCTCAGGCAGTCGGGGCGCCGCCATTTGGCTGGCAAGCTCGGGGTGGATGGTGTATGAGTGGGCGCGGGCCAGCTGCTGCTGAAGCGCCGCGCCGTCGATGGCGTCGATCTGAGACGGGCGAAGGCGGTAGCGCAGACGCACTACCGCCCCATCAATGCTGGCCGCTTCGAGAGATGACATCAGGGTAGACATGGGTTCAGCCTCCTGGCAGAGATCGACCTCAATGGTGTGGAAGGGGCGCACCGGCAGCGGGCAAAACTCGACATCGGCTTGGCCTTGCGCCAGGGTTACCAACACAAAGCCTTTGTCTTCATGCTCCTCACTGAAGTCTACCCGCTCAATGCTGCCGGGATAGACTACGGGCGGTGCGTCGCAAAGCACTTGGTGGCGATGCACGTGGCCCAGAGCAACGTAGTCGAAGCAGGGGCGGGCCAGCAGCGCCATGGGCACGGTAAACCCTTTGCCCACCGCCAAGAAGCGCTCAGCCCCGTATTCTGCCGTGTCGATCATCAGATGGGCCAGCAGCACCGTGGGGCAGTCGGGATTGAGCTGACGAATTTCCGCCTCCAGCGCGACCCGCAGCCGGTCCAAGAGCATTTGGCTCACCTCCCCCATGGAGCGGCCCTCAGTTTCAGGTCGGGTAAGCAGGGTGGAGCGGGTGAGCCACGGCAGGGTCACCACCTGCACCGGGCCGCTGGCGGTCTCGACGGTGTGGGTGGTGAAGCGATCGCCCACCACAATACCGGGGACTCCCAGAGTGCGGTAGATGCAGAGGCTGGCGCCCCCTTGGCCCTGAGCGTACTGGTCGTGGTTACCCACCAGCAGCACCGCTGGAATCCGCGCTTCGGACAGGCGGCGAAACTGCTGGGCAAACGCCTCTTGAATGCGGGGAGCGGGGGTGGCGTCGGGGAAGGCGTCTCCGCCAAACAGGACAAGATCAACGGGCTCGGCGATCGCCCGGTTAATGCACTGCCTCAAAGCACTCACAAAGTCCTCGAAGCGGGTGTTTAGCCCCGTTTCTGGGTTGGTTTTGCCGTGGGAAAAGCCGCTGCCCAGGTGGATGTCTGAGAGGTGGAGAAGTCTGATCACAATGCTGCTCTGTCCATTTGTACTATGGTACAAACGAATCCTGCTGCCGGCAAGTCACTCTAGTTTTGCCCCCTGTCGCCCGCACTTTAATTGTGAGGGGGCTGAAAGCATAACCTCAATCTGGACTCATTCTTGCGAAATAGTGACTTGTACGGGCATCCAAACCTAAGGCCTCACCATTTAGCCGAATGTACCGAGAGATTTACTTCATCGAATCGGAACGATAGCTCTGTAATTGTGAAGAAACGGTGAGAGGAACATGGCTAGAGATCGGGCTGGAAATTCGGCGAGAGCGGCGCGCAATATTACCCTTCAACAAGGGCGAAACGTCTTTCGTGACGCAGTGAGTCGCTCAGATAAGACAGACTTCTATCGGTTCAGCGTGGGCAGCAGCAGTCGCCTGTCCGTTTCCCTATCCAAACTGACCGCCAACGCAGATATCACGCTTTTGGATCGCGGTCGAAACGTCATAGCGCGATCGCAGCGCCGC
Organism: Elainellaceae cyanobacterium; assembly: GCA_050330955.1. Lineage (GTDB taxonomy): Bacteria > Cyanobacteriota > Cyanobacteriia > CAKZMO01 > CAKZMO01 > JBCCAG01. Next base: position 14,807 of record JBHJHJ010000091.1, on the reverse strand, counting down.
GGCAGACGGGCTGAGAGGATAGGGGCTCAGCTTGAGCCGGGAACCTACTTCATTCGGGTCTCCCGTCGTCAAGGCAGCACGCGCTATAAGCTAAATCTGAGATACAGGCCAACTTCTGCCCCAGAGACCTTCGTGCCTTCAACAGAATCCCCAGACCCTGGGGTAGACTCTCCACCCAGCAATACGTCGCTCAATGCCCCTGTAGAATCGTTTGCCTCTGACCCACTTGTACAGGGCGTTCTCACCCTAACCAATGCCGCCCGACAAGATGCAGGCCTAGCCCCCCTACAGCTTGACAACACCCTGAGCACGGTGGCCCTCGGCCACAGCCAAAACATGGCCCTCGGCGACTTTTTTGGCCACGCTGACCCAAGCGGCAACCGCAACTCAGACCGCGTAAGCGCCGCAAACTACGGCTACCGCTCTATTGCTGAAAATATTGGCGCTGGCTTCAGCACCGCCGAAGGCGTCGTCAATGCCTGGCTAGAGAGTCCAGGGCACCGCGCCAATATCCTCAATCCTAGGCTGACGGAAATTGGCATTGGCTACTATTCTTTGGCCAACGATACAGGCAACGTCAACTACAACCACTACTGGACGCAGGTGTTTGCCCAGCCGCTGCTCTAAATGCGCCTGAACACCAGTGTTTTAATTTCCCAAGGGCGCCAGTGGCGATCGCTCTCTGGGGCCGCTTGAGCGCCTGCAGCAGGACGGCGATCGCCAGGGTGCGGGCGCTCAAGCAGGTCGGCTTCTCTTCCCCGCATCTGGGCGCCATCCCACAACATGGGTTCACCCTGGGCCTTCTCTCCCAGGCATTCGTAACCCCGCAGCGCCCACCCCTCCCCATCCTCCAGGCGCTTGAAAGCGCTGAGGATGACGTTTTGGGGCATTTGAATTAGCCTGCTGGCTGCGGGAAGGGAAGGGTGGGAGGCGGGCCGTGGCTGCACGGCCTGCAGCGGGTGATGCTGCCCATAGCCCAACCGCACCGTGGGCAAGCCCCAGCCGCCATGGGGGTAAACGCTGTAGCGCCAGGAATGGTGGCCCACATCGGCGAGGGGGTCAGGCCAGCAGGCCCCCCGCAGCAGGGTCAGGCGAATGCGGGAGGGCTGAAAGTCGTAGCCGTGGCGATAGTCGCTTAGCACCGATACGCCATAGCCCTGGTTTGAATCGCTTAAATCACTCCAGTTGAGGGCAGGCACCTCCCACTGGGCCTGCTCGGCTGGGGTGCGGGGCTGGGTGGGTCGCGGGGTGACGCCAAAGGGGGTTTCGGTGCGGGCTAATTCAGCCGTCAGCGCCAGCGGAAACGCCGCCTTCACCAGGGTGTGGCGCTCGCGCCAGTGGGTCTGGGTGTGGATGGTGAGCTGGGGGCTGTCTGCATCGAGCTGGTAGTCCTGCTGTAGGGTAGAGTCACCGATGCGCTGGACCACGCGGACGCACTGGCGGAGGGGGCCGTGGGTCTGCCACGCCATGGAGACAAAGGTCACTGGCAGCGGGTGCTGCTCGTAGTCTGGGGCGATGTTCCAGGCGTCCCAATATTGCCCCTGGTCGCGGAAGGCCTGGAGCTGGTTGCCGGGGCCGCTGAGGACGGCGCGATCGCGGCCTTTGTCAAAAATTTGAGCGATCGCCCCAGTCTTGGGGTCGAGGGTCACCCGCAGGTGCTCGTTTTCTAGAACGTAGTCTGATGGCGGCGCTTGAGGGATGGGAATCTCTCCAGGGGCAAGCCACACCAGCCGGTAGCCCACCCCCGGTACCGCATCCACCTGCACTAGCAGCATCTGAGTTTCAGGGTCAACCTGGCCCGGCAGCGGCCCGGCTTCGTCGTAGGCCCGCCCGCCCTGACGCCCTTCAGGCAGCGGCAGCGCCACTATCCCAGAGCGCGCCCAGCTCAAGCTGTTGAATATGACCCAGGGTTGGGCACCGGGAACCGGCGGGGTGGGCAGCGCCACCTGGGCCGCAATTTCCCCTAGGGCTGACCCCGTAATGCGGGCGGCGGTGGCTTCCGTCGCCTTCCAGGTGGGGTCCACCTCCTCGTAGACGGCGCGAATTGCGGAGCCGGGGAGGATGTCGTGGAACTGGTTGAACAGGGTCGTCTTCCAGGCGTTGGTCAGCTCGGCGTAGGGGTAGGGGGCCGCCGTCAGAATTGAGGCTAGGGCCGAAAATAGCTCCGCCTCATAGAGCTGACGTTCGCAGCGCCGGTTCCACCGCTTTTGGTCCGGGTGGGTGGTGTAACAGCCCCGGTGAAATTCAAGGTAGAGGTCTTGAGTCCAGGTGGGGAGGCCCTCTTGGGGGAGCTGGTCCAGGAAATCGTGGGCCTGACCAAAGGAAAGCTGGGGGAAGAAGGGCGATCGCTGCCAGCGGGCGGCCCGCTGCACCATGTCGGCAGTAGGGCCGCCGCCGTGGTCTCCGACGCCGGGCAGCCAAAGGGCGGTGGGGTGGCCCGTGGCGGCTTCCCAGTCGCACAGGTGGGCGGCCATGGGCACGGGGTCGATGTCGCTGCCGATGGGGGGGAGGTTGACCCCCAGGACGCTGGTGCCGTCGGGGGACTGCCAGCGGAACCACTCGTGGGGAAACTGGGTCGCGTCATTCCACCGCAGCTTTTGGGAGGCGAAGTAGTCAACCCCCCCCTGCCGCAGTATCTGGGGGAGCTGGGCGCAAAAGCCAAAGCTGTCGGGTAGCCAAGCGATGCGATTCAGCTGACCAAAGCGCTCCAACACGTACCGCTGACCGTAGAGCACCTGCCGCGCCACCGACTCGCCCCCTACGTAGGTCAGCTCCGGCTCCACCCACAGCCCGGCGGCCACTTCCCACTGCCCCGCCGCCACGCGATCGCAGATGCGCTGAAACAGCTGGGGGCGGTGCTGCTCTACCCAGGCGTAGAGGGCCGGGGTGGAATGGGTGAACACCAGCTCGGGAAACTGCTCCTGCAGAGCCAGCACCGACTCGAAGGTGTGCTCCGCCACTTCCCAGGTTTCGGCGATGGGCCACAGCCAGGCCAAATCTAGATGGGCGTGGCCCAGCAGGGTGATCTGCCGCTGCCGCACCCGCTGCCCCAAGGGCAAGAGTCGCAGCCTAAGCTGGGCCAGGGCCGCGTCAAAGGTGGGGCGATCGCAGACCTGTTCCCAGGGCAGCTCGGCCAAGGCCTGCGCTAGAGCGGGCACCTGCTCGGGCTCAAACCGCTGCAGCACCTGGTGCAGCACCGCCATCTCGTCAGCCACAAAGCCCGGCTCAGGGCCAGGGCTTGCCGCGTCAAGACTAGGATCGAGGGGGGCATCAGCGCGCTCAAACAGCCCCATGGACTGCACCAGCGCTCCCTCGTCGTGACCAGGGCTCACCAGCCGCAGCGCCACCGCGATCGCCTCCCCCGGCGTCACCGCCCCGCTGAGGGGCACCCGCGCAAAGCAGTCAAAGATGTCGCCCTCTTGCACGAGGCTCCCGTTGACGTAGACCTGAGCTTCCCTCGCCCACCATCGCAGGGCCAATCTCAGGCTAAACCCCCTTATAGAATAGCCTTGGGCGTCTGGTAGCGCTTCTGGAAGCGCTTTTGGCACCGTCACCACCTGCCCCAGCCAAATCACCTGCTTACCGCCAGTCCAGTGGACGTGGCCCTTGGCGTTGAGGGGCATGGAACTCCAGCTTTGCCAACCTTGGGGATCGAGGGCCTCCCTGGTAGAAATATCAGCCTCCCTGCCGCGCCAGCCGCTGCGCAGGTCAATCTGAGAGCACTGACGCAAGCGGGCGATCGCAGCTTCAATCGCTTGCGTACCAGGACCGTCGTTAGGAGGGGCTGTGACCATTACAATGAGATCGCCGCTGTGAAAGACGCCTTTCAGTATCCCACAGGTTTTATGGCTGTCCCATTGGTCTTTTGGGCCTCAAGCAGCGCCAAGCCTTATTGCACGCCCAGCGGGGTGAGCTGCTTTAACCATGCCCTACCAAAGCCGTCTATTGACCTTTCTCTCGGAGCGATCGCTTAAGCTGCGGGACCAAGCCCAGCGGCGGCTGCGTCAGATGAAGCTGGCCACGGCTTGGAGCGCTCAAATTTTGCTTTACCCCGCCTATGCGGCATTCCAGTCAACCCGAGTGGTGAGCCGGCAGGTGGGTCAGGCGGCGCGGCGGGTGTTCCCCCGACTGCAGGCGGCGGCCCAGGGGGTAAAACAATCGGTAGACCCCAGCCCTAGCTCTCCGCCACCGCAGGCGCCCCCCGCTTCCGATAGCCCCATTCGGCAAACCCTGCGCAGCCTAGATCTACTCGCGCTGCCGCTGCCCGTAGCCTCGGCGGGCTTGGCCCTATCGCCGCACTCTACCGCGATCGCAGAAGTAGAAGCCCCCCAAGACGCGGTTGCTGCCCCTTCTAGCGCTACGTCTTCCATTGAGGCTGGTCAGCCGCAGGCGCCCCAACATCAGCCCCTCCCTCAAGTTCGCGGCATTGCCTGCCTGGTGGACTCCCAGCGACTAGTGCTGGTGGATCAGCATAACGCGATTCACGATGTCCTCACCCCCGCCCAGGCGGCATACCTCCAGCGTCGCCTCGTGCTGGCGCTCGCTCAATTTTGGCGCGTCCATAAGCAGCTCCAGTTGAGTCATCGGGCCGTGACGCCCCTCCCCCTGCCCCGCGATCGCAAGACCATGCTGCCCCCAGTTCAGGCTTGGCACCGCCTGATGGCCTGGATGCAGACGGGGCCTGTCGCCCTGTCGGTCAATTTGTTTCAAGAGACGAAGCTGCCTAAGCATCTCCTGCGCTTGCCCAGTCGTGAATTCAATCATTCAGCGAGGGGCCAGTCATCAGAGCAGCCCGCCTTTCCCCTGCCGCCCCGCGCCCCCGCGCCATCGGCGCCTGCGCCCGCCGCTTCGCGGTCCTGGTGGCTTCAACTGGTGCCGCGCTGGCTCCAGACCGGCGATCGCAATGCCCCTTCTACGCCGAACTGGTTTGACCCCGATCATCAAGGTGACGAAGACGGTTGGCAAAGCGCCAATCAAGCCGTCGCGGCCCGCGAGACCCAGCGTCCGCCCGTTCGCCCGTCACTGCCGATTCCGGCCCAGCAGCGATGGGCGGGACTGAAGTTTTGGGGCAGACCCGATGACTCATCGCCCGATGACGGTCTATCTCCCGCTGGCGTTGATAATACCGGTGATATCAGCACTGGCGACATCAGCGATCGCAGCGGGAACGGACAAATCGAAGTTCTACCAAAATCTGAGGACGGCGCAATAGACCTGATTTCCGCCCAGCCGCCCTACCGCCCGCCCCTCACGCTTTTAGATGAACTAGAGCAGTATCTCCAGGGTTTTGTGGGCAGTCTTGCGGGCGGTCTTACAGGCGCTGAGGCAACGGGCTCAGAACTGGCTAAAACGACATTGAATCAGTCCCAGCTTAGCCCGGACCAGTTGGAGCCGCTCCAGCTCGATCAAGCTCAGCTCCAGCGGCTCTGGGCTGACCAAAGTAAGGTGGGGGATATGGCCAGGGAGCACAGCTTAGGTCTTGGCGATCGCCGCACCGCAGGCCGTAGCGCGTCGCCCAGCCCGTTGACTGCAGACAGCGCCAGCGGAGTCAGTGGCAAAGAGACCGGGCCGCTGGCAACGGGTTCTTCCCAAGACCTACAAACCACCTGGATTGAGACCCAAGCAACCCATCTGGGTTACGATCGCCATCCCCTAGCGCAAATCCTAAATTGGATTGACCGGGGCATCGTTCGGATAGAGGCCTGGCTTATTAAAGCTCTGCAGTGGTTTAATAAGCCCTCCTAGGGAGGCTCAACCTTTAGAACTTTGTAGGGCGATCCTGAATGCGAGACAGACTGCGCCCGCCCCCACACTTCACGAACGATTTGGTATCGCTATATTATGTAGGGTATGTAATGGTCGGTTGTGATATGGTGCGTTTGCCTTAACGCTGAGGACAACACGATTGGCTGCGCCACAAATGTGAACTATGAACGATCCTAACCCTTCGTCCAACCGCGTCAACTTCCCAAAATCGGTCAGCGCTGGCGCCAGCGAACGGCAGACCCAGTACCGGGGAAGAGCGCCTGGCCAAGGTAGCGGGGCAAATCAGGGAGCAGCTAGTGAATCCAATGCTGACGCTAATACCGACACAGATGCGCTCGTCTTGCTGGTTCAAGAGCTGACCCAGCAGAATCACGCCCTATCGAGCCAGGTGAGGGATTTAGAGACGGCGCTAGCGGCAGACCAGGGGCAGCCTTACCAGAGCGCAGATATTCCACCCGAAAATGCTGCCGCTGCTCAGGTGACGTACCTGCTCAATCAGCTAGAGTTTGCGCAGCAGGCCAATCAGCGGCAGGCCATCCGCATTGAGAATCTGGCGCAGCAGGTCAACGCTGACCGGATGCAGCTCGTTCAGCTCGAGCAAGACAGCCAGGCGTTTCAAAAGCGCTGTCGGGCTCAGTCAAACCGCATTGAGCAACTGGAGCAGCGCTGCGGGGAGCTCCAGCAGCGGCTCCAGCGCCAGCAGCGCTACACCCTTCAGTTCAAAACAGCCCTGGACAAGTGCTTGGAAGTGCCGCCCCCCAGCTATGCCTGCCCAGACGCGGACACTGTGCATTTCGCCCCTGAATCTGCCTTAACCCCAGAAGATTCGCTGACGTCCTTGGTCTCGCCGATGCTGCCCAAGGTGAACAGCATCCCGGCTTGGTCCCAACCCCATTCCAACCAGTTTCGTTCGGCGCCCGCCCCTAACCCAAGCCAGACCGACCCATTAGACCCGTCGCAGCTTAATTCGGTCGGTCCTGAGGCTAGGGTGATTAAGCCGCTAAAGCCAGAACTCCAGGTGCCACAGATGTCTCGGTTCAAGACGGCGCTGTTTAGTCTGGCCCATCAGCCTTCCGCGCAAGTTCAAGCGCCCCCCGCCCAGGCCGAGCCTCAATCGGAGCGTCCAGCGGAAAGTCCAGCAAAAGGGCTAGACACATCAAGCCCTAGCACACCAAGCCCCAGCACACCAGAAGCTACCGTGGGCCCAACCACTTTAGAGCACCAGCCCAGCTCCCCCCGGTCTATGTCTGCCGCTTCTGGACCTGCCGCTTCTGGACCTGCCACTACTGAATCCACCAGCGAAGACGATGCATTTTGGTCAGACTTAGTCCAGCTAGCGGGGACGGTCGACCTTGAGCCATCCCCAGCCCCCCAACCCCGCCCTGCTGACAGCGCCATCCAGACGCCATCCCCACCTTCGGGTACGGCTTCTTCCCAGCGCACGACCAAGTCCCGGGGAGCTTCTGAAGGGGTGGAGACCCTATTCGACGTGGTCCTTCAGGGCGCAAAGGCGATCGCCAGCCAGCTCATGCCCTCAGAAGAAGAAGCGGCGACTTCCCCTGCTGCGTCAGCGCAAAGGGATGCCGCAGCGCTCCCGGTTGCGTCAGGTCCCGAGGCCCCAAAGCCCGCCCCTATCCCGAACAATTCAGCATCTCCCGCCGCTCCCCCCGTCGCGGCAGCAGAGACCACTCCAGACCCATCTCCAGAGACGTCTTCACCGTTGCCCCAGACTAGCGGGCCAGCGCCCCGGCTTTCTCAGCAGACCCCAAAGCGCGATCGCATTGATTTACCGACGTTTTTGCGGCCCCAGCCCCAGTAGACACTTTCCTGGGGACGGGATGACTAAACGGTGGAGCGGGGACCTGAACTTGTTAAATTAGCTATTAACAAGTCTGAAGATGTCTGCTCACGCTTTATGATCTCTCCTCAAACGTCGAAATCGTCACCTCCTAGCCCGCCGATCGCCCCGCAGCACCCCAAAATTCTAGAAATCCACGGCGATCGCCGCGTCGACCCCTACCACTGGCTGCGCGATCGCGACCAGGCTGAGGTGATTGACTACCTCAAAGCCGAGAACGCTTACACCGAAAGCGCCATGGGGCATACTGACGCCCTGCAGAAGCAGCTCTACGACGAAATGCTGGGCCGCATTCAGGAAACCGACCTGTCGGTGCCCTACCGCTACGGCGACTATCACTACTACAGCCGCACGGAGGAAGGGCTGGCCTACAGCATCTACTGCCGCAAGCCGGGGAGCCTGGACGCAGATGAAGAAGTCCTGCTGGACAGCAACCAGCTTGCCGAAGGGAAGGAGTTCTTTAGCTTAGGCGACTTCAACGTCAGCCTCAACCACCGGCTGTTGGCCTACTCCACCGACACCAACGGCTCTGAGCGCTACACCCTGGTCTTCAAGACCCTGGACACCCACGCCCACTTCGAGGAGCAGATTGCCGACGTGGGGGGCGTGGCCTGGGCTAAAGACCACAAAACGGTGTTCTACACGCGCATTGACGAGGCCCACCGCCCCTATCAGCTCTGGCGTCACGTGCTGGGCACCGACCCCAGCAACGACGTGCTGATTTACGAGGAGACCGACGAGTCGTTTTACCTCTCCATTAGCAGCACCCGCAGCGAGGCGTACCTGGTGCTCGCCGCCAGCAGCAAAGTCACCTCCGAAATCCACGTACTGGATGCCCAGCAGCCAGAGGGCAGCTTTCAGGTGCTCCAGCCCCGTCAGCCGCGGGTAGAGTATTGGATTGACCACCACCCCGGCGGCGACGGCGACTTAAGCACCGATCGCTTTTACATTGTCACCAACGAGGACGCCATCAACTTCAAGCTGATGGTCACCCCCGTCGCCACACCGGGTAAAGCCCACTGGCGCGAGGTGATTCCCCACCGGGAAGACGTCATGCTGAGCGACATCGACGTCTTTGCAGACCATCTGGTGATCTACGAGCGGGAAGGGGGGCTGCCCACCATCCGGGTGCAAAAGCTCTCCACAGGCGACGAGCGGGCGATCGCCTTCCCTGAGCCCACCTACGCGGTTTACGGCGGCACCATGGCCGAGTTCCATACCCGCACCCTGCGGTTCCACTACACCTCCATGGTGACGCCGCCGTCGGTGTTCGACTACGACATGGACACCCACGAGCGGGAGCTGAAAAAAGAGACCCCCGTGCTGGGGGGCTACGACCGCAGCCAGTACACCAGCGAACGGCTGACCGCGATCGCCGCAGATGGCACCGAGGTGCCCATTTCCCTGGTGTACCGCAACGACACCCCCCGAGGCCAGGACACGCCCCTACTGCTCTCGGGCTACGGCTCCTACGGCTTCCCTTACCCCGCCGCGTTCTCCTCCACCCGCCTGTCGCTACTGGACCGGGGCATGGTGTGCGCCATCGCCCACATTCGCGGCGGCGGCGAAATGGGGCGTAAGTGGTACGAGGCGGGCAAGTTTCTCCACAAGAAAAACACCTTCACGGACTTCATTAGCTGCGCCACCCACCTGATTGACCAAGGCTGGACTAGCTCCGAGCATCTTGTAATCTACGGCGGCAGCGCGGGCGGGCTGCTAATGGGGGCCGTGGTGAACCAGCGACCGGACTTGTTTAAGGGCGCGATCGCCGCCGTCCCTTTCGTCGACATTGTGACCACGATTTTGGACCCCTCCTTGCCTCTATCGGTGCTGGAGTGGGACGAGTGGGGCAACCCCAACGAGCCTGAATATTACGACTACATGCTGTCCTACTCCCCCTACGATAACGTCAAACCCCAGGATTATCCCCACCTGCTGATTACGGCAGGCCTGAACGACCCCCGCGTGGGATTTTGGGAGCCGGCCAAGTGGACCGCCAAGCTGCGCACCATGAAGACGGATCAAAACCGTCTGCTGCTGAAAACTAACCTGGACGCCGGTCACGGCGGGGCCTCAGGGCGCTACGGACAGCTTAAGGAAACGGCGTTTGAGTACGCCTTTGTGCTGGACTGTCTCGGGCTCAGCGAGTAATGCAGGTCTTGGTCACCGGCCCAGCCCGCTCGGGCAAAAGCGAGTGGGCAGAGGCGATCGCCGCCCAGCGCCAGGGAGAGGGCCAGCAGGTGGTGTATGTCGCCACGGGGGTAAGGGACCCATCAGACGCCGAGTGGCAAACCCGCATCCAGCAGCACCAGCAGCGCCGCCCCGCAGACTGGCAAAGCCTGGAGGTGCCGGTAGCGCTGGCCGCCACGATTCGAGGCGCTGAGGCAAATTGCTGTCTGCTCGTGGACTCGCTGGGCACCTGGCTGGCCAATATCCTGGAGCAGGACGAAGCCACCTGGGAGAACACGCTGAAGGACCTGAATCATGCTTTGGGCCAGGCCCAGGGCGACGTCATTCTAGTGGCCGAGGAGGTCGGCTGGGGCGTGGTGCCCAGCTACCCCATTGGACGGCTGTTCCGCGATCGCCTGGGTCAGCTCACCCGCACAGTGGGGGCGATCGCCGATGAGACCTACCTAGTCACCGCAGGCCACGTCCTCAACCTCAGCCAATTGGGCACCCCCCTTAAGCGCAGCCACGGTTAGTCCAGCTCTCCCGCCAGGGCCTTATCCATAAAGACGTGCTGGGCGCTGCGCACGGGCTCTCCCGCTGCCGGTTTACGCTGCTGGTAGGTGCCGTCGGGCTGCAAGTCCCAGGCGTGGCGGTTATCTTCTAGCATAGTGGTCATCACCTGCTTGAGCTGGGCCGCAATTTTAGGGTCCGCTACGGGTGCCACCGCCTCAACCCGGCGATCGAGGTTGCGCGGCATCCAGTCGGCGCTGCCCAGGTACAGGTCCTCGTCCCCGTCGTTGTAAAAGTAGAAGATGCGCGAGTGCTCTAGGAGCTGGCCCACCACGCTCACCACGCGAATCGTCTCGCTCAGCCCCTCGATACCCGCCCGCAGGCAACAGATGCCCCGCACCACCAGATCAATTTCTACCCCAGCCTGGGAAGCCCGGTAAAGCGCCCGGATGATTTCTGGGTCCACCAGAGCATTCATCTTCGCCTGGATCTTTGCGGTTTTCCCAGCTCGGGCGTGGTCTGCCTCCCGCTCAATCATCTCTCGCATCCGCTTGCGCAGACTCACCGGCGCAACCAGGAGCTTACGGTAGCTCTGCTGCCGGGAGTAGCCCGTCAAGTAGTTAAACAGCTCCGACAGGTCGGCCCCCAGATCTTCGTCGCAGGAGAACAGGCCCAAATCGGTATAGAGGCGAGCGGTTTTGGGGTTGTAGTTACCGGTGCCGATGTGGACGTAGCGGCGAATGCGATCGCCCTTCTTCCGCACTACCAGGACGGTTTTGGTGTGGGTCTTGAGGCCCACCATGCCATACACCACGTGGACCCCCGACTTCTCCAGGTGCCGGGCCCAGGAAATGTTATTCTCCTCGTCAAAGCGGGCCTTTAGCTCCACCAGGGCAACCACCTGCTTGCCGTGCTCTGCCGCCCGAATCAGGGCATCCACAATCGGCGAATCGCCCGATGTGCGGTAAAGGGTCATCTTGATGGCCAGCACGTTGGGGTCCACCGCCGCCTGGGTAATGAACCGCTGCACCGTGCCCGGGAAGGAATGGTAAGGGTGATGCACCATTAAGTCCTGCTGCCGAATCTCAGAGAACATGCTGCGGCTATCCTCGGTGATGGCGTCTTCAAACAGGTTGCCGTTGTACTGCAGGCGAGAGGGCAGCACCGGCTGCCAGGGTTCGTCCTTTAGCTCCGGCAGCGGTAGCCCCATCAAGGACATCAGGTGACCGAGACTCAGCATGCCTTGAACGGTGTAAATTGCGCCCTCGGAAAGCTCTAGCTCCCGGACGAGCATCTCGCGCACAAACTCCGGCGCATCGGCCTGAATTTCCAGCCGCACCGCCGACCCCCCGAGGCGGCGCTTACGCAGCTCCTTCTCAATCGCCAAGAGCAGATCGTCTGCCTCATCCTCTTCCACATCGATGTCAGCGTTGCGGGTGATGCGGAAGAAGCAGTACTGCTGAATCTCCATGCCGCGAAAGAGGATGTCCAGATTGTGGGCAATCACTTCCTCTAGCAAAATTCCGGCCCAGACCGTGGGCTTGTCGGGGGAGAGGTTCTCGGACAAATCGGGGGGCAAGGTGACAAACCGAGAGGGGGGCACCTTAACCCGGGCAAAGCGCTCGGCTCCCGTTTCAGGGTCTCGCATGAGCACGGCCAGGTTTAAGCTCAGATTGGAGATGTAGGGAAAGGGATGCCCTGGGTCAACGGCAAGGGGGGTGAGGACAGGAAAAATCTGCTCTTGGAAATGCTGGCGCAAATACTGCTTTTGCCCCTCGTTCAGGTCACTGTAGCTGAGCTCGCTGTAGGACAGCAGAAAAATACCGTGCTCCGCCAGCATCGGCCGCAGCGTATTCTCAAAGCAGTCGTGCTGCTGGGCCACCATGGGGTGGAGGCGATCGCCAATGTCGTCGAGCTGCTGTTGGGGCGTGCGCCCGTCGGGGGTGACGGTGTCTACCCCGGCCTCCACCTGCTGCTGCAGGCCAGCCACCCGCACCATGAAAAACTCGTCTAGGTTAGAGCTGAAAATGGCCATGAATTTGAGCCGCTCCAGCAGGGGCGTGCGCTCGTCGAGGGCTTCGTAAAGTACCCGATAGTTAAACTCCAGCCAGCTCAGCTCGCGGTTGAAGAAGAAGTCAGGGTTATCGATGTCAGCGGCGTCCGGCAGGTCTGGCGCTTCTGGATCTGGCGCTTCTGGATCTGGCGCTTCTAGATCTGGCGCTTCTGGATCTGGCGCTTCGGGGCGGGCGATCGCTTCAGGGCGAGTCGCGCCTGTGTCTAAACGTTCTGTATCGGGGTCTTTGGGGCCATTAGCCTGAGACCCTGCTGCTGCCGCCTCAGCCGTGTTGTGCTGACGGCCAGACTCAGTATTGGAGGGATGAGACATAGGGGCACCGGTGGTAGAACAACGAAATAGAACAGCAGACCAGACAGGAGAATCTTTTAATGACGTAAGGTGGGCGTTGCCCAGTATGTGTTTAGCGTTCTGGAAAACCCCCATCCCTAGCCCTTCCCCCAATTTTGGGGTAAGAGAACCAACCTCCCCTCTCCCAGGATTGGGAGAGGGGTTGGGGGGTTAGGGCCAATGCCACGCTAAGCACATACATTGCCCACCCTCCTCAAATCAGCAACGCCATAAATCTGAGGCTTTGAAGAACGCAGATAGTCTATAGATTACCGAACATAAGCAAAGCATAGATTAAAAGTCGCCCCCACTCCCTTAACCTAAAGCAGCACTCGCCCCACAAATGCCGCTATCATGGCCCTTGATACTGGTAAAAAACGGTTAATGCAGCATGGGTAGACAGCGATCGCTTCTGGCGCTGATTTTAGGACTGACACTGGTGGCGGTGCTGCTGATTGTTCAGACTCCGGCGCGGCTGGGGCTAGACCTACGGGGCGGCTCCCAGCTCACCCTGCAGGTCCAGCCCACTGACGCGGTGCCTGTCATCACCCCGGAAAAGCTGGCCGCGGTCCAGGGCGTTGTGGAAAATCGCATCAACGGGCTCGGGGTGTCGGAAGCGGTGGTGCAAACTGCCGGAGAAGACCAGCTGATTGTGCAACTTCCCGGCGTCAGCGACCCCGAGCAGGCGGAGCGGGTGCTGGGGGGAACAGCCCAACTCGATTTTCGCAACCAGCGTCAGGATACCTCCGCCGAGGTGCTGGGCACTTTGCTCAACAGCCGCCGCGCCCTCGAAGCCAACGAATCTCTAGAACCGGAGGAGAAACAAGAGCAGCTCCGGTCCACCAATGAGGCGATCGCCGTCCTGTTTGAGAAGAGTGAACTCACGGGGGACCTGCTGAATAATGCCTATGCAGCCCCCGTCGGCGGCGCCAACAACTGGGAAGTGGTGTTGGAGTTCACCAATCGCGGCGGCGATCTGTTTTCCGAGCTGACCAAAAACGTCGCAGGCACGGGACGCACCCTGGGCATTTTTCTCGACAACCAGCTCCTCAGCGCCCCTGTGGTAGAAGTGCGCTATGCCGAAACCGGCATCACGGGCGGGCGGGCCAGCATTACCGGACGCTACACCGCTGAAGAAGCCAATGAGCTAGCCATCCAGCTTCGCGGGGGATCCTTACCGGTGCCTGTGGAAATTGTGGAAAACCGCACGGTGGGAGCCACCTTGGGTCAAGACAGCATTCGTCAAAGCCTCTACGCGGGCATCGGCGGGCTGGTGCTGGTGCTGATTTTTGTGGCTATTTACTACCGCCTGCCGGGTCTAATCGCCGACTTCGCCCTGATTATCTACGCCACCCTCACCTTTGCGGTGTTTGCCCTGCTGCAGGTCACCCTCACCCTGCCCGGCATCGCCGGCTTCATCCTCAGCATCGGCATGGCGGTGGACGCCAACGTGCTGATTTTCGAGCGCACCCGCGAAGAGCTGCGGGCGGGCCGCACCCTATACCGCTCGGTGGAGTCTGGCTTCTACCGCGCCTTCTCCAGCATCCTCGACAGCAACGTCACCACCCTCATCGTCTGCGCTGCGCTGTTCTGGCTAGGGACGGGCCTGGTGAAGGGCTTTGCCGTTACCCTGGCCATCGGCGTACTCATCAGCATGTTCACCGCCCTCACCTGCAGCCGAACGCTGCTGCTGCTGGTGCTCAGCGTCCCCGCCCTGCGCAAACCTGAGCTGTTTTGCCCCAATTTGTCGGCGCCCAATGCGGCAGCTCAGAGCGCCTCACCCAACTGAATTTAACCCGTACCCATGAAGCTACAGATTTCAAAACAGCGGTCCCTCTGGTGGTCTATCTCCCTCGCCCTAATCATCGCTAGCGTGGTGGCCATGCTGGTGTCATGGCGAGCGGTGGGCGCTCCCCTACGGCCCAGCCTCGACTTTGTCGGCGGCACCCGGCTGCAGATTGAGCGCAACTGCGAGGAGGCCGACTGCGAGGCGCCGCTGGACCTGGGGGCAGTGCGGGACGTGCTGGCGAACCAAGGGTTAGCCAACAGCTCGCTGCAGCTTCTGGGTAGCGATCGCCAGGCCCTCTCTATCCGCACCGC
>JBHJHJ010000090.1:0-56414 GCA_050330955.1 Elainellaceae cyanobacterium | reverse complement strand
CCCCACTGGGACATGTCCGCCCGGGGTGCCTTCCTGGGCTTAACCCAGGGGGCGAGCCGCGCCCACATGGTGCGCTCGGTGCTGGAGGCGATCGCCTACCAGGCCTGCGAGGTGGTGGAGGCCATCAACAAGGATTCGGGTACAAAGGTGGAGCTGCTGAAGGTGGACGGCGGGGCCTGCAACAACGACTTCTTGATGCAGTTCCAGGCGGACGCCCTGGGTATTCCGGTGGAGCGGCCCGCGATTTTGGACGCCACGGCCCAAGGCGCGGCGTTTGCGGCGGGGCTGACTGTGGGGTTTTGGGAGGACTACCGCACTCTGATTGAGGGCCGGGGAATCGACCGCGTGTTTGAGCCCAGCGCGAAGGCGGCGGCAGTGCAGGAGAGCTTCGGGGTGTGGAGCAAGGCGGTGAGTCGGGCAAAGGACTGGGTAGTATAGGGCCACAGCCCCACTAAGAAATCCCCGTGAATTAGGGGCAGGTCTGGTTGGTCCATTGCTGAGTGCGCCGACAAAACCGCTGCGCTCCGGCCCACACGAGGATATTTGTGTCTCCATCGAAGGGTTCGAACTCAAACCGATAGCGCACACCCCCCACTGAGTCATCTGCGGACCCGTCATTGGTCACGGTGATCACGTTTAGCCAACTATACTCTGGGTCCGTATACTCCATTGGGGAAATAACGGTGGGCTGCTCCCCTTCCTCTAGGGTCGTGCGGCCAAATTCCTCAATCAGCAGTGCCTCTACCTCAAATCTAAGGTTGGCGCGACGCAGCTCTGGCAGCGTATTTAGGTCAATGGGCTCGTACTGGCTGCGGACGTCGTTAACTGCAGGGTTGGGGGTTGGGACTCGCCACGGCTCCCACAGGGCGAGCAAATCTTCCACGGGAATGTCGCCGTAGGTTTTGAGGCAGTCGTAGCCAAAGCAGGTGGTGGTGGGCTCCCCCTCGTCAGTAGGCCACACCGAATACGCCCGGTGGGGGGAGGCAAAGTCGCAGTAAGCAAACCTGTCGTCGGGCTCGCTGACGTTGTCTATGAACCTGGCGCAGGCCGGAAGAGCCACGTAGCTAAAGATCATGGCGTTGCCGCTTTCGATCAGCTCGTTAGCGAACCCTAAGGGGTCGCTAATGGCGCTTCTGTCTGGATAGGGAACACCGTCCTGTCTGGGGGCTGAGGTCAATGTGGCTTCGTCGAACACGCGCCCGAGGGTAATGCCCTCGGGAAGGACGTAGAGGCTGGCGCGATCGCCTGGGTCAGTGCCAAAGAGGCAGCCGTTTTCAAATCTGGGCGGCATATTGGGGAGTCGGGCTGGCTCGGGTAAGCTGGCTCGGTATGTGTTCCAGGTGGTGCAGTCTGGGGACTCAAGCGCCAGCTCGGGGTCTATGCCGTCGTCCTGCGGCGATGGGTCAACCTGGGCCGAGACATTTTGTACTGCGACGGTTTGTGGCGGTGCCTCGGATGCGGCCTGTTTGATACCTTGTGTCTGATGCTCAACTGGCGGAACCGACGAGCAAGCCGCCGCGAGGCCTATTGTGCCTGTGGCCAACAGGAGAATAGGTTGGTGAAAGCGATGGGTCATTTGGTTCAGTAGGTTTGGATGACTGGGCAAGCCCGTCAAATGAGCGGGGTTGACTGTGTATATCTACAGGGCGCTTGATTTATCTTCCATGAAGATAACCTAGATCTTCAAATCAAATGAGCGGGGCTGGCCCATATTTGACATCGATTCTTTTCATAAAGCATAACTGTCGCCATACTGCAAAGACCTTTGCCAATGGACTATTCTGAGAGCATCTCACCTCCATTTGCGCTCCCGACAATCCATGACCCAGTCACTCCAGCAGCGGAAAAAGCCATTTTCCAGCTTCAGCTATCGAGAGGCCTTCAAGCACCTCGGCATCACCGAACTGGCCCGCTGGACGTTGACGGCAGAGCCGCTACCCATCAGCAACTTCTTTCAGCAGCGGCTTGAGCGACTGCAGCGGTTTGACCTAGAGAGTTTAGAGGTGTCGAAAACGCTGCTGATTGATGCGATTTGCGAAGAGGGACTAGAGGGGTGCGCTCATCTGAAAGTTTGGAAGGGCGCCTACCTAGAGGGCGAAACGGTGTGCGGCAACGCCGATTATCTCATCGCTGAGCGGCGCGCCTACCTGGAAGCGCCCTTTGCCTGCGTCATTGAGGCCAAGAAAGACAACTTTGAGCAGGGCACGGCTCAATGCCTCGTGGAAATGCACACCTGCCATTGGATCAATTGGCAGATGGGTCGAGACTTCACAATCTACGGCATTGTCACCAACGGTGAGGGCTGGAAGTTCTATCGTATGGCGAGCGGGCAAGTATCAGAGTCACTGCTGTATGGCATTGGCGACATGCCAACCTTGCTGGGACTGCTGCGGCTCTTTTTTGGATTGTGTGAGCAGAACCTGACGACATAGCGCACGTTATGCCGCTATTCCTAACCGAGTTTTAACCCTCGCCATAATGGCCACGCAGTCGGCTTACGTTCAGTCCCGCAATCGAGCCTTGATAGGGCTGAGCCAGCGCCGCCTCATCTAAGACAGACGTCCTCGAATTTCAGGTGGCCGCGAACCAGTAGGGTCCCCCCGCCACGCTTGCACCTGCTGCCCCTTGTCGCCGCTGCGGTGGCGCCCTAGCCACGCCCCATTGTCAGGATTCTTGAGCACAAACGTCTCTTGGGTTGTCAAAAACAGATCCCGCTAGTCGTCAGCACAGATTCGGGCGGGGCGCACCAGGCTTGACTGTCGAAAGTCGGATAAATATTGCTCCAGAGCCACAATCTGGGCGACATTGATGCTGTAATAGACCCATTTGCCCTGCTGCTTAGCGTGCAGCAGACCGGCCTCCTTCATGGTTTTGAGGTGGAAGGACAGCTTGGATTGGCGCACGTTGAGGCGATCGCATAGATCACAGACGCACATTTCCTGCTCGCGTAAAACCTTGAGCACCCGTAGCCGCAGCGGATCAGAGAGGGCGTGAAAGCTTCTCTCAAGGGAGATTGCCCGTGAAGGAGCGTTGATCATACTGATTATCCCTGTAGCGCTTCAGCAGGAGCAGATTCGGCCTGACGTTCGCGGTCAAGCCGTCGTTTGCGGGCGTAGAACTGAATTGAAGCCGCCATCAGCACAACCAGGCCCACAATCAGGTAAGAAGACGCACTGGTCGGGAAATTGTTCTTGAAGATGGCAAGTAGGACAATCGCCACCAGCAGCAGCGTCGGCAGCTCGTTGAGGGCGCGCAATTGCTGGCTACTCCAGCGGCATTCGCCAGCGGCGAGCTTCTTCATCAGCCTGGAGCAGTAGTGGTGATAGCCCAATAGCACCGCCACCAGAGCTAGCTTCGCGTGCAGCCACCAGTCATGTAGGACGGCAGGTTCCTGCCACAAAATGCCTGCTGCCATCACCACCGTAACCACCATGCCAGGGGTGGTGATGATGCGAAGCAGCCGCTTTTCCATGATGGCGTACTGGTCCTGAAGAATGGTGCGGGCAGGCTCAGGCTTTTCCTGGGCTTCAACGTGATAGACGAAGAGGCGCACCAGGTAAAACAGACCTGCAAACCAGACGACGACGCCGATGATGTGAAATGCCTTAAACCAGAGATAGGCCATGGGATTAACTCAAAGATGTAAAACTAGAGTTTGTTGGGGGGTAGGGTGGGCAAGGATATTTTTAGTCTAGCCAGCGGGCTACGTCCTTAGCGTGGTAAGTCAAAATCAGGTCGGCGCCAGCTCGCTTAAAGCTGGTCATGGTCTCCAGCACCACCTTGCGCTCGTCTACCCAGCCGTTGAGGGCAGCCGCCTTCACCATGGCGTATTCACCCGAGACGTTGTAGGCCGCCACCGGTAGCTGGCTCGCCTGCTTCACCTGCCAGATGATGTCCATATAGGCCAAGGCGGGTTTCACCATCAGCATGTCTGCTCCTTCCGCCACGTCTAGCTCGATCTCCTTGATGGCCTCGCGGGAGTTAGCCGGGTCCATTTGGTAGGTGCGGCGATCGCCAAACTGCGGGGCCGACTCGGCTGCATCCCGAAAGGGACCGTAGTAGGACGAGGAGTATTTAGCGGCGTAGGACAGAATGGGCAGGTCGGTAAAGCCGCCTTCGTCTAGGCCCTGGCGGATGGCCTGCACAAATCCGTCCATCATGCCGGAGGGCGCAATGATGTCAGCGCCAGCATTGGCTTGAGAAACGGCGGTTTTCTTGAGCAGCTCTAGGGTGGGGTCGTTGAGCACCCGCCCTGAGAGGTCCCCTGTCTCTAGGTAACCGCAGTGTCCATGGGAGGTGTACTCACAAAGGCAGGTGTCCACAATCACCACTAGGTCAGGCACCGCGTCTTTAATTGCTCGGGAGGCCTGCTGCACAATGCCGTGGTCATGCCAAGCGCCTGTGGCTTCTGTGTCTTTGTCGTCAGGGATGCCAAAGAGAATCACGGCAGGGATACCGAGGTCGTAGACCTCTTTGGCTTCGTCTACAATCTTGTCGATGGAGAGCTGATAGACCCCTGGCATGGAGGAGACTTCTTGGGCAATGCCGCTACCGTCAACGGCAAACATCGGGTAGATCAGATCGCGGGTTGTGACCACCGTTTCTTGCACCATGCGGCGAAGCTGGGGGTGGTTGCGCAGTCGGCGGGGCCGGTGGACAGGAAACATAAGCAGCTATCTTGAGAAGTGAACCGCGTCGAGTAGAAGTATTTCTATATTTAACGTCTCGAAGGGTTATCTACTCAGGGGCTGTAACATTCTTTGACAGTGCGCGGGGGGAAGTAGCAGGTGGAAGCGCTGTAGTCGAAGCGCAAAGGCTGACAGCATCTTCAGCCACAGCGACCTTGACGCGATCGCCTGTAGAAAACTGCTGATTGGCAGAGAGTCGGGCCACTACCTCTCGCCCAGACGGGAGGCGCAGCCGGTAGCGGTTCTCGCGGCCTAAAAACTGGCGATCGCGGATGAGAATATCGGCGTCGATGGCGGGGAGCAGGCTGATGCCGTCCTGCCGAATCATGATCTCAGCGTCTAGAGCGTCGTGCTTGACATTGACATGGGCCTCGCCAGGCTCACTCAGCACCTGCGGAGATGGGAACGACCCCAGTTCCGTCACCCAGCCGAGCTGGGGGTGGTGACGGGCGGGCAAAAAATTGGCCTGGGTGACAAACTCAGCCACAAACCGAGAAGCGGGACGGTTGTAGATTTCCTGGGGGGTACCGACCTGAACCAGCCGTCCGTGGTGCATCACCGCGACGCGATCGCACACCGACAGGGCTTCTTCTTGGTCGTGGGTGACAAAGATGCCTGAGACCGCCGCCGCCTTGAAAATGTCCCGCAGGTCTTGGCGGAGCTGCAGCCGCACCTTAGCGTCAAGGTTACTTAAGGGTTCATCGAGCAGCACGATGGGGGGATAGGGGGCCAGAGCCCTAGCCAAGGAAACCCGCTGCTGCTGCCCCCCAGAGAGTTGGTGCGGATAGCGAGCTTCAAGACCCTGTAGCCCAACTAGCTCCAGCACTTCAGCGACCCGACGGCGCTTACCCCGCTGAAAGCGCCGACCGCTCAATAGACCAAAGGCAACGTTCTTGGCCACCGTGAGATGGGGGAACAGCGCGTAGTCTTGAAACACCATACCGATGCCGCGCTTCTCGGGGGCAAGCCATTCTGGCCCAGCGACAGGCTGCCCCGACAGATAAATGCTGCCTGACTGGGGGCGCTCAAAGCCAGCAATGAGTCGTAACAGCGTCGTTTTACCACAGCCCGAAGGCCCCAGCAACCCCAAAAGTTCGCCCCTGTTGAGCTGCAAGGATACGCTGCAGACGGCTGGAGCTGCGTTGGCATACTGCCGCGTCACCTGACTCACCTGCAGGACTGGGATTTCGCTTTCAGGGAAGTTTGAGAACGGTTGTCGCTTTAGATGCCGATCTTCGGCTGATGTCATAGGGGTTTTCGCGGCTGAAGAGGCGATTGAATTAAGATTGAAGCCCCCTTCACGGCCTATTCTCTAACTTACTAAGTGAAGTTCGCTTTTGCAACTTTCTCTCAATTAAGAGCCGGAGATACGAAAAAAGCGATCGCCTCCAAAAAAGCGATCGCAGCGTAGTTTAATTCTGTAGGTGTATGGTCGTACGCCTTAACTTAGGGCCGTATGATTGTGCGCCCTACAGATTCGATTTAGTAGTCGAAATCACCCATGCCGCCGCCAGGCCCCGCAGCTGCCGCGCCTTCCTTCGGCTCGGGCTTATCCGCCACGATGCACTCGGTGGTGAGCACCATACCGGCAATGGAAGCCGCGTTCTGCAGAGCAGAGCGGGTTACCTTCGCTGGGTCAACGATGCCGGCCTCAAACATGTCAACGAACTCATTTTCAGCGGCGTTATAGCCGACGTTGAAGTCCTTTTCCTTAACGCGCTCGGCGATCACTGCACCGTTCTGACCGGCGTTCTCAGCGATGCGCTTCAGGGGAGCCGTCAGGGCCCGGGCCACAATCATGGCGCCCAGAAGCTGCTCGTCTTTGAGGTTACCTTCCGCCCAGGAGGTCAGATCAGGGCCAAGGTGAGCCAGGGTAGTTCCGCCACCAGGGACAATACCTTCTTCAACTGCAGCCTTGGTGGCGTTGATGGCGTCTTCCAGGCGCAGCTTGCGGTCCTTCATCTCGGTCTCGGTAGCCGCACCCACTTTGACCACAGCCACACCGCCGGACAGCTTAGCAAGACGCTCCTGCAGCTTCTCCTTGTCATAAGAGGATTCAGTCTCCTCAATTTGGCGGCGAATCTGCTCGCAGCGGGCCTTGACGTCGCCCTCGTTGCCCTCAGCCACGATGGTGGTGTTGTCCTTGGTGATGGTGATGCGGCGGGCCTTACCCAGCATGTCCACCTTGGTGTTGTCGAGCTTCAGGCCAGCGTCCTCAGTGATCACCTGACCACCCGTCAGAACAGCCATGTCTTCTAGCATCGCTTTACGGCGATCGCCAAAGCCAGGGGCCTTAACGGCCGCTACGTTGAGCACGCCCCGCAGGCGGTTGACCACTAGGGTAGCCAGCGCTTCCTTCTCGATGTCCTCAGCGATAATCATCAGGGGACGACCGGCGCGGGCCACCTGCTCCAGCACGGGCACTAGATCCTGCACTAGGGCAATTTTCTTGTCGGTGAGGAGGATGAAGGGCTCATCGAGCACCGCTTCCATGCGTTCGGTGTCGGTGGCGAAGTAAGGAGAGATGTAGCCCTTATCGAAGCGCATGCCCTCGGTGACCTCTAGCTCAGTGGTCATGGACTTGCCCTCTTCCAGGGAGATGACGCCCTCACGGCCCACCTTGTCCATGGCCTCAGCAATCATCTGGCCTACTTCTTCATCGTTACCAGCAGAGATAGAGCCAACTTGAGCAATGGCGCTGGAGTCTTCCACAGCGCGGGCGCTGTCGGCAATCTTCTCGACTAGGTACGCCGTTGCCTTGTCGATGCCGCGCTTAAGCGCAATGGAGTTTGCTCCGGCTGCAACGTTGCGCAGACCCTCCTTTACCATGGCATGGGCCAGCACAGTCGCCGTAGTGGTACCGTCGCCAGCTGCGTCATTAGTCTTAGAGGCAGCCTGACGAATCAGGGCAACACCGGTGTTCTCGATGTGGTCCTCGAGTTCGATCTCTTTGGCAATAGTGACGCCGTCGTTAACAATTTGGGGCGCCCCAAACTTCTTCTCTAGAACGACGTTGCGGCCCTTAGGGCCTAGGGTGACAGCAACAGATTCCGCCAGGATATCCATGCCCTTTTCCAAGGCGCGGCGGGCGTTCTCGTTGTAAATGATGCGCTTAGCCATATTTTCTCCAATTACTTCTTTGATGAGAGTCCTGCTAAATAGCCAGATCTAGATGCGGTTAGCCTAGGCAACAATAGCCAGAATGTCCTTCTCAGACAGCAAAACGTATTCGTCGGTGCCTAGCTTGATGTCGGTACCCGCGTACTTGGAGTAGAGCACTTTGTCACCAACCTTGACCTCTAACTCCTGACGGGCGCCGTCATCGCCTCGCTTACCGGGCCCAACCTGAACGATTTCACCGATCTGAGGCTTTTCCTTCGCGGTCTCGGGAAGCAAAATTCCGCCCGCGGTCTTTTCCTCGGACTGGGACACTTTGACAAAGACGCGATCGCCCAGGGGCTTAACGGTGGAAACGCTAAGAGATATAGCTGCCATCTAAATACACTCCAACAAAACTAACAATTCTGTGATTCAGTAGTCGCGCCGTCGACACCTCACTGAACAAGGCAGGGTGTCTGAGCGAGAATCCCGAAGAAACCTCCCATTAGAGGAATCGAAGGGGCGCTGCAGACTCACTGACACCCTACCTGAGCTAAATGAGCTATCTTCGGCGAGCCAAGCACGAGTTTAGCACTCTCGGCTCACGAGTGCTAATTTAGCGAACTGTGCCAGAACCTGACAATGTTTAAGACTGTACGGGTTCCCGAACTACTGCATCGCTACGGCTCTGAGCAGTAGCGATGCAGTAGTTCGGTTAGGAATGCAGCTGCAGTCGTGGGCTGGCGAGAGGACGCAGGCGCAACGCGCTGGCCGATGATTTGGTGAGGCGATCGCCACAGGTCTAGGTGCTCCACAGGGGGATCGGCGTAGAAATGATCCCCTGACCAAGGCCCCAAAAGTAGAGATGTTCGGTGCGTCATTTCGTCGTGGCTGAGGCGATGCACTGAAAATGGCTCAATTAATGGCACTCCCCAGCCATCGACGGCAATCATCTTAATGGGGGTGTGGATGCGATGCAGCCAGCGAGCTGCCCCCAACGCCCCCACAACGCCAGCGCTGAAGGCAATGAAACAGACGCCCTGGCGCCAAGTCGGCTGTGGCAGTAGCCAATCAAGAATGTGCTGAGGTGAATAGGCTGGCTGACGATGTGCTGGAAAAACCAAGCTGTCTGATGGTGCTAGAGGTAAGTTTTGCAGGAAGGCCAGAGTAACACCTTCAGCGTGAGCACCGGGACAGACAATAGGGACCATATCTCAAGCAGGAATTTCTTAGGTAAGAATACCTGTGACACCCAAACCAAAACTATAAACTACTGTGCCACCCTAAAAGTGCCGCCCTAGAAGTTCCTTTAGTGCAGCATTTTACGGCGCATTGCCCACGCAGCAATCCCAACTTTAATAGCGCTTCTAATGACGGTTTTGAACAGGCTAGGCCAACTCAGAAGACATTATATTGCACAAGCAATCATATTAGAAGCAAGCTTGAGTTACACGGGTATTGATTATAGCGTTTTTGCACAACAAAAAGCACTTGGTTTTGACGTTATTTGAGCAGCTCAGTGCTTAAAGCAAACTTGTTTCTTACAAGAGCTTTTATTTCAAGAAGTATGATTATGCTGTGCTTTATTCGCGACCCGCCCCCAGAAATTTTCTGCTTAGTCTAATACTGTAATCTAGGTATCTAAACGAGAAATATATTTACATTAAACTGTACGCAGGCGTGCAGAATGAAGGCTCAAAAACCTTGCCCTGAGCGGTCTTACCCCTCTTGCGCTCGTGCCAGATGACCGATAAATTAGGTGCCATTGGATTTGAGTTGGTTTAGATCAGGTGTGCATCTTCAAAAGGATTACTGCGAACAACTTCAACCATCCGGCACTGTTGGCAACGCTTATTGCGATCGCAACAACTGCTCTCACAACATCATTTACGCATTATTTATTGCGGCGACCTTGGTGCGTTCAAATTAACGCAGATAAAAGTCAGCAAATTATCTATGGCTACATAGACTGCAATTATGCTGGCTTTAGCACCAATCTTCAGTCACCGAGCGTAAAGCTGGGGCTTTAATTCTGAGCCTGCCGGCAAATGGCGCCGTTCCCAGCGCTCTAAGACCGTTCGGGCTTGTCGCTGGGATGCTGCTGATGGATGGAGGCCAACAGCTTGCTCGGACTCACCGTGAATGCGCGGTCCACAGGGGCGATCGAAATCGCACATTTTAAGTTGCATCTACAAGGACACAATTATGAAGCTTTCTCTATTTCTCTTTGCATCCCTAGCGCTGTCTATTGCTGGGTCAACCGCACAAAACGTCAGCAATACGCTTGCAAAGAGCCCAGGATGCGATCCCGAGATCCACGTCTGCAGCTATGTGAATTCTGGAGATCTCTACTCTGTTGAGAAAATGTTTTAGTGCATCCAGGGGATCAAACCAAAGCTGTAGTGGAACGTGAGTAAGAAGCAGGCTTTTCCCCATTAGGAAAAGCTGCTTCCCAAAGCCTGCACAGTTTAAGCGGACCGAGTGCCTAGCGCTGTTCGACGGCCAAACCAGTCGGACAAGCCACGCCAGTACCCCCTAGACCGCAGTAACCTCCAGGATTCTTGGCGAGGTATTGCTGATGATAGTCTTCAGCGAAATAGAACTCGGGAGCGTCAACAATTTCTGTAGTGATGCTGCCGTAGCCTGCGGCGTTTAGCTCCTGCTGATAGGCTGCTTTAGAGGCTTCAGCAAGCTGCCGCTGCTCTGCAGAGTAGGTGTAGATCCCAGAACGATATTGGGTGCCGACATCGTTGCCCTGGCGCATGCCCTGGGTGGGATTATGACTCTCCCAAAAGGCCTTGAGCAGGTCAGTGTAGCTAATGACATTGGGATCAAAAACGACGCGTACGACTTCGTTATGACCCGTAGCGCCCGAGCAAACCTCCCGGTAAGTAGGGTTTGGGGTATAGCCTGCTGCATAGCCTACTGCAGTGGTGTAGACGCCCTCTTGCTGCCAGAAGCGGCGCTCTGCCCCCCAAAAGCAGCCTAGTCCAAACATTGCCATCTCCATACCGTCTGGGTAAGGGGACTTCAATGGGGCACCGTTGACAAAGTGCTTGTCTGGAACTGGCATTTCTGCATCACGCCCCGGAAGCGCATTTTCTGGAGTTGGCATTTCCGCCTTCTTTCCGAGTCCAAAGAGTGCCATAGTTTGAAGTGATCCTAATTAAGCTTTCCTTTACATTTTAAGGCGTCTTCACTCGCTCCGCGCTGGGGGCCTATGGCGGTTATTTCCTAATTTAGGGTTATGCGATCCCCACCGTGCAGAGGTCTTGGGGTAACCCTGTGGCGTCTTGGGCGATCGCCCCGCGTAGATCCAGGCCACTCCCCTGCGCGCCATCAAAGCTGACTCGGGTGAGGTAGGCCCCGCGAAAGCTGGCTCCTGAGAGTTGAGCACCGTTAAACTTAACGTCACACAGGCGAGCGCTGCGAAAATCTACGCCAGATAGGTTTGAGCCGCTGAGATCAACGTCGAATAGCCGAGCGCCATTGAGGTGAGAGTGCTGCAGATTTGCTGTCCGTATTGTGGTCCGGTAGAATTGCGCTCCGGCACATTCGCTGTCTTGGATACTGGCACGGTCTAAGTTCGCCTCGTGAAGCGCTACGTCACATAAAAGCGCCTGGGTCAGAGTCGTTTGCTGAAGATTGGCGGCGATTAAGCTGGATTGGGTGAGGTTGGCCCGAAACAGACTTGCTCCTGCCAAGCTGGCCCCTGTCAAATTTGCCTGACGCAGGTCAGCATAGCGGAGGTCGGCGGCAATCAGGGTGGCCCCGTCTAGCATCGCCTGCTGTAGCACCGCGCCAAACAGGTTGGCCGCTACTAGCTCGGCCGCAGATAATCGGGCCCGGGTTAAATCGGCATGGCGCAAACTGGCGTTGGTCAGCTTTGCGCCTTGGAGGGTGGCACCAGCAAGGTTAGCCTGCTCTAGGGTTGTACCGGTTAAGTCAGCCTGCGCTAAATCCAGACGGCTGAGGGAATAGCCTGCCAGGTCACCGTAGCTGAGATCAGGGAGAAGGGTAGGGTGTGTCCGTCGCCAGCCATCCCACTGCCGGGGGCCCCGTTGAATGAGCTTGAGCTGATCTGCGATCGCCATGGCCTAACCTACCGAATGAGCTACTAAATGCCCCAACTTCAGATTTATCTACTCTAGATTGATTTACTCTAACGAATCGCCTGCCTGCGATCGCCCCCGCACGTTCTCCATCGCCGCTAAGCAGGCCCGGGAGGCAGCTAAAATGTCCTGCTCTTCTCCTCCTAGGTAAAGCCGGCCAAAGCTGCCCACCGCTGAAATTCGCAGAATATTGATTAGGGCTGCTTTCTCTGCCTCGTTAGCAGCAAGGGCGGCCCATGCGGCAGGCTGCACCTCAAGCACGTATAGGGTTTGCCCGGCCACAATCATGTTGCCCCGGCGAGCCCGGTTGATCAGTTGGGTATGGTGGGCGTCGATGTTGCGGATAATCTGGCTGGACACGACTTGAGGCTTGAGGCAGTCGCTGGCCTTAGCGCCGAGCACTTCTAGCATGGCCCGTCCTGCGGCTTTGGTATCACTCTGCCGAGACGAGTGCACTTCCAGCAGCCCGTACAGTCGCTCGATCATCAGGACTGCCGGACGGACGGAGGCAGACTTGAGGGCGACGTCCATCAGCCGGTTAACCTCGATGCCGGGGGAAATTTCTACCCAAAGGGAAGAGTCTCCGGGGAGGGGCAAAAAGCCCTGGGCCTCGGTGCCGAGGTAGGCTGCGTGCTGGGGCTGTAGGTTATCGATATAAACGTAGCTGCGGAGATCGACGCCCAAGATGTGTCCTCTGTATTGGTCCGCACGATAGGCCCGCTGGCGGAGCCAAGGTTTAGTATACGGGGTGGGGTGATGCCCTGGCTATTCGCGATTCCTCTGAGTGTGATGCTATCCCCAAACCGTCACTGCATAGACAAAGTAGGCAATGTAAAGTGACCCAACCCCAATCAGCGCAAGGCGACAGGCCCAGGAGTGGTAGCACGTCAGCAGCAGGGCGCAGCCCACAATCACTGCCAGAACCTCTATAACAGTGACAATGCCGCCGTAGTGGTTGGGGTCCCAATAGGATACCGGGCTCTCAAATCGCCAGTTTGACAGGGGAAATAGGTGACGGTGGCCATCGTCGTGGTGCAGCGGCAGGTCGCCCGCAAAGTGGAGCATCATGCTCGCAAATAGGAGCACGCTCGATTGCGAGCCCATCCAAAGGGCTAACCCTAGCCCCAGCATCACTAGGGGAATGGAATTGAATAGGTCTATAAAGTTCTGCCACCCCGGCTCGTAGTAGGCCTGCCGCCAAATCACGCGCTCAGGGGTGCCCTTTAGCTTCTCAACGCCGTAGAACAGAAATATGGGCAGGTCAGGAAGAATTCCCCCGATGGCAACGGGCAGCAAGACCGTCGTGCTGTCCTGGCGACCGATGAATAGCAAATTGAGAACGACGTGGGCGGGGGTATTCATGGAGTGCGATTTGCGAAACTTGCGTCAAGGTCATGCGTTTTTAGCATCAAGACTGGGGCAGGCATAACGAAATGTAAACCTAGCTACAGAACTGGCGATCGCCAATTGAGAGTCTAGTGCGGAGCAAGCTGGCAGTACCTGTCAAGCCTGCTTAAAACACTGTCATCACCGCTCAAGGGACGCTATGAACTCGATAGTACTCTCCGCTATTCTAGGTTTGATTGCTGGCATGGGGCACGGCATTGTTTCCCACCACGCCGACCTGCCCCTGTCGCTAGTGGAACAGGCTCTGCCATCCCTCAATCGCGACGCGTTCTAGCTGTATCGGAACGTAACTCAAATCCTTAGAAAACATAAAAGCGTAGCGGTTGTTACAGAATTTATTGGATAATACCTGAGTTATCCAATTAAGGCTGTATCTCATGACCTACAACAACTCCACCCGCGCTTCAGCAGACCAAACGGTGGCGCTAGGCCTCGCCGCTGCTTTCGCCACTTTTGTAGTGGGCTACACCATGTCCCGGGCCTACCTGGCTAATTCACCCGCCGCCGATGCCACAACCGAAGACGCGGTTATCGTGACGCCTCACCAGGCAGCGCTCTGGGCAGGTTTTGGGCCAACTCGCTAGGAGAGCTGCTCAACCACGCACCGAGCGTCGAGCACAATTCGCCCCTGTTGCTGAAATACGCGGCAGGGGCGAATTGTGGTTTGCAGAGCGGGCTGCTCGCCCTGGCGCAGCCGCTGCATCGCTTCCGTGGCTGTAGGTTCAATTTGCCGCAGCCAGGGATTCTGCTCAATGTATTGGGGCCTGAACGCTGGCCCATCGATGAGCCACAGATTGACCCCATAGGTGCGGATGAAATCTATGATCACCTGTGGATCCAAGCTATATTGTGCCTTCATCAGGTCTTCCGTCCGCGCCTGAATCTGTCGGTAGTAGCCCAAATGGTAGGGGTTGGCCGTCTCAGAGCTAGTCAGTACCGAGCGCTTGGATAGGGATGGAATATTGTTGGCTTCATCTGACAGAGACGCAATGAGCACGTTTTGGGGCTGGCTGGCCAAAAAGTCATACAGCGGCGCGCTTTGGGCCGCCACGTAGTCGGGGTTAGGATACCGATCCATCAGCAGGGGATAGCCGAAGCAGTAGAGGCCCGCCAGCCCCACCACCCCCAGCGCCGCCAGGTTCTGACGCGATCGCCGCCTAGCCCACTGCAGCCCCAGGTCCAGCAGCAGCACCAGAGACACCCCCGCCGCCATGGTGGCCGCCATGGGCACGCTGTGCTTCATATAGCGGCTGGGCAGATGCAGCCGAAACAGCAGGGCGTGGGCCAGGAAGAACATGCCCACCGAGGCTAAAACCACCTGGAGCAGCAGCGCTACGTGGGGCGTCACCTCCTGCGCCAGCTCGCTCCGTCCCAACCCATTTTGTCTAGATAAACGCCGCCGCGATCGCCATAGCAGCACCGGCAGCGCCAGGCTCGCCCACAGCTCCGGCGGACGCTCATACTTGCACCAGCTGTAGGGCAAGATGCCCGACCGCTCGCCGCACAGCCAAAACTTAAATGGGTTGTCGAAAAAGAAATTCTTCCGACCGTCACCCTCTAGGGTGGGCAGGGTTTTTGCCTCCGCCACCGTCAGCACCGGCCCGTAATCAGAAATCTTGAGGGCGTAGGGCAGCAGCATGACGAAGACGACCCCGAGACCCGCCGCGCAAAATAGGTAGTTTTGGCGATCGCGCGACAGCCGTGGACGTCCGCTGCGCCACTCCACCAGCCGTAGCACCAAGACCCCAGAGGACAGAAACAGGCACTGGGGATAGAACAAACCCTGCAGCACTACGCTAACAAGAGCGGGCAATAGACTGCCCTTGACCACGTAATACAAAAACGCCAGAAAAAAGGGATAGATGAACGCCCGTGGGGTTGCAGAGGCCACATCATGGGTGTTCCAAATCGCTTGGTTCAGCAGGGTGGAGGCCAAAAAACCGGCAGCCGGAACCGGCAAAATCGACAGGGTGAGCCAGAAGCAATATGCTGTGGTGACTAAGGCGATGGGCAGCGGCAGCAGCTTGTTAAACGTGAGCGGGTCTACTCCTAGGGCAGCAGCGATGCGATAAAGCGCCGTGTAGCCATGGGGCGCCACCGATTGAAAGTAGTCCGCAATCAGGTCCTTAGGGAACAGAGACGGCTCCAGAAAGCGCCACATCCAAAAAACGTGGGAACGGACATCGTCGTGGATGACATAGGCGCTGCTAAACGCCTCCCATAGTCCCAGAGCAGCATAAAGCATCGCTGCAGCGATGCTGGCGCGGAACCACAGCGTGCGACGAACATCTCGCAGTGGGGTTGGGGCGGTCAGTAGCCATTGGAGGCGAGTCAGCAGCATCGTTGGCGTATCCACTGGAGGCTGTTGCCAATGCTTAAAGCGATAGTTGAAGCAGTATGCAAATCAGTATTCGAAAAGGGCATCAGCATGATTCGAATGAGTCATCTAGAAATCTTAAAGGGTTTGGGGGACGTTGGGATGAGGTTACAATAAAGTGAAGGCTCTGAGCCTGTGTTTCCCTCAACAGCCCATTCGGCTGAGACTCACACCCCCTAATCATGCTCCAGGACGCTCAATCTATCCGCTACTATCAACGCGTAACCGATGCGCTCGTTGATCAGTGGCAGCGGGGCTATCGATACGATGACCTCCGCCTCTACATTGATGGCTACTTGGCGGCCCTGCGCCATTCCGACGCCATCGAACCCTATTTAATTCACCGTTTAGAAGAAGAGGTTGTCCGCTACCTGCGTGACCCGAGCAACTTCGAGATGGACTATCCCCAAACTCAAACCGAGTTTGACTATCGATAAGCTAGACCCACCAACTGGTCGCGAGCACATCATCCTCCCAGTCGGGAGCATTTGTATCAGCAGGGCAATTGGCCTGCTTCTGCGAATCTGGCAGCTCTGAGCCAGGCGATCGCTGGGAGTGTACGGTTTTGTGGCTCTCAGGGTTGTCCTTCTGTGACGAATCAGCGCTTGGCTGGCGAGCAGAGGCTTCGAGGTAAGCAAATAGTTCCATGGGTAGTGCCTGATTGAGTGGCGTGCTAACCCCATCAAAGCGCTGAGGTTCACCACAGATATGGTCGAAGGCTCCACATCTTAAATTGGAGAAACCGTAATACTCAGGCGCTACGAGCTTTAGCCGCTCTATTCGCTCAGTCCTAAACCAGGAGTAGGCCAGTTGGGTCACTGGCGCAATTAGCCTCGGGCTTAGCCCCAGCCTCAATCGGGATACCAGAACATGCCCTTGATGCCCTCCGGGTCCGGGACAAAGCCCAGGTTGCGATAAAAATCCACAACGTGGGGGTCTGCGAACAGCGTGATGTTGCTGATATCCTCAGATCGAAGCTGCTGAATGGTGTATTTCATCAGCGCTTTGCCGAGCTTGCGGCCCTGAAAGTCAGGGTGGACCACCACATCCCAAACGGTGGCGTTAAAGGCGTGATCTGAAGTTGCCCTTGAAAAGCCGATGAGGCGGCGGCGGCTGCCGCGCTGCTCCCACATAGCCACCACCAGAAAGCTGAATTGAATCGCCTTTTTAACTTTCCGTAGCGGTCGCCTAGACCAGCCCACGGCGTCACAAAGCTCTTCTAGGTCGTAAAGATCGATCTCCTTATCCTTTGTGAAGAAGAAACGGGTGTCATCCGCTGCATCGCTAGCCACTCTCACGGCAACCTGACCGCCATTGGACGAAGAGGAGGGAACGGTAGTCGGCGTATCGGCGGTAGTAAATAAGCTCTTCCAGAAACCCATGCAGGCGTGCTTGGCTAATCAAAACATATGGCAATACTGCTAGTATATCCTCCGTATCACCTCTAGACGCCGTCGGTTTCCAAGAAATTACGGGCTAGCAGGTTTCTCAGGGGCATACCGTCACGGTTTTATCATGAAAGAGCCGTAGCACACCGAACGCGGACTTGTTAGCTGGTATCGCATCATGCTCAGTGCAAACACACCCAGCGGTAGTTATGACTTACCTGCTTCCCTGACGCAAGGGCTAAAGCCGTCTACCCTCGAGCTATTAAAGCGCTTTAATCGGGCGTTTCCAAAATTTTATGGGCAATTCGCCAGCAGCGAGATTCAGCTTCAGAATCTGCGCCTGGCTTACCAGCTTCATAAAACTCGACAGGCTGTAGTTGAAATCAAGCCAGAGGCGAGCAAAAGCGCCCTCCATTTTGCCTACCGCAACCAATCGTTTCTGCTCAGCGATATTTTTGGTGTGCTAGCAGCCTATGGCCTATCTATTCACAGCCTGAGCCTGTACGGCCAGATCTTGCCCCCGATGCTGGTGTTCATCAAGCTCGTGGTCTCCCGCAACGGTAAAGCGCTCTCTGAAAGTACGGCAGATAACGTTCGGCGAGCGCTATACGAGGCTTTGGCCGGTCGATTTGAGGTGGAGGAGATGCTGGCGGTGGAGTTTAACCTCGACGCGGGGCTGTCGGATGTGGAAACAGAATTCTACGTTGACCCAGTGTTCCACTTGCCTGCGCTACTGATCGACGCTGAGACCCAGCCGGGCCTATTTTACAAAGTCATGTACTCGCTGTGGCAGGAAGACCTGCTGGTGGTCAACGCCAATCTGCTGGTGTGGCGGGGACGAACGCGGCTGCTGTTCTACTTACTAGGACCCAATGAAGGGTTGATTCCGGACTATTTGGGCCACAAGATTGCGGAAGGGGTGCGCCAGCGCTTGCTGGGGGCGCGGTATTAGGCGGTGCCGGTGGGTCTGCATTTTGTGAGGACATGGCACTGCCATGTCACTACCGCTGATTTTGGGTTTCGGCCATCCGCCCAATTCAAGACCTAACGGCGCTGCGTTCCCCGTAGGCCTGCCACGCTAGATCAACCAAGCCACAGGCGATCGCCGCTGCCACCACTGACCCTCCCTTGCGTCCCGCCACGTGAATAAACGGCACTAGGGCATTTTTTAGGCGCTCGTCAATATCGTCTAGGCCCACAAAAGCAGGGGGCGTGCCGATGACTAGAGCGGGCCGCACGTCTTCGGCCTCAATCAGCTCGATCAGCGATCGCAGCGCCGTCTGGGACTGACCCACAATACAAATTGCTTCAGGATATCGGTGGGCTAGGGTCTCCATTCCCCAGGCCGACTCCGTCTTTTCTCGCTGGGGCCGGGTGAGGGTATCCATACTGCAATAGACTGGGTTGGCGAATGTACGCTGAATCAGCGGCGCAATGCCCACCTGCACCATCGGAATATCGA
The DNA here is from genome assembly GCA_050330955.1 of Elainellaceae cyanobacterium. GTDB lineage: Bacteria > Cyanobacteriota > Cyanobacteriia > CAKZMO01 > CAKZMO01 > JBCCAG01. The sequence continues at coordinate 37,881 of JBHJHJ010000090.1, read as the reverse complement.
CAATAAGAGTGCTGCGGGCGGCTAGGGCAGCTGCACCAGACTGAAGCGCCTGCTCTGAAAACCGAATCAAGTTCGCATACTCAAAGTCCGCCGTAACGTAGATAACCCGACGCACAATTTCGTATTCCGCTGGCGAAAAGGCGTGGTCGCCAATCTCCTGGTCAATAATCCGTAAGCTCTGAGCGTCGGTGATATGCCATTCCATGGTTAGTCACTCCCTCGCCTTGCACATCCATATTCCATAGCACCACGATTTAGCAGGTCTGGGCCGATCGATTTCCAATTTGTATCTTTCGCTTGGCCGATGGCTTCCAAATCCCGATAGCGGCCTTTGCAGTCATATTCCGTCAGGTAATACACGGCTTTAGGGGCGCCATCGGCGTCGGTGTGCTGCCAATAGCTTTTCAGCAAGACGCCGTCTTCCGTGAGCCTGATAGAGCCCGGGGCGACGTATTGAATCCCGTCTTCGGAGCGGGCAACGGCAACCCAGGTTTTGTCGGTATCGTGGATAGGACCGGCAAGCCCATCAAAAGCTGCGCTAAGGGCGATCGCAATTGCTAACGCTAAGATTAGGACCACCGAAGCGATTTGTCGGCCTGAGCGCGGAGTCGATAGGTGAATTACTTTCATCGATTTCAGTTGAGACTTGCCGGTCATGACACTCTAATAGTGGCACTGTACGGTGTAATACTGTATGGCGCAATGTAGGAGCAATGCCCCACGACGCATTGCTCCATATCCATAAAACGCTTTTCACCGAGGATAGACCCCATGAATCCATGGCGAAAGATAGGAGATATTGCATCAACCCTGTTTGCCGTATTTCTCGTCTTTTGGTTCACGGCCCAGTGCATCAAATTCGGCTGGTACGCGCGGGGCAATCCGCTGCTGCGCCCTATCGTGGCCAATCTCCTGGGCCTCGACCCCGAGCCTGTGGAGCCCGGCGCTCTAGAGCGGCTGAGGGAGCTGGTCAATCCTGACGGCGAAAATTCCGAACCCTAGCTTAGTCCAGCGTAGGCAAGATCAAATCGACCCCGGAGGCCTCTGTGACCAGCTTGCCTAAGCGCAGCCGCAGGGTTTCCAGTCCCAGGCGATCGCGGGCAGACAAAAATACCGCCTCGGGGTAGAGCACCTTCGCCGTCTCCAGAACCTCACTGTCCACTTGGTCTAGCTTGTTAAACGCCAATAGCGACAGGCCGGGAACGAGATCCAGCTCGCTCAAGATGCCCTCCACCGCACGAATTTGCCCTTGCCATGCGGGGTGAGACAGGTCCACCACATGTAGCAGCACATCTGCTTCTGTCACCTCCTCCAGGGTGGCGCGAAAGGCATCCATCAACGAGGGGGGCAGCTCGTGGATAAAGCCAACGGTATCCGTGAGGACCAGAGGAACGGGCTCCCCAGTCTCGGCGTGGGGGACGCTCAGCCGCCGAGTGGTGGGGTCGAGGGTGGCAAAGAGCTGGTCTGCAGTGTAGACCTGGGCGTTGGTCAGAGCGTTGAGCAGGGTGGATTTGCCGGCGTTGGTGTAGCCCACTACAGCCACAGAGGTCACCTCTTGGTTTTGCCGCTGCTGCCGCAGCCGCCCGCGATGAGCCTGGAGCTGGTTGACTTCTTTCTGCAGCCGAGAGATTCGCCGCTGAATGGTGCGGCGCTCGGTCTCAAGCTTAGTTTCACCAGGGCCCCGGGTGCCGATACCACCCCCCAACCTCGACATGGCCCGCCCCCGTCCGATGAGCCTGGGCATCAGATACTCAAGCTGGGCCAGCTCTACCTGCAGTTTCCCCGCCCCGGTTTGGGCCCGCTGAGCGAAAATATCCAAAATCACCTCAGTGCGGTCCACCACCCGCACGCCGATGCGCGATTCCAGATTACGCACCTGAGCCGGAGAAAGATCCTGGGCAAACACCACTAGGGTCGCCCCGGTGGTTTGGGCAGCCAGGGCAATTTCCTGCACCTTTCCTTGCCCCACCACCGTCTGCGGATGCAGGTGCGATCGCTTCTGGGACAGGGTCTGAATGACATCGCCCCCCGCCGTGTTTACGAGCCGTCCCACTTCCGCTAGGCGATCGCTAAATTCCCGCGAGGTTAGGCCTTTTGTCACCACGCCGACCACTAAAACCTGGTCGTGGTCGCGGTCGACCTGCCGAGCCACAAACTCGCGACGAAACTCCTCCTCTAGGCCCTCAACTAGACCGATGAAGTCCTGAGTAATGAGGTCGTCTAGGGCGGTAGGGGGGGAGACTATCCAGCGCTCATGGGGGGCCAAGTGAGCCAGATAGCCCCCGCTGACGTAGCCAACTCCCCCTCCGCCTCGCCGCTGAAAACCCTGGCCTGACAGGGTCAGAATTGCCAGGGCATCGAGCCGCTGAATGGCCATCGCGGTTAAGGCGGCGTCGTTGGGAGGAGCGTCGGTGAGCTGGGTTGCTAAACACCGAAGGCCACAGAGCCGCTCCGTGCCGTATCGCGGTAGCTCAACCGGGGGAATCTGCGTCTGCTGAGGCGAGCCCACACCCACTCGAGTGACGTGCCCGCGCCGATCCACGTAGGCGCACAGCGGCTGCTCAACGCTTTGGCTCGCGGCGGCAAGGCGCTGGGCAAACTCAGGCGTCGTCACTCGATCGCGGGGCAGCCGCTGGTGATAGAGCCGCCGGAGCTGCTTGAGCTGACTGGGCTTGAGGCCTTGAACCTGTCCGTAAATCGTTTCGATAGGCGGTGGGTCGACCCAGGCGACCAATAAATACAACGCTTTTCATTTTAAACCAAAACTCTATGTGGCCACTCTACGCTGCCACTCCGTATAGCGAGTGAGGCAGCAGCGCCTACGCTTTCCGATTAGGTCAAATAACTATGGCATCTTCGAACTTCGACAAAATTATATTTTTAATTTGATATTTGAAGTCGTGTTTACTATGTAACGCGCCAGTTGAAGCGGATTTCAAATTAGGCCCAAAAAACGATTTTCTGGGGTGGCGCAACCTGATTTTTACTGATATTCAATTTTGCTCTAGAAAAAATTGCGATTATTTAACTAGAGATTTAGCTTTAAAGCTAAGCGCAAGCGATAATGGGTTACTCCTAAATTGGGTTTCACCCCCTTTGCAAAGCCTAACTGGCTTAGATATGGTCGAAATGTAGAAGCAGGTTATCCCCAAAGAAAATGCCGGTTAAAGTAACATAGTTAGCTCTTCTCTGAAATCAATAACAACTTCAAAATGCGCTTCGCCGGTTTGCTCAAAACAGCACGTTGATTGTCGTTATAGCGCCCGTCTCGCTGGCGTTAGCCCTCAGAAGTTAGTTTTGATCTATTTCATCCAAGGCCGTATCCGCTTTGAGAATTTCAGTCTTGCTAGCGGAATAAATCTTTGAGATGAAATTCGAGAACGAGCCTCCTATTATCTATAGAAATTTAATCGGTTAGTAAAGACTATTCAATCTTCTTTGATAACCCAATGACGAGTCCCGTCTGTCTGGGCTCGCAGGCATTCTCGTTCACGTCGCCTGTAGGATTACGGAAGCATGAGAGACGCTTTATCGGTTGGCATCAACACCTATCAGTACTTACCGAAGCTCAAAACCCCTGCCAACGACGCAAATGCGATCGCCACCCTTCTAGAGCAGTACGGCAGTTTTCGAGTACAGCGCCTTCCAGAGGTTATTCGGGAGGAGCGGACTGCGGTTGGCCGCAGAACGCCAGTGACCCTGCCGGAGCTAGAGGCGGCGCTCATTCGGTTGTTTAAGCCCAGCGGCTCTAATGTTCCCCAAACCGCATTATTCTACTTCTCGGGCCACGGCATCCAGCGAGACGCAGGCATTCGCGAAGGCTATCTAGCGCTCTCTGAATCTCAGCCGGAAGCGGGCGCAGCCGGACTATCCCTCTTTTGGCTCAGGCGACTGATGCAGGAAAGTCCGGTGCGGCAGCGCATCGTCATCCTAGACTGCTGCCACAGCGGCGAGCTGCTGACGTTTTCAGAAGCAGATCCCGGAGCCCGGCCCGGCACTGACCGCATGTTTATGGTGGCTTGCCGCGAATACGAGGCTGCCTACGAATCGATTTCGGGTCACCACGGCGTCTTGACTCAGGCCATCTTAGACGGGCTCGATCCCCGCTGCCATGCGGCAGGTCGCGTCACAAATTACTCCCTCACTAGCGCAGTGAGCCGCGCCCTGAGCGCCCACTCCCAGACGCAGCAGCCCTTGTTTGAAAACTCGGGCGGCGAGATTCTGCTCACCAGCAGCAGCGAGCGGCTACACCCCTGGGCTGAAGCCAATGACTATTGCCCTTATCCAGGCTTGGCTCCGTTTGACATTTGCCACGCTGACTACTTTTTTGGCCGAGAAACGCTGACCCGCACCCTGATTGACGAAGTGGTAACTCGTCCCTTGGTGACGCTGATTGGGCCCTCCGGCTGCGGTAAGTCGTCACTGCTACGGGCAGGACTTATGGCCCAAATGCGGCGAGGGCAGGCCTTCCCAGAAAGCGATCGCTGGCGAGTGCGGCTGATAATGCCTGGGGATCGGCCTCTGACCCAGCTTGCGTCAGCCTTCATTGACCCAGAAAGTACGGGCCTAGATCGCGCGGAGCAGCTGCGGCGAGCGGAAGGTTTTTTGCAGAATGTCGGGCCTGGATTGACTCAGCTCTTACGGGGCAACCTGCTGAAGGAGAGCGCTAGCGGCTTGGGGGCACGCCCGCGCTTTGTGCTGATTATTGATCGGTTTGAGGAGTTATTTACCCAGTGCCACAGCGATCGCAGTCAGGCAGAGCGCCAGATGATGATTGACGCGCTACTGTACGCGCTGCGGCACGCCCAGGATTGCTTTCGCCTTGTCCTTGGGCTGCGGGCTGATTTTTTGAGTCGCTGCCTACAGAACGCAGCACTAGCAGAGGCAATGAAGCCAGGGCTCTTGAGAGTGCTTCCTTTTACCTATGAGCAGCTCAAGTCGGCGATTTTGAAGCCGGCCCAAAAGGCAAGTCTGCAGTGCGAGCCTCACTTGGTGTATGCCATTCTGTTTGACATCGTCGGGGCGCCAGGAGAGCTGCCGCTGCTGCAATATACGCTGCGAGAATTGTGGAAGCAGCGGCAGCAAGACACCCTGACTCAATCCGTCTATACGTCCTTAGGCGGAGTCCATGGAACGCTCCACACCCGCGCATCCCAAGTCTTTAAGCGGCTTTCCCCCGTCCATCAGGACATCGCCAAAGCTATTTTTCTGGCCCTAACCCAGCTGGGAGATGGAACAGAGGATACCCGGCGGCGCGTGCTCAAGTCCTATCTCCTGCAGATGCCCTATCCGGCTCAGTCGATAGAGATGACCTTAGAAATTTTGGTGAATGAGAAACTGGTAGTGACAAGCCATCAGGCCTTGGGAGACTCGGGTCATGCCCTAAACGGGGATAGAAATAGGGAGACCTGCCCCGAGGCAAGCCACGCAGCGGCCAATAATTCGGCCCCTTGGACCAGTCCTCATGCCTACGGCAACGGCGAAACCGTAGATATTGTCCACGAAGCCCTCATTCGCCACTGGCCTCTGCTTCAGGGTTGGCTCAGCGAGAACCGTACCACCCTGCGGCGTCAGCGTAGTCTGGAACACGCTGCGATGGCCTGGCAGCAAGCGGGACAGCTCGATCGGGCTGAGTATTTGCTCCAGGGCAGCCGGCTACTCGACGCGGAGGAGTTTCTCGCCCAGCCTGACGCCACGCCGACCCGTACCATGCAGCAGTACGTTGCCCTCAGCCGCGCCATCCATCAGCGATCGCATTGGGAGCGACGACGGCTGCAGTTTGCCCTGCCCTGCTTTTTGATTGTGACGTTGCTCACGGGGTTCTCACAGTACTACGGCGCTGCAAAAGAGCGGCTCCTGCAAACCGCCCAGCTGCGCCAGTCTCAATCGCGAGAGCAGGCCGCCATCGCACAAGCAGTGCTTGACGACCCCAACGGGGACCCCACTACAGCCCTGCTAATTGGCAAAATGGCGCTGGCCCAGGCCCCCACCGCCGTTGCCCAGACCAGCGTCAGGCAGGCCTTGACCCAGCTCCCCCTGCAGACCCTAACTATCGGCTCGAGCCCCATCACCCAAATCGCGACCAGCACGGGCCAAATCGCGATCGCCAGCGCTGACGACACGATACACCTATGGACCTCCCAATCCATGCCGCTGCAGCCTATGCCGCTGCAAGGTTCGCCCCCTAACCATATTCTCTCGGCTTCCCGGTCTAATTCTCCAGAGTCAGAAGCAGTCTCCCATCTGGTTTTTAGTGCTGACGGTGGCGTCATTGCCGCTGCGACTGAGGCAGTGACCGGCAGTACGCTGATTCGTCTGTGGTCGACTGCAAAGGGTGCCCTACTGCACGAGCAGGAAATCGACGCTCCGGTAACGGCGCTGGCCCTCAGCTCAACGGGGCAGCGAGTGGCAGTCGCTACCACGACCCACCTTCTGAGGTGGGAGACCCAAAGCCGAGACGCTGCGCAACCAGAGAAGGCGTTGCTTACCGTTCAAGCCGTGCGGTTTAAGGGCGATACAGCGCTTTTGGCCCTCAGTGGCCAAACCCTATATCAGTGGCAGCTTGGCTCGCCTATGACAGCACCCGTAACCCGGCAGCTTGAAGCTGGGCCAACTCCTTTGAATGGGGCAGCATCCCAAAGTGAGGTTAGCGCTAGCTTCAGCGCCGATGGGACTCGGCTAGCAATTCAGGCTGAGCGTGCTGCCCAACAATTGGGAGTGTGGCAAACAGCAAACGGCAGTCTGCAAATGCTGTCTCGCTGGGCCGAGGATGAGCAGGCTCCCCCTTGCCCTGTGGGAGAGGCACAAACATTAGACCAGCACCACCAGTACGCTGCTGCTACGGCAACACAGGGACTACAGTACTATTTGTGCGTGAAGCATCTAGAGCGCATCCAATTGCGTTACTTCAAGCTCAGGGACGCGCCCACGGCGATCGCCTTCAGCCAAAACAGCGACTACATTTTGGCGGGAGACGTATCTGGCACAGTGCGCATTTGGTCCCTAAGTGAAGGGGAGCTGCCGACGATTACCGCCGGTCAGCCAGTGCGCTGGATTCGCTTTGCATCCGAGGACCCGGAAACGACCGAGCAAGGTCTGCGAATTGATATGGTCGGACTGCTCCCCGAGCGTCGCTCAGCCCGGCTGATTGGCACAGTGGACGCAGGGGAGATCAGCTATCAGATTACGCCCCAGGGGCTTACCGCATTGCCCACGAGCGTTTCTCCCGCGCTGTCGGCGGCGCGGGCTGCAGCTTCCACCACCAAGCAACATGCTTCTTCAACCCCAACGACCCCTTCAATATCAGATCAAAGATCAGGCCAGGCCCCAGACGGGGCGATCGCCTCAGCCCCTGTTGCCTGGAGTAGCGATGGCGATCAAAAGCTAGTGATTCAAGGGACTACGGTGCGGTACCAAACGGCGTCTGGGCAGGAAACCCTGCTTCACCATGACGCTGAAGTTATCTCAGCCCACTTCAGCCCCAGCAGCGCTTGGATTGTGGTCACCGAAGCAGACCGAGTTACGCTTTGGAACCGCACCACAGGCCAGCTCGTCCATCAGATTCATCCCCCTACTGAAGGGGATCTGACCGTGGCCGATGCGGACCCCCAGTCCGGGCAGCTAATTATCGGCGATAACACCGGCACTATTTACTTCTGGGATATTCCTCAAAGCCGTCTATTGACCAGTTTTCAAGCCCATACTGCAGCCCTTTCGGCCCTTTCCTTCAGTCCCGACGGGCGCAGGCTAGCCAGCGCCGATCGTACTGGTCAGGCCAGGCTATGGCCGGTCCTCCCCAGGAGCGCAATTGCTACCAATCCACTTGAGTTCGCCATTGAATTGGCTGATGTCGGAATTCCGCTGATTCAGCTCGCGTTTAGCCCCAAGGGTGATTATCTGGCGCTGCGGGATCACCGCGGACAGATCCATCTGCGGGTTAGCCATCCCCAGGTGCTGGAGACGCTCTCCCAGAGCCGAGTTAGGCGATCGCTCACCGTAAGAGAATGTTGGCAGCATTTAGCGCCCGCGATGGACTGTAGGACGCTGGACGACGGGTAGCCCTGTGAGGGCGATCGCCGCTCAGCAGTAGGGACTGACGTCTTCCCCACAGTCATCAGCCAGGTAGGTCAGCGCCCGAAAGCGCAGGCCGACGAGCTGCTCATAGAGGGGGTTGAGTTTGCACATTGGCGGAATATGGACCAGCTTACGACCAAATAGGGTCACGTCCCGCTCGAAGGGGCACTGGGGCGGAATCATTTTGCACAGGAATCGAGCTACGCCGGGGCTTTCGACTTCAAGCTGGTCGAGCCAGGCTCGCACAGGGCGCAGGGGTTCTAGATTAGGCTGTCCAGCCCCCTCTACGCTCTTTTGCGGCAGGGTGACTCGGAGGTGATCGAGAATATCGCTGGGCTGCTTGAGCACCTCACAGAAGGCTTGTAAGACGTTGTCCTCTGCAGGGGAGTAAACTCCGTCTGCGATCGCGACCATGACCGCCGTGCGCATAAAGTTCTCGGCCATATCGCTATCGTGGCCAATGGCGTCTGCCAAAGCTTGGGGCTCAATAGCTTCTAGGGTTTTTGGATTGGCGCGGGGAGCAATTTCTTCTTGGGTCAGGGACAAAATCAAGTCCTGCTCTTCTTGATCGAATTGGCCATCTGCCCAGGCAACGGTCGACAGGCCTCGAAGCCAGGCCGAGGTCTGCTCACGGGTGTAGGCGTAAGTCAGTTTCGTCATCAGACTGTATCCATGAAGTGTGTGTGGATTGGTCTCGAATCGCTCTTTGGAATGGGGCGCATTCGAAGCGCTCTACCTGAGATTATTGATTTGTTCAATATCCGCTACGATTCTAACGCCGGATTTTGGGTTTGGCTGCCCCCGGCGGCCCTCAAAGTGCGCCAGCATTCTAAGTCAACGTGATTAAAGCTGTAATGACTATGCCTATCTTGCGCCTGCGAAACACTGAACCGACTGACCTAAACTTTGTTTTGAGCGCCGAGGCTGACGCAGAAAATCGTCCGTACATCATGACCTGGTCTCGCCAGGAGCACTGCCAAGCCCTCGAACGTCCCAACGTGGCCCATCTCACGATAGAGCGAGTGATGGAGCAAAGTCCCGCAGCCCCCGTAGGCTACCTAATCCTAGTAGGGCTGCAGGATCCGAACCACAGCATTCAGCTCCGCCGCATCGTGGTAACTGATAAGGGAAAAGGCTTTGGCAAGCAGGCGATCGCACAGGTGAAGCGGCTCGCCTTCGAGGTCTACCAGGCCCATCGGCTCTGGCTTGACGTGAAGCCCTTCAACCGCCACGCCCGCAACCTCTACAAATCCGCCGGGTTTGTGGAAGAGGGAATGCTGCGGGAGTGCTTCAAGTCAGAAGATGGCTATGGGTCACTGATTATTATGTCAATCCTGCGGTCAGAATATGACGCAGCTCGAGGTTAAGACGTCACCAAATTCGTGAACTCTTTCAGAAACAATTGCGAAAACTGCTACAGAAATTTGTAGATATGGTTTCGTTGCTCTAGATTTCCGCGGCAAAACTTAGCTAGAATTCGCCCAGAGCGGTACTCCGTCCGATCGCACCCTAACGTCTATGGCCCACCTGACAGACATCCTCCGCACCCTAACCTCTCAAAAGCAGATTTCCCGCGCTGCTAAGCTATTGCTTTTGGCAAGTTTGAGCCTCCCCGGTATTGCTGCCGCTGACATCCACTATGAGCTAACGGCGCGGCAGCAAGATGAGCCCCGACAGCGGCTTCCTGAACCTGTTCGGTTGACTGCCCCTAGCTCTGTTGAGACATCCGATCTCCGCAAAGGTGATAGCTCAGGCGATCGCGCAGAGGGGGAAACAGCCGCGGCGGCTGCCGACCCTGGAGCAGCGGCTGCTGGCAAGGGAGGTGGGGGTCTATCCGACCGCGCTGAGTCTGGCAAGCCGCTCGCTATCGACGCCGCCGTTGGTAAAGCGGCTGAAGAACAGATAAGCGAAACCGACCCGGCAAGGCTAGCTGCCCTAGTGTGGTCCGGGGCCTCGTTTCCCGTAGAAAATTTTCAGGCCTACACCTCCCCCTTCGGCTACCGCGCTTCGGCGACAGGAGGTTACGGCCAGGAGTTTCACTACGGGCTAGACATCGCCTCTCCGGCAGGCAGCTACATCCGCAGCTGGTGGTCCGGTACGGTGGTCGAGGTAAGCGACGACAGCAACTGCGGCACCTCGGTGGTGATTCAGTCTGGCGACTGGACCCACATCTATTGCCACATGCGTGGCCACGCCCAAACGACAGACGGCAGACGCTTCTTAGTAGATCGCGAAGCTGGGCTGCTCATAGGGGAAGGACAAACGGTGGCGGCGGGCGATCGCATTGGCCGCGTCGGCATGACAGGACGCACCACAGGGCCTCATCTCCACTGGGGCCTAAAGTATCAGGGGGGCTGGGTCGACCCGGCGATGGTGGTCCAGGCAATGGCGCTCAGTCACCAGGTTTTGCATGGTCAGCAGTAGAGCGCCGTGTTAGGTCTGTCTAGGCGCCATCACAAGCGGTCCCTCATCTTGTGGGTTATGACTAGCCTGGTTGGGGTCTGGCTCTATAGCGCCATTGGATTTTCGCCCAGTCAAACCCGCATTCCGAGAGCGATCGCTCAAACTGCACCACCCGAATCTGCCTCACCTGCGCCAACGGAAGCAGATTTGGGAGAAGCAAACCCCTCTAGAGGCCAGCCTCCAGGAGCACAGGTCAACGGCTCTGAACCTACCCCAGACGCTGAAGCAAATGAGACTGATGGCGTTTCTTCAGAGGTTCTTCCAGGCAATCAGCTTTCCGATACGGCAGACCCCATCTGCACGCTGAGCAGCCACAGCGTCCGCATCGAGGGCTACGACAAGATTCTGTTTTGCATTGAAGCCTGGTTTCAAGGAAGCTCCCCCCAAGCGCGGGTTGAGCGCGTCAAAGCGCAAATCGACGCCATCGTTGCGGGCCGCATCGACCTGCACACGCTGGGCATTTTACAGGGGGCTCAGCTCGACCAGATTCTGGCGCTGCCGGCATCTGAGGCGGGCAATGGCGTAGACGGTGGGCAGGCTGCTGCGGGGATCGTCTCTAGCATGCCGTCTCTGCGGGAGCGCGATCGCCTCATTTTAATCGTCACGCCCACCGATGTGCATCTGGAGCAGGACGCCACGTCTACCGCTGCAGTGGCCGCCGCGCGCCTGGCCGAAATTCAGGCCGCCGCCAGCCAGGCCTCGGATCAAACCTCCTGGGTGACCTTTGACTGGGGACCCTACTGGCCCTGGCGCTGGCGCGACTCGGTAATCACCCTTAGTGAAGAGCGCGTCGCGGAAGAAGCGGATAGCGGGCTGGAGACGCCGCGGGATCAAGAGCGATTATTCCCGGTGCAAAAGTCCAACAACTTTTTTAACGCGGCCTACCGGGGAAACATTATTACCGACGGCATCCGCGAGCGGGCGAGGCCCTTTTCCGGCGCAGGTGAGCCCCTCGCCGTGGTCACAGATGACGCCAGTACGGAAGCGCGTCTGGTGGCAGGGGATCGGCTCTTGATGACGGTGTCTGTGGGGGACTACGAGCAGGCTGCTCAGATTTTGACCTTTGCTGATGTTGAAGGGCTGACGGCGCCCCTCAATTCCTGCACGGCTGGGGCAGGGCTGACGACGGTGCAAACGCCAGCCGATTTAGCGCAGCTCTACTGCTGGGAAATTCAGCATCGGGTCAATCGCTACAGGCGCATCTACCTGATTCATGGCGCGATTGCTGGGGTCGCGATCGCCCTCACCACCATGAGTATTGCCTTGAGAGAATGGTCCTCCCGTCATCCTGGCGCTGCTCTAGCGCCTCGGTTCTGGGGATGGGCAGCCTTTATTCTCGCCTTTTTAACCGGCGTCATCGCGACGCTGTTGCCCGTGGTTCCCCGGCGCACTATCCTCAACGCGGTGTTTAGCGCTTTCGCCAGCAGTTGGGCCGCGCTCGTTAACTACTTTTTCGATGATTTCTTTGAGCTGGCGGTCATCGTTGTGCTGGCGTGGCTCACTCTCCAGGGACTCAGGCGGGTAGTGCGGCTAGTCCCGGCAACGGCGGCGCGCCGCAGCATGCTGTTCTATGGGGTGGCGCTGCTGGTGGTGGCGTTTGCGGTAGTGGTGGCGTCGCCCCACCTGCCGGGTGCGGGGACAGCATACCTCGCTGGGGTGTCGGCCTTCGCGGTTCTGGCGTTTTCCCTCAGTGCTCAGGCGGCGATCGGCGATGTGATTGCGGGTTTCGTGCTCGTTTTTCTGACCGATTTGGAAAAGGGGAACTGGGTGCGAATCGGGGAGGTGACGGGGGAGCTGGTGGAGCAAAACCTGTTCGTTCACAAAATACGGACGCCTAAGAACGTTGTGGTAACATTGCAGAACAACACTGTTCTCAGCAGCCTAATCTCTAACTTCAGCGCCTCTAAGAAAGATGACACCATTGCCCCGCTGATCCTGCACACCACGGTCACCCTGGGATATGACGTGCCCTGGCGCAAGGTTCATCAGGTGCTGCTGCGGGCCGCCGAAAAGACGCCGGGGATTCATGTTAGCCCGACCCCATTTATCTTGCAGACGAGCCTGGATGACTATTACGTCAGCTACGAGCTCAACGCCCACACGGACCAGGTGAAGCAGCTGCCGCGCCTGTATTCGCACCTGCACGAAAACATTCAAGACGAGTGTAACCACGCCGATATTGAGATTCTCTCGCCCCACTACCGCGCAGTGCGGGACGGTAGTGAAATTACGATTCCAGCAGATGATTGGGCTGGGGTAGTTCGTGAGGAGGATGGTTCACATCACGTCAATCGAGTTTGAATTACTGCTGCTGTCAACATCGAGTTTGCCCCAGAGGCTGTTGGCAGTGGACCATCACAACACATGATGTTTACCATTCCCGGCGGCATTCGTATGGAGCTGTTTGCTTCCGCTTCTTCGTCGGTTTAGCCGGTGCAGCGTGCCGGATTGGATACTCAGTCAAAACCCAAAAGAGAATCCGATGTCTCGTATAGCCATCGCCACAAAGCTTTGTGCGCGATGGCGTGCCACTTGGCTCCAGGATTCTCTAGTTCAGCACCAAAACTGTCCAAAGCAAAGTGGCCAACGCTATAAGTTCACTGAAATTGCCTTCACGCCTACAGTCAAAGATCTGTGGAGTGGACCCAATATTTCACTTAAACCTGCGCTCTGAGCACTTGATGGGTCGCTTCATCGGTTGCAAATAGATGCTCCACCCGCAGCGATGCCAGCGTTATATCTTGGGGCGTCCCAAAAGTGGTAAACATGCTGAAAAAGGCTAGCTCACCGCACTCAGTGGTGTAGCGGGTCGTGAGGACTGGCATTAACGCTGCGGTAAGCCACTGCCCCCCTCGATTCAAGCGCAGCAGATTCCATTGGGCGTCGATTCGGACAACGTCTGGGTCAGCATAAATTGCGCTTCATTACCTCGTAGGTAATTGCGGCACTGGACTCTAAAGAGGTGATAGCCGTTTAAAGTCGATATCTGGCAAGGGTTTTGCCGATTCAATTCTAAAACCGCTAAGACACTTATCTAATAGGGGTTTCAGGCAACTATCACCTGCCTACCGCCCAGTGCCCAAATCTGAGGCATAGTTGTCAATTTTCCTGGATGGGTACACCCATGAACTATGTAGGGGTCGTCTGGGCGGCCTGGGTCATCCGCTGTGGAATAGCGCTGCGCCAGCGATCGCCCATGTCCTCTAGGCTAGCGTCGATCAGAACTTTGCCGTCGCTGGTGAGCAGCCGCAGCGGCGCGCCCACAGCGCCTACCGATCCTAGGCGGGTCCAGTCGCTGCCAAGCTGGCTAGACAGGTAGGCTTCCCAGCCTGCCGCCTGGCCGGCCAGCACGGAGACGATAATCTTTGCGCCCCCCTCCCCAAATAGCAGGGTATCCCAGCGGCGCTCGAGCTGGCTGCTGTTGAAGGTGAGGCGGATGTCGGTGCCCCGCCCGCCGCTGAGGCAGCATTCCGCTAAGGCGATCGCCAGACCTCCCTCGGCGCAGTCGTGGGCCGACTGGACCCAGCCCTGCTGAATCCCTTGGCGGCAGGCTTCCTGCACTGCCAGCTCGCCGGCAACATTCACCTTAGGCGGCTGCCCCGCCACCGTCTGATGCAGCACCGCCAGGTATTCAGACCCGCCCAGGGTGAGCCCCCCCGCGTCGATGGGTACGGTCAGATCGGCGCCCAAGACGTAGATCACATCCCCCTGCTGCCGCCACCCCTGCCCCCGCGCTAGGGAAATTTGGGGCAGCAGACCCACCATCCCCACTACGGGGGTAGGGTAAATGGGCTGGGGGCGGCCCTGGCCATCTAAAGTTTCGTTGTACAGGGAGACGTTGCCGCCGGTTACTGGGGTCTGGAAGGCGCGGCAGGCCTCAGACAGCCCCCGGCAGGCCTCCGCAAGCTGCCAGTAGCCCACGGGCTTTTCCGGGCTGCCAAAGTTGAGGTTATCGGTCACGGCAACGGGGTCGGCGCCGACGCAGCTCAGGTTACGGGCCGCTTCTGCCACCGCTAGCTTAGCCCCCTCATAGGGGTTGAGGTAGACGTAGCGGGCGTTGCAGTCCACCGTGGCGGCGACGCCCTTAGCGTCCCCTTGATCGTTGCTTTGATCATTGCCTTGATTGGCGTCTAAACTGACGCCTTCTCCCTGCTGAGGCCGCACCCGCACGATGGCCGCATCCGCGTCGCCCGGGAACACCACCGTGTTGTTCTGCACCTGGTGGTCGTACTGGCGGTAGACCCAGCGCTTCGAGCCTAGGGTCGGGGTATTGAGCAGGGCCAGCAGCACGGCGGTCCAGCTCCAGCGGTGGCCTTTGAGGGTAATGCCATCTGCCCCTGCCGCTGGAAGCTGGGCCTCGTTCCAGGCCCAGGCCTGCTTCACGTAGTCGGGGGGCTCGGCTAGCTTTTCGCGGGGGTATATGGGGGTGTTCTCCGACAGCGCCTTAGCGGGAATTTCGGCGGCGATCGCCCCTTGGAACAAAATTCGCACTACGGGCTCCTCAATAATGTGACCCGCCACCACGGCCTGCAGCTCCCAGCGATGGAAAATGTCGATCAGCGCCTGCTCCCGCCCCGCTTCCGCCACAAACAGCATCCGCTCCTGGGACTCTGAGAGCAGGTATTCGTAAGGCTCCATGCCGCTCTCCCGAACGGGAATGCGGTCTAGGTCTAGCTCGATGCCCACACCCCCCTTCTCGGCAATCTCGGCGGTGGAGCAGGTGAGGCCCGCCGCCCCCATGTCCTGGGCAGCCACCACGTACCCCGTCTTAAACGCTTCCAAACAGGCCTCAATTAGAGACTTCTCCAAGAACGGATCCCCCACCTGCACCGCCGGGCGATCGTCCAGGGAGTCGTCGCTCAGCTCGGCACTGGCGAAGCTTGCTCCCCCCATGCCGTCCCGCCCGGTGGTGGAGCCCACGTAAAGCACCGGGTTGCCGATGCCGGAGGCCCCCGCCTTGATGATTTCTGGCGTCTCCATCAGCCCCAGAGCCATGACGTTCACCAGCGGGTTTTCAGCGTAGGCCCCGTCGAAATAGATTTCGCCCCCCACCGTGGGCACCCCGACACAGTTGCCGTAGTGGGAGATGCCCGCCACCACCCCGCTAAACAGCCGCCGCGATCGCCCGCTCTCTAGATCCCCAAACCGCAGGGAGTTGAGCACCGCCATGGGCCGTGCCCCCATAGTAAAAATATCCCGCAGGATACCGCCCACCCCAGTCGCCGCCCCCTGAAATGGCTCCACCGCCGAGGGGTGATTGTGGGACTCAATCTTGAACACGAGGCGATCGCCATCCCCCAAATCCACGACGCCGGCATTTTCTCCTGGCCCCACCAGAACGCGATCGCCCGTGGTGGGAAACTGAGACAGCAGCGGCCTAGAATTTTTGTAGCAGCAGTGCTCAGACCACATGACGCCAAACATGCCCAACTCAGCCCGATTGGGATGGCGACCGAGCCGCTTGACAATATCGTCGTACTCCTCAGGTTTGAGGCCTTCAGCAGCAATCTCATCCGGCGAGAAGGAGGTAGACATGGGGAGAAGAGGCGCGGGACGCAGCGACGGCAGCCCTCATTTTATCCCCTTGGGTTAGTCAATTGGGTCAGGGCGGCGAAACTTCTCACGAGGCTTCCGCGAGAAAAGCTCGCTAGAATATACAGAATACTGTATCTGCAGAATTGTATGTGTTTAGCGTGGCCCTCTCCCCCAGCCCCTCTCCCAGGATTGGGAGAGGGGAGTCTGGTTCCCTTCCCTCAGCAATGCGACCTTCGGTCACGCTGCGCGAAGGGGGAAGGGTTAGGGATGGGGGCTTCCAGGACGCTAAATACATACGCAGAATCCAGTATGCATAGCGACACTTACGCTTTTGCGACCGATAGCTCCTGCGACCCCATTGCATTATCTTAAGCGGCAGAGTCACGCGAGATAATTTATCGATATAAATAGTTGACACTGAACGAACTGAGTCTGGAATCGCTGGTCCAATGGCTGAAGTATTAGGGGGTAATCGTGTCTAACGGGGCATCTTATGGCTGACTTCCGCACTGATTTAGAGACTCAAATCCGCCATGCGCTTGAGGTCGGCGAAATTTCGCCAGCCTTGGAGCGCCATCTCGCACAATCTGCCAACTCTTGCGCAACGGACCGAGAGCGAAAGCTGCTTCTGCTGCTGCAGGATGCGGTTCAGAGTGGTCATGTGCAGCGCCTCTGCCCGCGTGAGCGCATTTGGCCGGGGCAGCGATCGCGCTAAACGCGCCGCTGATTTCAATACCGACAATTGATTACTGTTGGTCCAATGGTCCCCGGGTGACGCCTAAGCGGTGCTGCAGCTTGAGAGTCTGCCACAGTTGGGCTCCGCTAGTCTTCCCTTGCAGCAGCCGTTGGTATTGCTGAATGGTTTGGCCTACCTCTCCAGCGGATTCCTGCAAAAACTCAAGCCGCACGTACTGCAGCCCCACGCTTAGGAGACGCTGGACATACTCCGCGCCAGTTTGCGCCCTGCCGTTGAATAAGGTATTGCGGCAGCCCGCATCGGCCTGCAGCACGTGCTCCACCCCAGCGCGATCGCGCAGCGTCACCGCGTGGGTTTCGCAGGGGCGGCCACAGTCTCGGTAGTCCTTGCCTTCAGAGAGGAAAGCGCAGAAGACGCAGTGCTCCATGTGAAATAGGGGCATGTGCTGGTGCAGCGTTACCTCAAACCAGCTAGGAGTGCGGTGCAGCAGGGCTTCAAGCTGGTGGACGTTGAGGTCGTAGGAGGCAGTGAGCCGCTGCAGGCCGAGGGCCTTGAAGTGGGCGGCGGTGATGGGGTTGGCAATGTTGAGGGAAAAGTCGCCGATGCAGGGAGAGCCCGCAAAGTAGGCGAGGTGGTCGTAGTTTCGCACCAGGTAGCCGTCGGCGCCACAGCCCCGCACCTGGTCCAAAATCCAGTTTTCCCGTGGTTTGGTGATGCGGGGCGGGGCCACCCAAATTTCAGCGCCGCCAAACTGGCGCACCTGCTGCACCGCCTGCCGGTAAGCGCGGGGATCCTCCAGCTCGCAGTACAGGGTTGTGATGCCCGCACTAAGGGCCGCCTGGAGCTGATCCAAGCGACGCACTAGGACAATTAGGGTCGGGTTGGTCTGGGGTGGGGATGCTTGAGCAGGCAGCAGATCAGCGTGAGTTGCCTCTCGCAGCAGCGTCCAGCGCAGGGGGCGCGATCGCATCGCTTCAATCTGGCCCACCGCCTCCCGCCGCAGCCGGTTCAGTTCGCTCATAGGCAGCATCAGGTCGCCGTCCAGATGAACGCTGAGGTCGCCGAGGGTAAAGGGCGTGTTGCCCAAACGACCGAGCTGCTTGTGCAGAACGTCTGGGGTAAGGGGGCGAGAGTGGGCCGACACCAAGGAGAGATTGGACTGGACCTGGGTCATGTGGCCCTGACGGTCACGGGCAATTAGGGGCAGGGGGGTGTCTAGGGCGCCATGCACCTCTAGGGTCAGGGGCTGCTGAGTTCGGGGCGTCTCCCCCGCGTAGGTTTGGCGGATCTGGCGGTCTAGGTCGGGGTCGCTGGTTTTCCAGACGCGATCGCCCACGGAGATGGCGCTTGTGTCAAAAGTTTTGCTGAAGCTGAGGACGGCGGTAGGTTCTTCTTGATGGGCCTCTTGCCGCACCTGCCACTGCACCTCGTAAAGGCGTCCCCCGACTTCTTCTGAGTCCCCTTGGCTCCCCTCGAACACCACCCCATCCCCCGGCTTCACGGCAGCGCGGTCCATCTGGCTCAGCGCTGAGTCGAGCTTCAGGGTCACCCGGCCCTGCTGCACCCGGCTCACCTGCCCCAGGTAGGCGCCCCGCTTTTTGGCAAAGTGGCCGTGGACTAGGGCCTGGTTGTCGATGCCCCCAAGCCAGCCGCTGTAGAGCCCCCGGGAAAAGGCCATCTCTAAGCGGTAGCGCTCGTCTGGGCTCGGTGAGGTTTGCCCAGAAGGCAGGCTTGGGGAAGGCTGGGTCGCTTCGCGCTGCAGCCGGTCCAAGGCGCTGCGGTAAACCTGGGTGACGCTGGCCACATATTCCGGCGTTTTCAGCCGCCCCTCAATTTTGAGGCAGCTCACCCCAGATCGCACCAGCTCGGGCAGCAGCGGCAGCCCCGCCAAATCTTGAGGACTGAGCAAATAGCGGCGATCGCCCCCCTCATCCGCTAAGTCCATCGGCTCGCCGTCTACAACCAGCTCGTAGGGCATACGACAGGCCTGGGCACACTCCCCCCGGTTGGCCGAGCGGCCCCCCAGCGCTTCGCTAGTGAGGCACTGCCCCGAGTAGGCCACGCACAAGGCCCCGTGGACGAACACCTCCAGCGGTAGGGCAATGTTGCGATCGCCCATCTGCTGCCGAATCTTCTCAATCTCGTTAACGGAGCACTCCCGCGCTAACACCACCAGGCTGCAGCCCAAAGCCTGGGCAAAGGCCACCCCCGCCGCGCTGGTAATGGTCATTTGGGTGGAGGCGTGAATGGGAAAGTCGGGGGACAGGTGGCGGATGAGGCGACAAAGGCCGACGTCTTGCACAATGGCGGCGTCTACTCCAGCGGCGATGACGCTGCGCAGGTAGGCCTCAGCCTGGGCCAGCTCCTGGGTAAAAATCAGCGTGTTTAGGGTGAGGTAACCTTTCACCCCACGGCGATGCAGCATCGCCATCAGGTCAGGCAGCTCGGCTTCGGTGAAGTTTTCGGCCCGCATGCGGGCGTTGAAGCAGTCGAGCCCAAAGTAAATAGCGTCCGCACCGTTCTCAATGGCGGCTTTGGCGCAGTCCCAGCTGCCGGCGGGGGCGAGGAGTTCGGGGAGAGCAAAAGGGCGATCGCCTGTCATAGAGCACGCTAGAGAGTAAGGGGAGATTACATAGGAAACGTGGGCCGCAGCTTACATTTTAGGCATCAACTCCGTTCTTGTGCGGCAGGAGTATGGGGGCGAAATGTAGAAACCAGAATCCATCCGGATTACTGGGTCTTGTCGTGCTCTGTGTAAACAGTTCGTATTGTTTATCACTGTCGCGAAATCATCCGAAAGCCAAGCAAATCACCGCACGACACGACCTCCTATGCCTGAAGCTGGATTTGTATGCGTATTCCCCTATTGACCTTATGTTCTCTGACGGCCTACGCCGCCCATGATTTTGTTACGCCGGCCCAAGCTGATGAAGTCCCTATAGCGGATGGCGTCAGGCGCGCTGACTCGTCTGTCCCGATAGCTACTTCGATAGCGGCGCTCGGTGTCACCAGCCCCGAAATTTTAGATACAGCGTCTTGGTCTCGCTCAGCGGCAGATGCAGTAAGCGCCGCCTCGGTAGTAGGGCCTGACCCATTGCTAGCCCCGTCCCAACGAGAAGAGTCCCGTGCTCTTACGTGGCGACGCTACAACGGTGAAGCCGCCCTGACTCTCGCCCAAACCCAGTCAGACCGCATCCAAGTCGAACCGGCTGACCGTAGCGCTGAAGACTCGGCGATTGATGCCAGCCTTTTAGAGAAACCCGTAGATCTCGATAAATCGGCACCTCGTCCTACTCCACCCGAAGCAATTTTGTCTCCGCTGGAGCGTCCGCCCACGCGACTGCTGAATCTCGAAACGGCCAATCAGCTTGACGATGGCGCCGTACAGTTTTCCATCGGGCTTCATCAGCCGCTCGACAATGACTCCCCTGTCCCTGCGACGGGAAACCAGCTCTACTACGGCACGGTGGACTGGGGCGTGACGGAGGATTTGCAGCTCGGGTTTTCAGGTCAGTTTTTTGACGACCCAACGGCGCAGGCGATTGAGGGCGAGTTCCCCGATGTCACCCTATTCTCTCTAGCGCCCAGCGTGAAGTATCGGGTGGTTAACGACGAGCAGTTTTCCTTGGGTGTCCAGGGGTCTGCCGAGCTGTTTGGGTTTGAGTCCGACTTGTTCGATACGGATGATGCTGGCGGCAGCTTCGCTGCAGGGTCACTCCACTTGCCCATGACCTACGGCCCTTCCTCCGAGTTTCAGCTTCACCTTACGCCGAGCGTGGCGTTTCATCCCGACTCTGTCAACGGCGAAGATTTCTACGGCACTATTTTTTCCCTGGGGGGTGGGGTGAGCTGGCAGCCCTCAGCTCGGTGGCTGTTTTACAGCGCCTTAAACCTTCCCGTCGGCCCAGGGGGAAACGCCATCGACCCGGATGACCAGTCTATCGACCGGCAGCTTGCCTGGACCTTGGGCAGCCGCTACAACGTTACTCCCAAGGTGGGCGTCGACCTATATGCGACCAATAGCCTAGGCGTTACCCCCACCACCAGCATCTTGACTGCTATTCCTGATGGGTCAGGGCCACTAATCGGTCTGCGGCTCAGCTACACGCCGGATACGGGGCTAGGATACCGCTCCTCTTTCCGAGACACTCCGCTTGTTGCGCTCAGCGATCGCGATCGCCAGCTCGTGCTTGACGGGTTTACGTTATCCACCGCGAGTACGCTGCAGCCGGGAACGGTCTTGGCCACCGCAGGCGCGGGGACAAACGGCGACTACAATTTCGGCTTGGCCTATAGCCCCGACCAAGATTTTCAGCTTGAGGCGTCAATCGATGAGTTTGGCTCAGAAGACAGGGTCACCACCGAAGATTCTGCGGGAGAGAACCTAAAGTACTTTCTAGGGGCGCGGGTGAGGCTTCTAGACCAGATCCAGGGCGATCCGCTGTCCCTCGCAGTGCGGGTTTTGGGCGGGCGCGATACGGGGCGGAGCGGCCAACTCGGCACCCTATTTGTCGATGTGCCCGTTACTTACCAGATGGGCTCCCGCGCCGCGCTGTTCTTCAACCCGAGGCTAGCTGCCTTCTTTGACAACACCAGAATTGGCTTTGGCTTTGGTATGAACTACGAAGTCGCCCGAGGTCTGCAACTCATTGGGGAAGTCACACCAGTGCTAGAGGGGGAACCTACAGTGTGGGCGGTGGGCTCTCGCTATCAAATTCCCAGGTCGGCTGTGAATTTGGACCTCTACGCCACCAATGCCATTGGCCGCTACGGCCTCGGCAGCTTGGCCGGAGACTCGCAGCCTCGGTTGGGGTTCAACTTCAACTGGATTATTGGCGATCGCTAACTGCGGCTGAGGGACAGAGGGGTGCGAGCTGGCAGCGATCGCAGGCGGGTTTGCGGGCGGTGCACACCGCTCTGCCGTGGTAGATCAAGCGGATGGACCAGTTTTCCCAGTCGGCTTGGGGAATCAAGGGCATCAGGTCGCGCTCGACCCGCACCGGGTCTTTGTGCTGGGTGAGGCCGAAGCGGTGGCTCAGCCGCTTGACGTGGGTATCGACGGTGACCCCGGCGTTGATGCCGTAAGCGTGGGCCAGCACCACATTGGCCGTCTTGCGCGCCACCCCAGGCAAGGTCAGCATCTCTGCCATGGTGCGGGGCACCTTTCCTCCAAACGCCTCCACAATGCGGCGACAGGCCCCTTGAATATTTTTGGCCTTGTTGCGGTAAAAGCCCGTGGAGCGTACGAGAGTTTCTAGATCCGATAGCTCAGCAGCGGCTAGGGCCGGCGCGTCAGGGTAGCGGGCGAATAGGGCAGGGGTGACCTTGTTCACCCGCTCATCGGTGCACTGGGCCGATAAAATAGTCGCCACCAAGAGCTGCACTGGGGTCTCGTAATCTAGCGAGCAGGGGGCCTCAGGGTAGAGGCTTTTGAGCTGCTCCAAAATTGCGATCGCCCGCTGCTGTGGCGTCATCGCGTCAAGCGTAGCCGGGTCAACTGAGGATGCGGTCATGGAATGCGATCGCCAACTGTGCTGTAAAGACGATAAGTCGCTACTGGAAGAACCGCTGGAACACCTCAAGCTGAGTGGTGTCGCGCACGATTAGAAAAATGCCAAGCCCTAATAGCAGCACGAGGCCCGTCTGCATCACGTTTTCCTGTATGCGGTTGGGCAGCGGGCGGCCCCGTACTCCTTCCACCAGCAAAAAGGCGAGCTGACCGCCGTCTAGGGCCGGCAGCGGCAGGATGTTAATAATCGCCAAGTTGATGCTGATGATAGCGGTGAAGGGGAACAGGCGGGTGGCGTCCCGCTCAGCAAACTGCGCTCCTTGCTCTACGATCTTGACCGGCCCAGCCACCTGGTCCGCCACTTCGGAGAAGTTGGTGATGATAGAGGCAAAGCCTTGGGCAGTCTGCACTAGCGTACTTTGAAACTCATTGGCCGCGTAGCGAAACACTTCACCAACGCCGTTAGGGCGGCGATAGTCTACTGAACCGTTGGGCATCAAACCGACGCCAACGATGGCCTTGTCCTGCCGCTGGCTCTGCAGCGGCGTCATCTCCACATCCAAAGTGCGATCGCCGCGCTGTAGGGTAAAGCTCAGCGGTTCGTTGGGGCTCTGCTGAATCGCGGTCATCAGTTTTTGGGTCGCCTCATCACCTTCACCCAGGGATTCCCCTTCGATGGCGAGAAACACATCCCCCGCCTGGATGCCCGCCTGCATAGCGGGGGATTTGACGCTTTGCCCGTCGGGGGTAACGACTTCTGTTTGAACCCTGGGTACCAGCACGCCCGGTTCGTAGTTGAGGGTCTCAGGAACGCCGACGCTGGCAAACTGCACCACAAAAACCAGGTAGGCAAACACCAAATTAGCAATCACCCCTGCGCTAATGACAATGGCCCGGTCGAGGATGGGGCGATTCTTGAGCAAGTTCTCATCGCTAGGGGGAATGGTGCTCTCGGGGTCATCATCAGGGAAGCCCACAAAGCCGCCCAAAGGAAAAGCCCTGAGGGCGTATTCAGTTGTGGCCCCCTGATAGCTCCAGAGAATGGGGCCAAATCCAATCGAAAATCGATTAACGTGGATACCCTGCAGCCGGGCCGCTGCAAAGTGCCCCAGCTCGTGAACAATGATCAAAAGCGCAAGAACTGCGATTGCCGCTAAGACAGACATATCTGGTTTTGTCGTGAATATTACCTAATTTACTTATTCTAAGCGGTCGCACTGGTTTGCGGGGACGGTTAACCGAGGCGAATTCTTATCATTCGGCTCTAGCCAGCTCATTCGGCTCTAGTCATCCACAGGAACCGCCGTGACGTTGATGGTAATTTCTTCGTCGCTATCATCATCGAACTGGCGAGACCCCTCGGACGATGGCGTGTTCTGACCCAAAAGCAGGCGAAAGACCTGGGAAAGCAGCAGGGCCAGCACAACGAAGTCGTCGATTTGCCCTAAGATAGGGACGAAATCAGGGGAAATATCGAATGGGCTGAGCACATAGAACAGGCTCCCTAAAAGGATAAGCCAGCGGTAGCGCGGAGATTGGAGCCAAGGGCGATTCATGGCAAATGAATGTGAATTTATGGATGTTGACAGATGCGGGGCTGTCCCGACCAGGACACTATAGGGCTGGAAAGCGATTAAGATTCATATGGTTATGGCGTCTCGTTATGACGTCGTCATAGCTATCATCGCGTGAAACGCAACGCGGGAATGCCAAGCACGGTCCACAGGAGGTAATGCGTGAATATTGGGGAGCTGTTTATTAAGGGCGGGCCTGCGATGTGGCCCCTCCTGCTGCTGTCGATTTTAGCGCTGAGTACAGTAATTGAGCGCATTTGGTTCTGGTCTAAGATTCTCACCCGCGAGCGGGAAATTGTGGACAGAACCCTAGAAGCCGCCCGCCGGGACTGGAGCACGGCGCGGGATATCTCCCGGCGATCGCTACAGCAGCCCATTGGCCGCTTCTTAAATGCCGGCCTGGACCTGCGCGACCCCGACCCGGAAGTCTTCCAACTGGCGCTCCAAACCTCTGCCGATGAGGAACTCGCTGCCATGCGGCGGGGGGACAAAATTTTAGAAACCGTCATTGCCCTATCTCCCTTGCTGGGCCTATTGGGTACGGTGCTGGGTCTGATTGACTCTTTGGGGGCCATTCGCATCGGCGACATCGTCTCCGGCTCCAATGTTGAGGTCACACTAGGCATTTCCGAGGCGTTGATTAGTACTGCCTTTGGCCTGATTGTGGCGATCGTCGGTCTGGCATTTTACCGCGTATTCCAGGGGCTAATTACCGGGCAGGTGAAGGTGTTTCGCCGTGCCGCCAATGAAATCGAGCTGCTCTATCGGAAGAACTGGTCCCGCAAGCAGCGCCGCACAAGCGCCATCGATAACACGCCTGAACCCATTAAAGACGCACCCTACGATACGGCTGAATCTCCAAGCCCCTCAATGTGAAACCTAACAGCTCCCGATTCCTCGAAATCGCTGCCTGGTAAACCCCTACTCCCATAGACCCATGAGAATTGACTGGGATGCCCCATCCGAAGACGTCCGCATCGAGATTCTGCCGCTGATCGACGTCATTTTCTGCATTTTGACCTTCTTTATCCTAGCCGCCGTTACGCTGACGCGTCAGTCGACCATCGGCGTCGATTTGCCTCAGGCCAGCACCGGCACCACGCAGATGCGCGAGATGCTGATTGTCAGCGTTGACCCTATTGGTCAGCTCTATCTAGAGCAGGATCCCATTAGCGAGGCAGACCTCACCCAGGCCCTGAGCGACTATCTATCTTTGAGGCCCGAGGGCATCGTGGTGCTCTATGCTTCTCGGCTCGCGCAATACAACGACGTGGTGGAAGTGCTCGATTTGCTGCGCTCCATTGGGGGCGATCGCATTGCCCTGGCAACGCTGCCAGAGACGGGTCAGCCCGCTTCCGCTGAAACCGGCCTCCCAGAAATAGACACCTTCGAGCTCAACATTGATGGTGAAGCCCTAGACCTGCCTGACTTACCCACTGAGGCAGAAGTGGAAGGGAGTTCTCCTCAAAACTCGGACCCCGCTGACGCACCGTCCGAGTAGGGTGAGCAGTGCCCGCCACAATTAGCGTAAGCCCTATCGCTACGGAGGCGCTAGCTATCCTTGCAGTCGGCCTATCAGGCGATCGCCTACCCGCAGCGCATTGGCCATCACCGTCAGCGCTGGGCTGACCGCGCCGCAGGACGGGAAGAAGCTGCTGTCTACCACGTAGAGGTTGTCGATTTCGTGGGCGCGGCAGTTTGGATCTAAGACAGAGGTGGCCGGATCGGTGCCCATGCGGCAGGTGCCGCACTGATGGGCGACCACCTGAATGGGGGCCTCGCCGCGGGGGTGAACGCCGCTGCGCTGAAAGCCCTTCGTTGTTTTTTCTGCCGCCTGCAGGGCTTCAATCCAGCGGTATACGAGGCGATCGTGGGCTTCGGTGTTATTGGGCGTGAACTCCAATCTGAGCTTGCCTTTCTCAAACCGAACGCGGTTTTTCGGGTCGGGCAATACCTCAGTTTGGGTCCACCAGCCAATGGACCGGGTGGCGAGCTGCTTCAGGCCAGCCCCCGGCAGCACCTTAGCCAGCACGGATAAAATGGGCGGCGACTCGGCAAACATCACGTCCTGCAGCAGTCCGCCTGTGTTGTGGATGTGGCCCATGGGGTAGTCGTAGTCGCGATCGCCCCAGTAAAAGTCGTTGAGGCTGACGCTGCGGGGAAACTTACCCGAGTTGGTCTTAACCGTAAGCTGAACAATGTTGGTCATCGACTGCTTCATCAAGTTGCGTCCCACCTGATCGGAACCGTTGGCTAGTCCGTTGGGGTGCTTGGCGTTGGCGGAGGTGAGCAGCAGCGCCGCCGAGTTGATTGCTCCGCAGGCCAGCACCACGATATCGCCAACATAAAGAAACGACTGGTCACCGACTTCGGCCTGCACCCCCTTGACTATCTGGCCAGAGGGATTGGTGTGCAGGCTAACCACTTTAGCCCCGGTCACCAACGTCACATTATCGTGCTGAAGGGCGGGCATCACACCGAACACTTCAGCATCGCCAGTGGGGTCGTCTTCTTGGCGCGTCAGGCTGAGGGGTAGGGGGGTGGGGTGGAGACCCTGGTCGCCCAGCGTTTCCACCATGGGCTGCAGCAGCGGGTCGTGATCGACTGCAGAAAAGGGATAGTCACCACTGTGGGTGGGTTCTGTAGGGTCAGCGGCAGCGTCGCCGTGGACTTGATAAAGTTGCTCAGCGGCGGTGTAGTAGGGCTCAAAGTCAGCGTATTTGAGCGGCCATTCGGGGGAGGTGCCGTCTTGATGGGGCACTGCCTCAAAGTCGCGCTCCCGCAGCCGCATGAGGGTAGCCCCGTAAATCTTGGTGTTGCCCCCGATGGCGTAGTTGGTTTGCGGGTAGAAGGGCTCGCCGGTTTCGTCGTACCACTGCTCCGGGGCGTGGTAGCGCTCTTTTTTAAACACGTCGACGTTGGCCCGGTTCTGCTCCTCTAGCGGCATGGATTCCCCGCGCTCCAGGATTAGAATTCGCTTGCCGGTGGGGGCCAGCTTTTGGGCTAGGGTGCCGCCGCCTGCGCCTGTCCCCACAATAATCACGTCGTAATGCTGGTCATCGATGATCATGATGTCTCCCCGTCTTACCTATACGTCAGGGCATAGCACGCTATGCCCCTACCCGTGTGCACATGCGCCCCTTACCGCCACAAATAAATCAACGCAAACAAAACAATCCAAATCACGTCCACAAAGTGCCAAAACAGCGACGTTGCCGCCACGCCAAACTCACCCCCCTCATAATTACCCGGCAAAAACGATCGCCCCAGCATCGCTCCCTGCAGCAGCACTCCCGTCAGTACGTGCAGGCCATGAAAGCCCGTCAGTAAATAGAACGTGCCGCCAAAGGTCCCGGAGGTAAATCCGAAAGGGAGGTGCATCCACTCCACCGCCTGACCGTAGAGGAAAAAGCCCCCCATAGCCATGGTGAGGAACCAAAAGGCCCGAAAGCCCCAGAGGTTTTCTTTGTGCAAGAAGCGCTCAGCAAAGTAGATTACAAAGCTGCTGGATACCAGCACAATGGTGTTGATCAGGGGCTCTTTAACCTCCAAGCCTTCAAATCCTACGGGGAGCCACGGGTCTGAGCCGGTCTTGAGTACCGCGTAGCCCACAAAAAAGCTCAAGAAAATAACTGTCTCCGACAGGAGAAAGACCACAAAGCCAAACATGCGGTGATCTTCTTCGTGGGCTCCATGAGCCCCGTGGGCGGGGGCATGGGCGTTCGCCGTAGGGTCAAGATTAGTTGTGCTCACTGGCCAATTCTCCTGGAGATGCAACTAAAGGTTCGTTCAGGCCGTAGCCGTAGGGCGCAGCCACCACCACGGGAATCTCGTCAAAGTTTTCGTGGGGCGGCGGAGAGTCCACTAGCCACTCCAACCCGATCGCCTTCCAGGGGTTCGCGGGAGCTTCTTTGCCCTGCACCCAGGAACTCAAAATATTGAGGATGAAGGGCAGAGTAGAGACCCCCAGCAGGAAGCCGCCAATGCTAGCCAGCACATTCCAGAAGGCAAACTCGGGGTCGTAGGAGGCCACTCGCCGGGGCATGCCCAGCAGGCCTAAGGGGTGCATGGGGAAGAAGTTGAGGTTGGCGCCGATAAAAGTGAGGGCAAAGTGCAGCTTGCCCAAGCCCTCGTAATACATTCGCCCCGTCATTTTAGGGAACCAGTGATAGATGGCAGCGTACACCCCCATCACCGTCGCCCCATAGATCACGTAGTGGAAGTGGCCCACCACAAAGTAGGTGTTGTTGACGTGGATGTCGAAGGGCACCGCCGCCAGCATGATGCCGGTGATGCCAGAAAAGAGGAACATCACCAGGCCTCCCAGGGCAAACAGCATGGGCGTTGTCAGCCGCAGCTTGCCGCCCCACACTGTCGCCACCCAGGCAAACACCTTGATGCCCGTGGGCACGGAAATCAGCTTGGTGGAGAACATAAACAGCATGCGCATCCAGCTGGGGGTGCCGCTGGCGAACATATGGTGTACCCACACCATGGCGCTGAGCACCGTGATGATGATGGAGGATACCGCCACCACCCTATAGCCAAACAGGGGCTTACGGGAATAAACGGGGAAAATCTCGGAGAACATGCCGAACACCGGCAGGATGATAACGTACACCGCCGGGTGGGAGTAGAACCAGAAGAAGTGCTGGTACAGCACCGGGTCGCCCCCCAAGGCCGGGTTGAAAAAGCTGGTGCCCACCATTAGGTCGCACAGCAGCATCACCGCTCCTGCGGTTAGGGAAGGTAAGCCAAAAAGCTGAATCAGCTGGGCTGCAAGCACGGTCCAGACAAAAGCCGGCATGCGGAACCAGCCCATCCCAGGGGCTCGCATACGAAAAATGGTGGTGACAATGTTGACCGCGCCCAGGATGGAGGAAATACCCGAGAGCGCCACCGCCAGCAGCCACAGGGCCTGACCATTGATTAGGTTGCCGGTAGGGTTCTGCAGACTCACGGGCGGATAGGCCCACCAGCCCGACTGGGAGGGGCCCCCGGGCACAAAGAAGCTGGCAATCAAAATGACGCCAAACACTGGCACCATCCAGAAGGCCAGAGCGTTCAGCCGGGGAAAGGCCATGTCCCGCGCCCCAATCTGCAGCGGCACCAGGTAGTTGGCGAAGCCGTTGAGCACGGGGAAGGTCCACATGAACAGCATGATGGTGCCGTGCATGGTGAAGAGGCCGTTGTAGACGGTGCGGTCCACGAGGTCAGCGTCGGGGGTAATCAGTTCCCCCCGCATGACCATGGCTAGCAGACCCCCAAAGAGAAAAAACAGAAACGCGGTGACGATGTACTGAATGCCGATCACCTTGTGGTCGGTGCTGAAGCTGAAGAACCGCTTCCAGTTGTCTGGTGCGCCAGGATGCGGCTGTCCGGTTTGGGCGCTGATAGCTTCTAAGGATGCATTACTCATAGGAGTCTTGGTTTGAGCTGGAGTAATTGACGACTGGGGCAGGCGCGGGTTTAACCGATTCCCACCCTAGGCTAATGGGGTTTTGCTCAGCGCGGCTGAACTCGGCGTAGGCCCGGTTTTCAGCGGGAGCAGGGGGCTGGTCGGCGGCAGTGGTAAGCCAGTCCTGGTAATCTTCTTCAGATTCCACCACGACATTGGTTTGGTTAGCCGCAAAGTAGGTGCCGCTGTACTGGGAGTCCCGCAGGCGGTAGCGCCCCTCGCGGATGGGGGTAAATTCAAAGCCGATCTCTTCGCCGGGCACGATGTCCTGCTTGACGCGAAAGGCGGGGACGTATAGCCCGTGGAGCACGTCTTCTGATGAGAGCAGCAGCCTGGCCCGCTGGTTCACCGGCAAATGCAGCTCGGTGCTGGTAACGTTTTGGTCAGGGTAATGGAATTCCCAGGCCCACTGGCGGGCGCGGACCTCGATTTGAGGAGGGACCGCTTCTTCCGTAGTGACGGGCGCCGCCTCAGCCACGGCCATGCCCATCGCCCCCTGTCCTCCGTGGTTCATCGGGCTGAGAATGCCCATCTGGTCGTAGATTTGGTAGCTGTAGACGCCGATCCAGATGACGAGGGCGAAGGGAATTGCGGTCCAGACCACCTCTAGGGTAATGTTGCCCTCAATCCCAGGGCCGTCGCTATAGTCGTACTTGGCCGCCCGCTGAAAAATCATGGAGAACAGCAGGGTGCCGGTAATCCCGAGGAAAATGAATGTGCCCAGGGTGACTAAAAAGCTGAATAAGTCGTCCACCAGCATTGACTCGGCTGACGCCTGGGGCGGCATCCAGCCGTAGGCCTGCTGACCCACCCACAGGCTGATCAGCGCGTAGGCGATCGCCAAACCGGACAATATGAAAATGTTGCGTGTTTTCATGAGTTAAGGGTCATGCGTCAGGAGTGCTAAGCGCAATCAAAGTGTGTTGGGGTCGCTGCCGTAGCGCAGCATTTGATCTGCTGTGACGTGGAGGCCAAACTCGCCGCCCAGGTGGGCGCCCAAGGTGCCCTGGGCAAACATGAGGGCGAAGATTGCCAGCCCCGCCAATAGATAGGTCCACTGCACCTGCAAAGAGCGGTCTTGTCGCCAGACGAAGCGCTGGAACCCGCGCCAGACGGTCATCGCTACAATCAGGGCCAATATCAGCACGCCGCCTAGGCCGTGCCAAACCATCGTGTCCATTGCCCCCAGCCCCCAGGCGCTGGTGATATCTTGGGGCACGTCCGCCAGCAGTATTTCGTAGAACCCAGCCGCTACGGTGAAAAAGGTAATCACCGCTGCGGCCACCATGTTGTACCAGCCCACGTCGAATAGGTTTGAGCGGGTTGCAGGGATAGCCAGAAACTTGAACACCGGCTTTTCCAGGGGGTAAAAGGCGCCGACGATATCGAAAGCGATCGCCGCAATGAACAGCCCCAGGGTGAGGTGCACCAAGTTGGGGTGGATGGGAATGCGGTAGGGCAGGCCGTTGGCGCCCGTCTCAGCAAGCAGCGTTAAACTCACAGCGCACCTCCTCGAATCGCTTCCACCACAGGTGCGGAATGCAGGCCGTAGACCCACACCAGCTTGTCGCCCAGGTATATTTGCACCAGCACGATGGCGGTGAGCAGGCCGTTGACGCCCAGGTAGGCTGCGGGCAGCTTCTCTGGGGTGCGCAGGCGGATAATGTAGCGCCAGCCTGTAATGGTTGCAATGATGGCCGAAAGGGACCAGCCGATGAGGGTGTGGAGGTTTAGGTCGCCCACGGCTGCGGCGTAGGGCTCCGCTAGACCGGCCTCGATTTGACCAAAGATGATGGCAATGAAGATGGAAACCGTAGCAAAGGACATGTTCCACCAGCTCACCTCGTAGAGCCGGGAATTTTTGGTGAAGTAGCCGATGAGGTCGCAAACGACGGCGAATAGAATCATCGCGATGACGAAGTGAACCACAATCGGGTGAATTGTATCGGGGTAGGGGAGGTTGTGTTCGTTGAGCGGGGGAAGATACTCCGGCACAATGTTCCTCAATAGTCAACTAACTTGACGATAACAAAACTTCAAGTTCTTCGACTGGGTGATGCAGTTGAATAATGTGAGCCTATCATCAAAGTCTTGTATAGCGATCCAAGATCGCTTATGAGCTGTGAAGTGAGAGGAGGGGCAGCTGCGCGGTTTGGTGGCGCGATCGCCCGTAGCTGGGCGTCGCCTCTATCGCCTATAGCGAGTATGTGTTTATCGTCCTGGGAGGCCCCCATCCACAACCCTCCTCCAATGCTGAGGAAATGCCCCCCTCTCCCAATTTTGATACCGCTGGCGAAATGTTTCGTAACGCTGAGCACCTGACCGTAGGCAGGGGTGAGGTGGTGGATGCCCTGCTCATCGATGGCAGTTGGGGGCGTCCACAGCCGCCACTCGACATATTGCAAGACGTGCAGCCGCTCGTTCGCGCTAGCGAAGGCAAAACCTTCGAGGCGTGGTGGCGCACGCCGTTAGTGGAGCCGATAAGCAAGCGATGCAGTGCCCTGTGGGATTAGGGGCTGCGGGTTGGTAGCAACAACCTGCAGCCCCGCTCGACCGAATTCTTGGGAGACGGAGCCATGAGGTCCACGGCTCTAGCCCCGGAGGGTAGATCATTCGTGCTGCTGTGGCAAGAGGACGGCTGATATTTGAATGCGATCGCTGCGCATTGAGTATGCAGCCATCGATCTTTGATGTGCAGCCGTCGATCGTTAGTGTTGAGGTCTCGGTCTTTGGCAGTCGATAGCTCGGAGATTATCAACTCTCGACAGCTATAGCGGTCCTGCCGAAGATGCCAGCCGCTGACTCTTAGCAGCGAGCCTCCAATACTCAGCGGTGAATAGAGATTGCTCACCAGTGGATAAAACTGACTCACCTGCAGGCAAGACTCACTCAACTCCTAAAGCAGGGAGCAACTAAGTCGTGCAACCAAGGTTTTGCAGCTTTTTATAGAAGAAGTCGACAAAAGTCTCCAAAAGGGTTGAAACGGAAACAAATACGGGAAGAAGAGTAATAGTAAAACTAATACCAACAATAGGATTGGTTGACAGAAGTCCTAGCCTTTCCAACAGAAAATAATAGGACATATGAAACAAATAAATCGGCAATGAATGATTGCCGATAAACTTAACAGCCTTTATAGCTATGCTCTCTGATGCAACATGATTTTGTAAAGCGTATGCACAGGTGAGAAAAAATAAGCACAGACTACCCAACAAAGGCAGTCCTGAGAAAACAGCTTTTTCAAGGCAAGTATAAGTAAGTGCGGCGAAGAGAAGCAGCCAAAAGACCAATCGTCGAGAGCAAAAAAGCGCCTTGCTTAAGATGCGCTTATGCTCAAACCAATATCCAAAATGATGAAGGCACATCCCACAGAAAAACAAGTATGTGTGCAAAAAGTATATTTGTAAATAGGGAGATTCTGCAAGATGAAAACCCATGAGTAGCGGCTCAAAAACTGAGCTATCCCTCTCCAGGGATGCAAGCAGCATCATGCCTAGGGTTACGCTGCCGAGCGAGCAATACTTTCCTGCTTCAATTATAAGAAACAAAAACGGGCTCAAGAGATAGCATTGAAGAATAGAAGAGATAAACCAGTAGTGACCCGTTAATTCGTATCCAAAGAAAGCAGTCGCTGGAAATGTGTTACCAGTAATCAGAAACTGTAAGCACAAGGAAATCCATAGCAATGGAATTATTTTGAGGAGCCTATCCTTATAAAAAATAAAGATGGCTTTTGTGCCCAGTTTGTTCTTCAATCTTTTGCGAAGAGAACTAAACACGCCATACCCACTTAGAATGAAGAAAACTGACACCGTCACATTTGCAACACCGCTTACAGGATTGTCCTCATAAATGTAAAAGCTCAGGTAGTGACTAATTAGAACAACTAATATTCCAACTCCCTTCAGAACTGCGCTAGAATCTCTGCTTATAACAGCAGGAACTTGCTCGGATGTATAGTTTTTAACTGCATATTCTGTAGCGCTCATAGTACCAATTCCACATATAATCGTATACAACAAGACTCTGATATCCCCTACTTGTTCCGCATTGGCGAGGGAAGTTGCGATAGCTGGTTTTGGTTTATCAGTTAGAAATCTATGGTGCACAATACTGCTCACTCAAGCCAAAATGCAGACTCTCTCATTCAGGCCCATAGCAACGGAAAGCGCAGTTTTTCAGGCGCCAGCCTATGCAAATGAGCAGCTTAGCCGCTATCTTTAGACGTTCGATCGAAACCTGTTAAGGCCTAAGCGAAATTCCTAAGTGCTTAAGCGAAACCTCTGAACGCTCGTATCGTAGTGAGTACAGCTTGAGCATTACTCATAAATGCTCGAGTAGGGTCAATAAACGCTTAAGTGAAATCGATAGCTGAGTGATGGATAGCTTGCAATGCTTTGCCTCAACGCAGCGCTGAATCGGCAAATCTAACTGGGGTTTGGGCGATGTCCTCTGGATGGCTTCGCTTGAGCGTCTGGATCTGGGCGATCGCTCTTTGAAAACCTGTCAACTCACTGTGGCTGAAAGCTACCCGTCCATAATCTGAGATAGCTCGCACTCGCACTCGCTGGGGAAGGTCTCTGCCGGAAGCTGGGTTTCGGCGGCAGCTTGCTTAACGGCATCTGTGTAAGCCTCGGGTAGCACTTTCTCTAGCTGTGGCTTAAGGAGTCCTTAAGCAATTCGTTAATGCGGCGGCGGTGAAGGGCGATGCGGCCTGCCCAGGTCCCGCTTCTTTTATCGAGCTGGTATTGCCATTTCAGCAGGTGCAGAAAGCGCTAACCCAAGATTTCCTCTACCGCAATCGCCCTCTCTCCAAAGCGCTGAAAGGCGATCGCCTCCCCTTTGCCAAATCTCTGCACCTGCTGATACCCCGACCCGCTAGGCTCCCGGTAAACCTCCACAGCCCCGCCGTTGAGGTCAACGATCCATACCTCCGCAATGCCGTGACGGGCATAGAGCAGCAGCTTCACGCTGCGGTCAAATGCCACCGTCGTATCAGAGACCTCTACCACCGCCAAAACGTCTTCCGGCTGCGGGTGTCCTTGGGCATAAAAATCGTCCCGTCTTCGCAGCAGCGCGACATCTGGCTGTGGCTCAGAACTCTTGCTCAGATGAATGGGACTTTGCACCCGTACAGTCGCTGCAGGGGTAAAGGCCATCACCAATAGCTCGGTAAGGCGATCGACACAGGCCGCGTGCTGCCTTCCCACTGGCGACATTTCAATAATCTCCCCCGCCAGTAGCTCTACGCGATCGCCCTCGGCCAAAATTCCAGCCGCAACCATCTGGTGATACTGATCCACCGTAAATTTTTTGCGCAGGATTTGGGCTGTCATTGGCAGGCTTTTCTCTAGCTCGGCAATCAACTCTTCCGTATCCTATCAATTTTGAAGGGGCGGCTTAAAAAGGCGCAAAAAGCGCGTAGGGTGTTCCTATGCTGCTGAGCGTTCCAATGCCATGCCCTCAATGCACGGAGTACACTAGAGTCCTATGAGGCCTTGCCATGTCAGCACTAAACCACAGCACTAAACCGCAGTACCTAACTATCGCGGCGCTTACATGCCAAGCAGCACCGTATTCCTTTACAGGCCATGGCGTTGCATAGCCAAAATCTTCGTTCAGCTCGTCGGCAAAAGTGCCTTGGAGAGCGATTATGATTGCCCAAGCCCAGCCCCGAATGACGCCTCAAGAGTATTTGACGTGGGAAGCGGAGCAGCTTCTCAAGTACGGCTATATCGATGGCGATGTTTATGCGATGACGGGGGGGACCATCCCTCACAATGATATTGCCCTGAATATAGCGGCGGCGCTGAAGACGCACCTGCGGGGTAAGGGCTGCAAGGTGCAGATGGCGGATGCGAAGCTGGGGGTTTCTGAATGCGGGCCTTTTCACTACCCGGATGTGATGGTGAGCTGCGATCGCCGTGACCAGGCGGCGCGGCAGGTGATTTATCATCCCTGTTTGATTGTGGAGGTGTTGTCGCCTAGCACTGAGGGGTTTGATAGGGGGCAGAAGTTTCGGCACTATCGCCGCATTGAGGCGCTGCGGGAATATGTGCTGGTGGATGCGGAGCGGATGGGGCTAGAGGTTTACCGCTTGAATGAGCGGGGGAAGTGGGAGCTGACGAGTTATGGGGGCGAGCCATCGGCTGAGGTGGAGTTTGTCAGCGTTGGGTTTCGGTGCTCGATGTCGCTGGTGTATGAGAATGTGGCGTTGGAGGGGGGTGGAGATTTTTAGAGGGTGAAGGGCGTTCGCGCAGCGTGCCCAAAGGGCGTTCGCATCTACGAGCTTGGCGGTTGAGGGTTTGGACTTGGCGGTCGCAGTTCCGAACTCAACAAGTGCAGTTCCGAGCTTGGCGGTTGAGGGTTTGAACTTGGCGATCGCAGTTCCGAACTCAACGAGTGCAGTTCCGAACTTGACGGTTGAGGGTTTGAACTTGGCGATTGCAATTCCGAACTCAATGATCGCAGTTCCGAACTCAACAGTTACGATTCTGAACTTAGCGCTTTCGGGTTTGGACTTGGCGATCGCTAGGCTACAGGTGTTGCCAGTCGAGTTTCTACTGGCTGAGCAACCGCTGCAGCGATCGCATCTCGGAGAGTCAGGCGATCGCTGTTTGTCTGGGTCATTTACTGGCGGCTGCTTTGATGTATCTGGCGATCCCCACCAATGCAGCTTCCTGCTCTGGTTCGCTAAGGCTGCTCAGGGGCTGGTCAACTGGATGCATCGCTTGGTATTTGCCCACTTCTGATTCTTCGTAGGTGCAGTAGCCGATGGGGATGACGACAATTTTTAGGCCCTCGCGTTCAGCGGCGTCTAGGAAAGGGGGCAGCTCGTTTTCGGCGATAAAATCTGATGCTAGAAAATTTTGGCTGAGCAGCAGTACCGCTACTTTTGCGGAGGCGATCGCGGCATCAATTTCCTCGCGCCATGGGGTGCCGGGTTGGATTTGGGTATCGTCCCAGGTAGCGATCGCGCCGTTGCGCTCCAGGGGTTTGAGAAAGGGCTGCAGCTTTTCTAGCCACTCCCGATCTTTGTTGCTGTAGCTGATGAAAACTTTGTCGCGGACTTGCCTTGTTGTTAAGCGGGGTGGTCCGATGACATCGTCAATCAGCGATCGCACGTGGACCATTTCGAAGCTCTTTTGGCATTGAATTTGCTCTTGCCCTTTGCTCTGAAATCGCTTGAGAACGTTTAGCGGATAAAGCTGAGGCTCTTTTGTATCCTTGCATTCTCCGCAATTACAAGGCACTAGGGTTTGGTACTGCAGCCGTTCGTAGCTAGTGTGGATCTTTTCAAACTCGTGATTGATGATGGTCAGCAGCTCCTTCTTCCGCTTGCCCGAAACGCGGATGTGAATCTGCCGCTGGTTGTACCGCTCGATCACCTCAGCACGGGCCTCATCTTTCAGCAGCACCAGACCGCTTTTCCATACCAGGCGCTGCTGCTCGATGTAGCGGTGCATTTCAACAATGAATCGCGTCACCATGCCCTTGGGCATAAATTCGTAGGCGTAGCGCAGGATGAGATTTTGGCTGTCGTCCCAGCCGTAGTCGGGCTGCTCCACCGGCAGCAGGTTGGGGGCGATGTAGGTTCCAGGAACGTTGGGAATCTCGTAGCAGAGCTTGAAGTTGACCATCAACTGCAGCAGCTCATCGCGCATGTCGGTGTACTGACTTTCGCTCCAGATTTGGTCAAGCTGGGCACGGCTGAAACGCCCCTGGTTGTTCACCACTGCCTTGGTGTCCAAGACGCGGTACACCGCCGCCGTGCCCCACTCCGGCTTGAGGATAATCACGCGCTTGAGCAGCGGGTCGTTTTGAAAGTGAAGGCAGACGCCTAAGTCGTGGAGATAGTCGCTGAGCTGTAGCTGATCATCCCGCTGCTGAAAGCCGTTGCGCTCGCAGATTTCAAAGTACTCATTCAAAGAAATGTAATCGCGGGGGGCAGTTTCTAAGGTTCGCCGCACATCTACCCACTTTCGCGGCAGCGGAGCCCCGATGTGGTCAAGCTGGTTGGCGTAGCGCTGAATAGTTTGCACTAGCCTTTCTAGGCCACGGTTAGTGGCTAGGTTGGTAGCAATGACCTCTTTTAGGTTGAGGAATTCTCCCCGCAGCTCTCGCTCGTTAATCTGGCAGATACGATCCTGCATTTCATTATTGATGATCAAAATTGGGCTGCTGTTGCTAAGCAAATTTACAATGCTGAGCCAGTAGTAGAGGTCGGTATTGTCTTGTCGGGTATCGACGACGAGAACGTACAGCGAGCGCTTAGTGAGGAAGAACTGGTGAGTGGCGTGGTAAATTTCTTGGCCGCCGAAGTCCCAGATGTTGAGGCGGAAGGGTGGCTTGCCCTCCAGCGGAAAGTCCCAGCGGATAACGTCAATGCCTTCGGTAGAGGCTTCTTCGTGATTTAGGACATAGTTACTAATTTCAATCTTTTTAGCCAGGGAGGTTTTCCCCGCACCGCCTTCGCCAACGATTAGAAGCTTGGCCTCGTAGAGATAGTCCTGCCCTTGCTCTAGCTGCTGGCGGCAGTAACTGAGGATTGCTTCTATGCCTTTGTTAACGA